>NZ_JAWOWE010000006.1:82742-363702 GCF_033340275.1 Vibrio sp. 1402
TTAGCTCAGCTGGATAGAGTACCTGGCTACGAACCAGGCGGTCGGAGGTTCGAATCCTCCAGGACGCGCCACTTATTGAAAAAGCCTCGCAATTGCGAGGCTTTTTTGTATCTAGACATCTGAAATATGGCGTAGGATCACTAGAGCCTATGTTCCTCTTTTTAAAAGCGAATATGTGCGTATCTAAGCAATTTGCTATCAAGCTTCTGTCGCATCGTGTGAAATCATCCTGATTATCCCTCCTATACACTGACTTCCATTTTTCATTTCAATCACTCTCATGTAGTCACTTTGTTTGTTATTTGTTTATTTATTGTTAATCTTGTTCATCTTTTTGTTTTTGTTGGTTTTTACTGCGTGAGTCCCGATTTGATTTTGAAATCTAAATCGCAGTTTTTATTTATGTCCTCCTTTACTCTGTTCGTAAGGTGATAGCGATTTGAAGTGATTATTTTGTCATGAACTGTGATCTGGGTAGTGAATAAATAATCATTTATCAGGATTACTACAAACCTTCCTTAAACAAAATTGACAAAATTTAACCAATCGAGATAATCCATGGGTCGGGATTTGACACTATTAAAGTCCTGCACGTTGTCAGGATGACAAAGAAAGGAAGCAACATGACTAATATAGGAAGCCTGCTAGTAGATGCGGCCACCCTGATGCTAACGGGGATGGCGGTCGTATTTATTTTCCTCACTATTCTTGTTTATCTCGTTCGGTTAATGTCGAAATTGGTACCAGAAGAAGTACCAGAGCCGATCGCAGCACCAAAAACAAACACTAATATTCAATCAACCTCTTCAGCTGTTAGTCCACAAGTAGTGGCGGCGATCTCGGCTGCGATTCATAAACATCGCGCCTCATTCGCGAAGTAGCCGAACTAGGATTAAAAAGGAGTTTAAGAGCATGTCTAAACCACTAGCTATTACTGATGTGGTCCTTCGTGATGCCCATCAATCACTATTTGCTACGCGTATGCGTATTGAGGATATGCTGCCTATCGCAGCTGAGTTGGATAAGGTTGGTTACTGGTCTCTAGAGACTTGGGGTGGTGCAACATTTGATTCTTGTATTCGATTCTTAGGGGAAGACCCTTGGGAGCGTTTACGTGAACTAAAAAAAGCGATGCCTAATACACCAATGCAAATGCTACTGCGTGGTCAAAACCTTTTAGGATACCGCCATTATGCCGACGACGTAGTAGAAAAGTTTGTTGAACGCGCGCATGCTAACGGCATGGATGTATTCCGTATTTTTGATGCAATGAATGACGTGCGAAACTTCCAGAAAGCCGTGAAAGCAACGGTTGATGTTGGTGCGCATGCTCAAGGTACGTTGTCTTACACAACGAGCCCAGTGCATAACGCAGACACTTGGGTTGACTTGGCAAAACGCCTAGAGGATTTAGGTTGTCATTCGCTGTGTATTAAAGATATGTCTGGCTTACTTAAGCCTTATGAAGCGGAAGAGCTTATCACGCGTATCAAAGCGTCTTGTGATGTGCCATTGGCACTTCATTGTCATGCAACAACGGGGCTGTCTACAGCAACAGCGGTAAAAGCAGTAGAAGCCGGTATTGATATTCTCGATACTGCGATTTCTTCAATGAGTTGTACTTACGGTCATACACCGACAGAAACGGTAGTCGCTATGCTAGAAGGCACCGAGCGAGATACCAATTTGAAACTCGAGCAACTGGAATCTATCGCCGCATATTTCCGTGAGGTACGTAAGAAGTATGCGAAGTGGGAAGGCCAGTTAAAAGGAGTCGATTCACGCATCCTGATTGCTCAAGTGCCTGGTGGTATGCTGACCAATATGGAAGGCCAGTTGAAAGAGCAGGGTGCTGCGGATCGCATTGATGAAGTATTAGAAGAGATCCCTCGTGTACGTGAAGATCTTGGTTTCATTCCATTGGTGACTCCAACTTCACAGATCGTCGGTACGCAAGCGGTGATTAACGTTCTTACTGGCGAGCGCTATAAGAGTATTACCAAGGAAACCGCTGGCCTATTGAAAGGTGAGTACGGTCAAGCGCCAGCCGAGTTAAATGCAGAACTGCAAGCGAAAGTGCTTGATGGTAAAGAGCCAATTACCTGTCGTCCTGCCGATTTACTTGAGCCTGAAATGGAGACGCTTACGGTTGATCTGATGGAGAAAGCGAAATCAGAAGGCATTAAGCTAGCAAGTGAGCGTGTTGATGACGTACTCACTTATGCACTTTTCCCTCAAGTTGGGCTTAAGTTCCTTAAGAATCGTGAAAACCCAGAAGCATTTGAGCCTGCACCAACGCTAGAAGCTGAGAAGCCTGCTGTACCTGTAGCTCAACCAGCAACTGGTGGTGTAGAAACTTATAGTGTACGTGTTGACGGGCAGGTGTATGAGGTGGAAGTTGGCCCTCAAGGTGAACTGACATCTGTTGCTCCTTCTAATGCACCGGCAAAATCGGCTACACCTAGCGCACCTTCTAATGCTTCAGCAGAAGCGGTACCTGCTCCTCTTGCAGGTAACATCTTCAAAGTGAATGTTCAACCTGGTGCTGAGGTAGCTGAAGGCGATGTATTGCTCATCCTTGAAGCGATGAAAATGGAAACTGAAGTACGAGCGGCGCGTGGTGGTGTGGTTCAAGAGCTGAACGTTAAAGAAGGCGATGCTGTCACAGTAGGTGCGCCTCTGTTGAGCCTGGCGTAAGGGAGTATCATGGACGGATTGTTAACCCTTTGGGCAGAAACAGGGATCGCTAACTTCGAGTTCGGCCAAATCTGTATGATGCTGGTTGGTTGTACCTTGCTGTTTTTGGCAATTAAAAAAGGATTTGAACCTTTACTGTTATTGCCGATTGGTTTCGGTGCTATTTTGGCGAATATTCCAAATGCTGGCTTTACTGAGCCTGGTGGCTTGCTCTACTACGTTTACTACATTGGGATTGAATCGGGTGTGTTCCCGCTATTGATCTTCATGGGTGTGGGCGCGATGACTGACTTTGGTGCTTTGATCGCAAACCCAAAAACGTTGTGGTTAGGTGCGGCTGCGCAGTTTGGTATTTTTGCAACACTGTTTGGCGCTATTTTGCTCAACTATGTACCTGGCATGGAGTTCTCCATGGCAGATGCTTCGTCTATCGCGATCATCGGTGGTGCTGATGGGCCAACAGCGATTTTCTTGGCGAGTAAGCTCTCTCCAGATCTGTTAGGTGCGATTGCAGTCGCGGCATACAGCTATATGGCATTGGTGCCGATCATCCAGCCACCAATCATGAAAGCACTGACAACCAAGGAAGAGCGTCAAATCAAGATGGCTCAGCTTCGTCATGTTGGTAAATGGGAGAAAGTCATCTTCCCGCTTGCTGTATTACTGATGACGATTCTGTTCTTACCTTCAGCTACGCCATTGGTTGGTATGTTCTGTTTGGGTAACTTGATGCGTGAAGCTGGTGTGGTCGATCGTTTATCGAAAACTGCTCAAAATGAATTGATCAACATAGTGACTATCTTTTTAGGTCTTGGTGTTGGTTCTAAGCTGCAAGCTGAGCAGTTCTTGAACCTAGAAACGTTAGGTATCTTGGGGTTAGGCGCAGTTGCATTTAGTATCGGTACTGGTGCGGGCGTCCTGATGGCGAAACTGCTTAACAAGTTCTCGAAAGAAGACATCAACCCACTTATTGGTGCGGCTGGCGTTTCTGCGGTACCAATGGCCGCGCGAGTCGTAAACAAAGTTGGTTTACAAGCTAACCCGCAAAACTTTTTGTTAATGCATGCGATGGGACCAAACGTTGCTGGTGTGCTGGGTTCAGCCGTTGCGGCTGGTATATTGTTAGCACTTGTTGGTTAGACATTATTGAAAATGGAATGATCAACCAATTTACAAAATCACGATTAACTTAGGTTAACAAAATGGTTTATAGTCAAAGGGATGCTTTCGCATCCCTTTTTGTTTTCTTGCAGGGAATGGTTTATGGAACACAAACAGATCGTTATCACTGAGTTTGGTGATGCCAACGTACTCGCGATTCAACATGCTTCTACACCATCACCACAGCCTGGTGAAGTCTTAGTAAAAGTCGCTTTTTCAGGCGTAAATCCTATTGATGTCAAAACTCGAGCTGGGCTCGGTTGGGCAGCAGCGCAGAATAAGGATAATTTACCTTGGGTGCCAGGTTACGACATCTCAGGAAAAGTGATGTCTTGTGGAGAGGGGGCATCACGTTTTAATGAAGGTGATGAGGTGGCTGGATTTATTGGTTTCCCAGTTCGAGGCGGTGGTTACAGTCAATACATATGTGTTCCAGAAACTGAGTTAAGTCATGTTCCTAGCTCTGTCACTTTAGAGGCAGCTGCTGCATTACCGTTGGCGGGACAAACTGCGGCACAAGCTCTCAGTAAGGCTAATGTGACGGAAAACGATCGCGTACTTATCCTCGCTGGTGCCGGTGGTGTTGGACACCTCGCGGTACAAATTGCGATCGCGACGAAAGCGGAAGTCTTTACAACCTGCAGTGAACGAAATTTAGATTACCTTGCGACGCTCGGTGCTCATGCAGTGAACTATCAATTTGCACCAGTGTCAGAACGTGTTGAAGATGTTGATGTTTTGATTGATTTAGTAGGCGGAGATGCTGCGTTAGATGCGCTTAAATGCCTGAAAGACAATGCGAGAGTCATCACCGTTCCAACCATAACTGCTGAGCTGATTTGTGAAAAAGCCAAACTCCTAGGCTTTGAGGCTAGTGGCATGTTGGTTGAACCAGACCCTGCGCAGTTAGATACCTTGTTGTACATGGTCGGCGTTGGCTTACTGAAGACTGAAATTCAACAGGTTTATCCTATGAGTGATGTCATTGGTGCTCACCAGCAGGTCGAATCAGGAAGAACCAGAGGCAAGGTGTTGCTTGATATGACATGCTAGAAGCATTTAACACGAGTTTTGAAAGTTTAGCGCTTTGGTTTTCAGATTCAGCATTATGGGTGCTTTTCATGACCGGTTTTCTCAGTGCCACGTTGTTGCCTGGTGGTTCTGAGGCGGGCTTAGTTGCCACTCTCTCATTAAATCAATACTCCGTTTCTTCAATTGTTATGGTCGCTACTATCGGTAATACGCTTGGTGGCTTAACAAATTATTGGCTTGGCTTGTGGATTCCCAACAAAGCACAAGAGGAAAAGCACGGTCATACCGCATTAAAGTGGCTCTCTAAGTATGGCTATTGGGGATTATTTTTTAGCTGGTTACCTGTAATAGGAGACCCGCTGTGTTTAGCCGCAGGGTGGCTAAGAATGAAGTTTCTGCCTTGCGTGATTTTAATATTTTTAGGAAAGGCTGCTAGGTATAGCTTACTTGCGGCCATCTATCTCGGATTATTTTAAGGAAAGTACATGAAGATGTTTTGGGTTGGCGCGTGTTCACTGTTGGTGATCACGGGCTGTGCATCAAATACGCCAGTTTCATCACTGCCGAAAGGGGTAACTTTCGTTGAGTCATCGAAAGCTGAAGAAGGCAAAGTTAAGATTCCATACCAAAAGTATAAACTCGATAATGGTTTAACGGTGATCTTAGCTCCTGAAGATTCTGACCCATTGGTCCATGTGGATGTGACTTACCATGTTGGTTCAGCTCGTGAAGAAGTGGGTAAGTCTGGTTTTGCGCATTTCTTTGAGCACATGATGTTCCAAGGCTCAGAGAACGTTGGTGACCAAGAGCACTTCAGAATCATCACAGAGGCTGGCGGCACGTTAAATGGTACAACAAACCGCGATCGTACTAACTACTTTGAAACGGTCCCTGCTAACCAGCTCGAGAAAATGCTGTGGTTAGAGTCTGACCGTATGGGCTTTTTGTTGGATGCGGTTTCTCAACGCAAATTTGAAATTCAGCGTTCTACTGTAAAAAATGAGCGAGCTCAGCGTTACGATAATCGTCCTTATGGCTTAATTTGGGAGCGCATGTCCGAAGCGCTATATCCTGAAGGTCACCCGTATTCGTGGCAAACCATTGGTTATGTTGAAGATCTTGATCGTGTTGATGTGAACGATCTCAAAGCGTTTTTCTTGCGTTGGTATGGCCCAAACAATGCGACTATCACGATCGGTGGTGACTTAGACGTTGAACAAACTCTAGAGTGGGTAAATAAGTACTTCGGTTCGATTCCTCGTGGTCCTGAGGTTGAAAATGCGCCGAAACAACCTGCAAAACTGCAAGAAGATAAATACATCACTCTAGAAGATCGTATTCAACAACCTATGGTGATGATCGCGTGGCCAACAACCTACAACGGCGAAGAAAGCCAAGCGTCTCTCGATACATTATCAGAAGTATTGGGTGGCGGTACCAACAGCGTGCTCTATCAAGACCTAGTGAAGACTCAAAAAGCGGTCGATGCTGGTTCATTCCATGATTGTGCTGAACTGGCGTGTAACTTTTACGTTTACGCAATGGGTGATTCTGGAGACAAAGGCGACCTATCAAAACTGTACGACGAGCTTTTACAATCACTGAATCAGTTTGCGGAAAAAGGCGTGACAGAAGATCGCCTTGAGCAGTTGAAGGGTAAAGCGGAAGCGGATGCTATTTTTGCGCTAGAAAGCGTTAAAGGTAAAGTGACTCAGTTGGCTTCCAACGAGACATTTTTCGGCGATCCTGATCGTCTTGAGCAACAGCTTGAGCAAATCCGTGCAGTTACGCCGACTTCGGTAGAAAAAGCGTATACGGACTTTATCCAAGGTAAGAACAAAGTGACCCTAAGCGTGGTCCCAAAAGGAAAAACAGACCTTGTCGTAAAACCTGCGACCTTTGTGACGCCAAAGCGCACGCTGCCAGAATATGAGAAGATTTCCGATGACCAATTGGCGTATCGTCGTGCGACCGATAACTTCGATCGCTCAGTGCAACCGCCAGTAGGAGAACCAGTGAAAGCGACGATGCCAGAGCTGTACGAGTTACATTTCAAGAATGGCTCAGAGCTGCTTGGTGCAGTTAGCGATGAAACGCCGACGGTGATGATGCAATTTAGTCTACCTGCAGGGACACGTTTTGTTGAAAAGGGTAAAGAAGGTCTTGCCCAATTGACCGCTGCGATGTTGCAAGAAGGTACAACGAAACGCAGTGTCGAAGAGATTCAAGCTGAGCTTGATAAACTGGGTAGTGTTATCTCTGTTAATGCCACAGGTTATACAACAAACATCAGTGTTTCTGCTCTAGAAAAGAACTTAGAGCCGACGTTAGAAATTGTCGAAGAGATGTTGCTGTCTCCTGCATTTAATCAAGATGATTTCGAGCGTGTAAAAATGCAAGCGCTAGAAGGCCTGGTGTATGAGCACCAAAATCCAAGTTGGATGGCGTCACAAGCGAGTCGCCAGGTGCTCTATGGGGATTCGGTTTTTGCTCGACCAAAAGACGGCACGCAAGCAGGTGTCAGTGCATTAACGTTGGATGATGTCCGTGAATTCTACTCGAAGCATTACACGCCACAAAGTGCGCAAATCGTCGTTGTTGGTGACATCAATAAACAGGAAATTGAGCAGCAACTGACGTTCTGGAAAAACTGGCAAGATGAAGCTGCGCCATTGTATGCACCGCAAAGCATTGCTGCATTAGGTGAGCAAAAGATCCATCTTGTTGATAAACCAGGAGCGCCGCAAAGTGTGGTCATGATGGTTCGTCAAGGTATGCCTTACGACGCAACGGGCGATTTTTACCTAAGTCAACTGGCAAACTTCAACTTAGCTGGGAACTTCAATAGCCGCATTAACCAAAATCTACGTGAAGACAAGGGTTACACATACGGTGCTTACGGCTACTTCTCTGGTAATCCAGAAACAGGCTCGGTGGTTTTCACCGCGCAAGTACGAGCGGATGCAACGGTTGCTTCGATCATTGAGATGGAAAATGAGCTAAATGAATACTCGCAGTCAGGTATTACTGATGAAGAGATGAAATTTATGCGTCAAGCGGTCGGTCAAAAAGATGCACTGAAATATGAAACGCCAACACAAAAAGCGGAGCTCATCAGTGATATTCTTAAGTACAACCTCGATCATGATTACTTGCAGCAAAGAAACGCTATCGTAGAAAAAGTCGATAAGCAGACGTTGAATGCGCTGGCTCAGAAATGGTTTGATCCAAATGACTATCAAATTATCGTCGTTGGTGATGCTAAATCGTTGCGTCCTCAATTAGAAAAGTTGGGGAAAGACGTAGAAGAGCTTGAAATCATTCGATAGAGTACACATTTAATAGCGGAGAAACGTTTCTCCGCTATTCATCTAGATAAGCAACTTTTCGTGGGTTATTTATCTAGATGCATTAACTATCAATAACTTAGCTTACACTTGTGTTATGTAACAAGTGTCCTGCTCCCAATATAAGCGAACCTCATTTTGACTGATTTTGCTGCGCGACTAAAAAAAGTTGCATCAAACCCCGAAGTATTTAAGCAGTTTGGACGCGGTGTTGAGCGAGAAACTTTGCGCTATCGTCAGGATGGACATCTAGCTACAACTCCTCATCCTGAAGGGTTAGGCTCTGCGTTCACAAATCAATGGATCACAACGGATTTTTCGGAATCATTGTTAGAGTTCATTACGCCTGTGTCACATGAAATTCCAGAACTGATGGCACAGCTGAAAGATATCCATCATTTCACTCAAACCAAAATGGGTGAAGAGAAAATGTGGCCACTATCAATGCCTTGCTACGTAGGCTCAGAGGATGATATTCAGTTAGCCCAGTATGGCTCTTCGAATGCAGCGAAAATGAAAACGCTGTACCGAGAAGGCCTAAAGCGTCGCTATGGCAGCCTGATGCAAATTATTTCAGGTGTCCATTTTAACTTCTCGTTTCCTGAAACATTTTGGGATGCGCTCTATGGCGAGCAAGATGAACAAGCCCGCCAAGATGCTAAGTCTGATGCGTACTTTGCGTTGATCCGTAATTACTACCGCTTTGGCTGGATGATTCCCTACTTCTTTGGTGCATCACCAGCGTTATGTGGCTCTTTTATTCAAGGTCGTGAAACCGATCTGCCATTCGAGAAGATTGGCGGGACATTATATTTGCCGAAGTCGACGTCTTTGCGTTTGAGCGATCTTGGCTATACCAATAGTGCTCAAAGTGTGCTGAAAATTGGTTTTAACAGCATTGACCAATACCTCGATGGTTTGAGTGATGCGATTCGCCACCCATCAGAAGAGTTTGCGAAAATTGGGGTAAAAGTGGATGGTGAATACCGCCAGCTTAATTCCAATATCTTACAAATTGAGAATGAACTGTACGCTCCGATTCGTCCAAAACGTGTATCGAAAAGTGGTGAGAAGCCTTCAGATGCGTTACGACGCGGTGGTGTCGAATACATTGAAGTTCGTTCTCTAGATGTTAACCCATTCAGCGCAGTGGGCTTAAATGAAGAGCAAGTACGATTCTTGGATCTCTTCCTTACCTGGGCGGCCTTGTCAGACTCAGACCCTATGGATAACTGTGAATTAGAGTGTTGGCGCGATAACTGGAATAAAGTCATTGTTTCAGGCCGTGAAAAAGGTCTAATGCTGCAAATTGGTTGCCAAGGTGAGCGTCTATCTCTACAAGATTGGGCACACCGAGTTTTCGTCGAGTTACGTCAAATAGCACAGCAAATGGATATGACCGCTGGTGGCTGTGCATACCAAGATGTGTGTAATCAACTCGAGACATGGATTGATAACCCAGAACTAACGATCTCTGGTCAACTATTAGAGCTAACGAAAGAGCTGGGTGGGCTAGGTAAAGTCGGTTGTACTCTTGGTATGAAGTACCGTGATGAAAACCTAGCTCACGGTTATCAGTACTATTCACAAGATACGATGGAAACGGAAGTTGCGTCGTCCGTGGAAAAACAAAAGCAAGCAGAGCAGAGTGACATGCTTTCTTTTGATGATTTTTTGGAAGATTACTTTGCTTACCTGAAGCAGTAATGACTAACTAAGGATTGGTGGGGTTGAACATTAAGTCGTTAGTAGTAGCGGTACTTGGAAGCGTGTTACTTGCAGGTTGTGCTACGGCACCGCCAAAGCAGCAGAATAACTTATGCGAGATATTCCGAGAGAAATCCGGTTGGTACGATGATGCCAAAGATATGGAAGATGAATGGGGTACCCCTATTCATGTCGCTATGGCCATCATTAAACAAGAAAGCAGCTTTCGGCACGATGCAAAACCACCTAAAGATTATTTGCTAGGGTTTATTCCTTGGGGACGAGTCAGCAGTGCGTATGGTTATGCTCAAGCTCAAGACCCTGCTTGGGAAGACTTCCAAGATGCGACAGGTCAGGGGGGCTCTCGTACCAACTTCGATGATTCTATGATGTTTGTCGGTTGGTACACTCATGAAACACGGCGTCAGCTAGGGATTTCATTATGGGATCCCTATAACCAGTATCTGGCTTATCATGAAGGGCGAGGTGGATATAAGCGAGGCACTTATAATCGAAAACCTAGTTTAATCAAAGTCGCTCGACGTGTTGAACAAACAGCGAAAACTTATGGCTGGCAGCTGAAGCAATGTCGTGAGGAATTAGAAGACAACAGCAGCTGGTTCTTTTAGCCCACAGTCAGTTCATGTGCTGTAGGGATGAATGACATTTATCCATTACCGAAAGGTACTGGAGTTACAATCAGGAGAGATGTAATGCCTTTACTCGATAGTTTTACCGTGGACCACACTCGTATGAATGCACCGGCAGTGCGAGTGGCGAAAACCATGCAGACCCCAAAAGGGGATACGATTACTGTTTTCGACTTACGCTTTACTGCGCCAAACAAAGACATTCTTTCTGAAAAAGGTATTCACACCCTAGAGCACCTTTATGCAGGCTTTATGCGTAATCACCTAAACGGTGATTCTGTTGAGATCATCGATATTTCGCCTATGGGTTGCCGCACAGGTTTTTACATGAGTCTGATTGGCACACCATCAGAGCAGCAAGTCGCAGATGCTTGGATTGCAGCAATGGAAGACGTGCTGAAGGTAGAAAGTCAGAATAAGATCCCTGAACTTAACGAATACCAATGCGGCACGGCAGCAATGCACTCTTTAAAAGAAGCACAACAGATCGCAAAGAACATTTTGGATGCTGGTGTTTCGGTGAACAAAAATGATGAACTTGCTTTGCCTGAGTCGATGTTAAAAGAGTTGCGCATCGACTAGGTGCTCATTAAGAAGCATATTGCCCCAATAAGTAAAAAAGCCTGACATGAGTCAGGCTTTTCTTTTGGTTATTTGGATGTCGATTTTTTCTTCTTCGGATAAACACGAACGAGCTTGATTCGGTTCTCTTCAATCTCAACAAGTTCCATTGGGTGACCCGCTACTCTCACGCTTAAATGGCTCTCTGGAATATCTTCCAGGTGCTCCAAAATAAGACCGTTTAACGTTCTTGGGCCATCCGTTGGTAAATCCCATTTCAGGCCTTTGTTAATATCTCGAATATTGGTGCTGCCTTCAATAAGAAAGCTTCCGTCACCTTGAGGACTGATTTCATCAGAGAGGCTTGGAGAAATTGACGTCGTGAACTCACCAATGATCTCTTCCAGAATATCTTCAAGAGTGATTAGACCGATGATATCACCGTACTCATCCACGATCAGACCGATACGTTGCTTGTTGCGTTGGAATTTCAACATTTGCACGTTCAGTGGTGTGCCTTCTGGGATGTAATAGACCTCATCAGCAGCACGTAATAGCGTTTCTTTGTTGAATTCGTTCTTTTCCAACATCAGACGATAAGCTTCACGCAAGCGCAGCATGCCAACCACTTCATCAATTTGGTCACGATAGAAAACTATGCGTCCATGTGGTGAGTGTGTTAGCTGGCGAACAATGGATTTCCAGTCGTCGTTAATATCAATACCGGTAATTTCATTGCGTGGGACCATAATGTCGTTCACGGTGACGTGCTCAAGATCTAAAATAGACACTAGCATGTCTTGGTGTCGGCGAGGGATCAAACCGCCAGCTTCATTTACCACCGTACGCAGCTCATCGGAGCTAAGATGATCTTCTGCTGAGTGATCCGCTCTTACACCAAGTAAGCGGATAAAGCCATTCGTAATAAAGTTAACAAGCATCACTAAAGGCGACAGTAACTTCATCAGTATGGTCAATAATATACTGCTCGCGTAGGACACACGTTCAGGGTAAAGCGCTGCAATTGTTTTAGGGGTAACCTCGGCAAAAACCAATACAACCATAGTTAGTGCACCGGTTGCGATAGCGACACCTAAATCACCATACAAACGCATACCAATAATGGTCGCGATCGCGGACGCGAGAATATTAACGAGGTTGTTGCCGATAAGAATAAGACCAATCAAACGATCTGGACGGTCTAATAGTCTTTCGACTCGCTTAGCACCCTTATGCCCGTTTTTGGCTAAGTGTTTTAAGCGATAACGATTCAGAGACATCATCCCTGTTTCTGAACCGGAAAAGTAACCTGATATGACGATAAGACACGCGAGTAGCGCAAACAAGATACCCGTAGAGATGTCGTCCAAAACGTTGCTGTTCCTTGTAAGTATTGGGTTATATAACGGTTGAGTAAGTCCGTTAAGTCAAAGAGTTAAGGCGTACTGTATTTTATCTAGCCTAAAATATAAAGGATAGGAGCCCTAGAGCTCCTTAATTCAAGATGATTTCTTTTACAAAGCGACTGCCAAAATATGCCAGAGTTAACAGTGTTGCTCCTGCAACAGCGAACCATGTGACTTTTCTACCACGCCAGCCTTTTTGATAGTGACCCCAAAGCAGTATTGAGTACACCACCCAAGCGATGAAAGAAAGAATGCCCTTATGTGCCTTACCTTGGGCAAACATATCCTGCACAAAGACAAAGCCAGTAATGAGCGTGGCAGTTAACAATAAGTTACCGATCAAAATAATTTTGAAGAGTTGACGCTCCACCATTAATAGAGGCGGCAGGTTTGGGTTAATCGCCAAAGATTTTTTTGCTTTCAGTTTGTGATCCAGCCAAGCCAACTGAAGCGCATAGAGTGCCCCGATAGTTAAAGTCGCGTATGAGAAGAGCGCAAATGAAATATGAATGAGTAGCTTAGGGTCATTCTCTAGGTGCTTTATAAACGTGCTTGGCAAAAATGTGGCAGCAGATAAATTGATGGCAGCAAAGCTATAAACGACTGGCAATAAAAACCACAGTCGGTTTTTCAACATAGCAAGGCTCATGACCAGAGAAATAATAAAACTGATCAAAGAAGCCACGTTGAGAATACTCAGGTTTTGACCTGAACCATCAAAAATCAGATCACTCAAAATCCACGCATGAAAAACAAGCGCACAGGCAGCACTAGCAAACACTGTTTTTGCTTTGATTCCTGACTGTTGTGAGAGTCCGGGTATGATGGTCGCAATCGCCAAGACATAAAGTATGGCGGCCGCGATGGCTATTAAGCTATCCATGAATCCTAAATATTATTGTGCACGATGGAGAAATTATACCTTGCATTACACTTTGGGGCTACGTTATATCCGACATCAATCGTGAGAGATGAGATATTGAAATTAATAAGTTACCGCACCATATATAAATAGAGACAAGAATAGGACAGCGGTACGGGTATGACTCAGACCTTGGCTAATGTATACTCACACTAATTAATCGCCATTTTAGCGAAGAGACAAAGATGTTTGAGAATTTAACGGATCGATTATCCAAAACGCTGAAAAATATCAGTGGTAAAGGTCGTCTGACCGAAGACAACATTAAAGAAACCCTACGTGAAGTCCGAATGGCTCTACTTGAAGCTGACGTTGCGCTTCCGGTCGTTCGTGAATTTGTGAACCGCGTTAAAGAAAAAGCGGTGGGCGTAGAAGTTTCTAAATCTCTGACTCCAGGTCAGGAATTTATCAAGATCGTTCAAACAGAACTTGAAGCCGTAATGGGTGAGTCGAATGAGGCGCTAAACCTTGCCGCTCAACCACCTGCTGTGCTTCTTATGGCAGGTCTACAAGGTGCGGGTAAAACCACATCGGTAGGTAAGTTATCTAAGCTTCTAAAAGAACGTGACAAGAAGAAAGTTTTGGTTGTGTCTGCCGACGTTTACCGTCCTGCGGCAATCAAGCAGCTTGAAACACTGGCATCAGACATCGGTGTTGACTTCTTCCCATCATCACCAGACCAAAAGCCTATTGATATCGCCAATGCAGCGATTGACCATGCGAAGAAAAAATTCTACGACGTACTTATTGTCGATACCGCAGGTCGTTTGGCAATTGATGAAGAGATGATGGGGGAGATCAAAGATCTTCACGCAGCTATCAACCCAGTAGAAACGCTATTTGTTGTTGACGCCATGACGGGTCAAGACGCAGCAAATACAGCAAAAGCCTTTGGCGATGCGCTACCTCTTACCGGTGTAGTTCTAACTAAGGTTGATGGTGATGCTCGTGGTGGTGCGGCACTTTCAGTACGCCATGTAACGGGCAAACCAATCAAATTCTTGGGTGTCGGTGAAAAAACTGACGCGCTAGAACCGTTCCACCCAGATCGTGTTGCTTCACGTATTCTTGGCATGGGTGACGTTCTGTCTTTGATTGAAGACCTACAACGCAACGTTGACCAAGAAAAGGCAGAAAAGTTAGCGAAGAAGTTCAAAGAGAAGAAAGGTTTCGACCTTGAAGATTTCCGTGAACAGCTAGGCCAGATGCAAAACATGGGCGGCATGATGGGGATGATGGATAAGCTTCCAGGAATGTCCCAGCTACCAGACAATGTAAAAGACAAAGTTGATGACAAGATGTTCAAACAGATGGAAGCGATCATCAGCTCCATGACAATGAAAGAACGTCAACGCCCAGAAATTATCAAGGGCTCGCGCAAGAAGCGTATCGCGGCTGGTTCTGGTGTGCAGGTTCAAGATGTAAACCGCTTACTAAAACAGTTCACCCAAATGCAGAAAATGATGAAAAAGATGCAAAAAGGTGGCATGAAAGGCATGATGCGCAATATGCAAGGCATGATGGGCGGCATGGGTGGTGGCGGTGGCTTCAATCCATTTGGTCGTTAATTAATCGATCACGCATAGATTCAGGGTGTTAGGTACGTCACAAACTTTAAATTCAATTTATGTTGGTGAAAAAGTAACTAAACTCCTTGCATTGCTCCGGGAGAAGAGTAAAATTCCGGAGCTTTATTTTGGCACGAGACCCCAAACTGTTTAATTTATTGAATGGTTTTTGGGGTTAATTTTATTTTTGAGAAAGCAAAGAGGACGACATGGTAACCATTCGTTTGGCACGTCACGGCGCTAAAAAGCGTCCATTTTATCAAATCGTAGTAGCGGACAGCCGCAACGCTGCAACTGGCCGTTTCATCGAGAAAGTTGGTTTCTTCAACCCAACTGCTAAAGGTCAAGAAGAAGGTCTACGTCTAGACCTAGACCGCGTTAACCACTGGGTTGGTCAAGGCGCGTCAGTATCTGACCGTGTTGCTAAGCTAGTTAAAGACGCTCAAAAAGCGGCTTAATTTTTTACTTGAAAAGTAGAAACTAGTTTATGTCGATGAAAGGTAAAGAAACAATGAGCAACGAAAAGATTGTTGTAGGCAAGTTTGGTGCTACTTACGGCATTCGTGGTTGGCTTAAGGTTTTTTCCTACACAGACAATGCTGAAAGCATTTTCGATTACAGCCCTTGGTACATTAACCAAAAGGGCAAGTGGGTTGAGTACAAAGTAGAAAGCTGGAAGCGCCATAACAAAGGTATGGTGGCTAAGCTGGAAGGCATGGATGTTCGTGAAGACGCGCATCTAATGACGAACTTTGAAATTGCTATTGACCCTGCGGTACTTCCTGAATTGTCAGAAGATGAGTTCTACTGGCGCGAATTGTTTGGGATGCAAGTTGTAACCACTAAAGGTTACGATCTAGGTGTTGTTACTGACATGCTAGAAACTGGCTCAAACGATGTTCTGGTTGTTAAAGCAAATCTTAAAGATGCTTTCGGGCAGAAGGAACGATTAATCCCGTTCCTTGAAGAGCAAGTGATCATTAATGTTGATCGCGAAGCTCAACGGATCGAAGTTGACTGGGATCCTGGATTCTAATCTCCAAAATTACAGAGCGAGATAAACATGTGGGTTGGCGTTATTAGCCTTTTTCCAGAAATGTTCCGTTCTGTTACTGATTTTGGAGTAACAGGTCAAGCGGTTAAAAAAGGTCTTTTGTCGATTGAGACTTGGAATCCTAGAGATTTCACTCACGACAAACATCGCACAGTCGATGACCGACCTTACGGTGGTGGCCCTGGTATGTTAATGATGGTTCAGCCTTTGCGCGATGCCATTTATACCGCGAAAGCAGCCTCACCGGGCAAGACGAAAGTCATCTACCTTTCTCCTCAAGGTCGCAAGCTCGACCAGAAAGGAGTGGAAGAACTGGCAACGAATGAGAACTTGCTTCTGATTTGTGGTCGTTATGAAGGGGTAGATGAGCGCATCATTCAATCTGAAGTCGACGAAGAATGGTCGATTGGTGATTTTGTGATGACGGGTGGTGAGATACCAGCCATGACGTTAATCGACGCTGTCTCTCGGTTTGTTCCGGGTGTACTAGGGGATTTCGCGTCAGCAGAAGAAGACTCTTTTGCAAATGGCTTGTTAGATTGCCCTCACTATACGCGTCCAGAAGTATTGGATGACAAAGAGGTACCAGCGGTACTGATGTCAGGCAATCACAAGGACATTCGTCAATGGCGACTCAAGCAGTCGTTGGGCCGTACTTGGCTAAGAAGACCAGAGCTCCTGGAAAACCTAGCTCTGACTGACGAACAGGAACAATTACTTGCTGAGTTTGTTAATGAGCATAAAGCCATTAAAGAACATAACGCAAAGTAACCTAATTTATTTAGTATCAGTTTATTCTAGGAATTTAAAAAATGAGTAACATCATCAAAGCTCTTGAAGAAGAGCAAATGAAATCAGACCTACCTAAATTTGCACCAGGTGACACTGTTGTAGTTCAAGTTAAGGTAAAAGAAGGTGACCGTGAGCGTCTACAGGCTTTCGAAGGCGTTGTAATCGCAATCCGTAACCGTGGTCTACACTCTGCTTTCACTGTACGTAAGATCTCTAACGGTGAAGGTGTTGAGCGTACGTTCCAAACACACTCTCCAATCGTTGATAGCATCGAAGTTAAACGCCGTGGTGCAGTACGTCGTGCCAAGTTGTACTACCTACGTGAGCGTTCTGGTAAGTCTGCTCGTATCAAAGAGAAGCTTGCTAAGAAGTAATGCTATAACTAGCGTTCTCATCTTAAACGGAGTCCTTTTAGGGCTCCGTTTTTTTATTTGTGTAATTAGCTTGCTCGTTTCTTTTCACCCTAACTGAACTGTCGATGCTCATGCACTGATTTACACTCCACGCCTCTGCCTTGCTGTGAATAGATTCCTGATGTCGCTATGGCTCCTCGGAATGACGGAAAATGATGGTCAAAGATTATATAGCACCGAGGTTCAAATTCGTCATTCTGGACAGCGACGACGGAGCGTGATTCAGGTTCCCCAAGAAGGAACCTAGGGTATTCCTTTACCCTAGGTCTCAATTTAATACTGGTCTTCAGACCAGCCATCACTATCGGACATATCGGGTGCGCCTGGGATGGTGTTTTCTTCATCTGCCCATTCACCAAAATCAATCATTTGGCATTGTTTACTGCAGAAAGGGCGATGAGGACTTTGTTCTCCCCATTCTACGTCGGCGCCACATTGTGGGCATTGAACGATGGTAACTTTAGACATAGTTGAGCGTCCCATTACTAATTGGTGTTAAAGGGTAGTATACCTAAACGAATTAAAGATGGCTTATTCAACGCGCTATTGCTGCTACGAAATTTTATCAAATATAAGCGCAATAAAGCGTTGAATTTTAGATTATGGAGGCGAGGCGTAGTGTCGTCTTAGCTGCAAACAGCAAGTTCAAATTCAATATCTTGTGTGCATGCTTGACCGTTTTCAAACGACATGAACTTGATCGCAAAGCGGTTTTTATGGCCTGAAATCATAGGATACACGCCATATTCCATTGGGATGTGAAGTCTTAGAATGTTGGCTTCATCAGCGTCACTTTGGAAGAAACCTGCACGACCGATTTGAGCTTTGAAATGTCCGGTCTCTCTAGTGAGCTTTAACCATAACGAAAGCGCATCAGATAAGGGCTTTAAGCTTGCTTGCCACTGTTGTGCATCACGCTTTTTACGTTCAATAGGTAGATGAAGCCAGTAGTGTAATGCTGGCAGATCAAAACAGCATGAACCACCCGGTAGATTAAAGCGTTGACGGATAGAGCTTAGGAAGCGATCTTCTTTTAATGCTTGGCCAAAACGTTCAGCACCCATTAGTTGGCTATGAACGACATCTATCTCTTGTAGCAAGGTATTTAATGCGTCTTGATCGACACCATCAACATTGAGCCAATGGCGGTACGACAGCCGTTGCTTCTCAAGATCTTTAGCCAGTTCACTTTTCAGTTGGATTTGTTCGAAGATCTCAACCATATCGAATAACGCACGGAAAAACAGTTGATACTGATGATTTTCGCTAAACCCAGAGGCCAAGTGAGCCTGACGCAGCAGAGACTCCACTCTTAGATAAATACGAGTTTTCTCATTTAACGGATGTTCAAATTTGTGCGTGGTCATCGACATAAGCCTTTGTGAGTTTCGTTCCTATTTTCGCAGATTTTTCTTACACATGGCTAGGTACTTTTCGTGCAAATCTGTGATTTGAAGCAAAAGATCAGGGTCACTTGGATTATTCTTAACCACATCGTCTGCAAGCGCGAGCCTTTGCTCTCTTGATGCTTGAGAGGCAAGGATGGCGCGAACTTGATCTTCACTCACATTGTCTCGTTTCATCGTGCGAGATATCTGTGTATTCGGTTCTACATCGACGACAAGAACGCGATCACACAAACTATCTAGCTTGTTTTCTACGAGCAACGGCACCACAAGTAACGCATACTCTGAAGTGACTTGCTGCAAATCTTCGATCATCTTTTCACGAATTATCGGGTGCAACAGTGCGTTGAGCCATGCTTTTTCATCTGAATTCGAAAAGATTTTTTCTCTCAGCTTTGCGCGATCTAAAGTTTGGTCTTCACGAACGATATCGTGACCAAAGTGTTCAATAATCGCGTTTAGGCCGGGAGTACCTGGCTCGACAACTTCTCTTGCTACAATGTCGGCATCGACGATATCGATTTTAAATTGTTGTTTGAACAGATTCGCGACGGTTGTTTTTCCACTAGCGATACCGCCTGTTAAACCAATAACCAAAGCCATTTACACTCCTAGAACTGAAGTAAAGTACCAGTTTAAAATCTGGTCGCCCCAAATTAAGCTTATCCAACCAGCAATTGCTAAGTAAGGACCGAAAGGGAAAGCTTTTTCAATTCCCTGCTTTTGCAAGCGTAGTTGAATGATGCCAAATACGATGCCAACCACAGAAGAAAGTAGAATGATCATCGGCAGTGACTGCCAACCTAGCCAAGCTCCTAGTGCCGCCAGTAGTTTAAAATCACCATACCCCATTCCTTCTTTACCAGTAAGTAGCTTAAAGCCCCAGTAAACGGACCAGAGACATAGGTAACCAGCAATAGCACCAATGACAGAATCTTGTAGAGTAACAGGACTTATTTCGACTAATGCTAAGGCAATGCCAGCCCAAGTTAATGGTAATGTTAATTGGTCAGGTAACAACATAGTATCGAGATCGATAAATGTTGCGGCGATTAAGATAAAAGTAAAAAAGAGTAGGGCAACGGTAAAGTAACTAAAACCAAAGTAATAAGCGATAAAGCCTGAACAGAACGCGGTGAGCAGTTCAATCAGTGGATAGCGTGCACTAATGGTTGCCTGACAGTTGTGACATTTGCCTTTTAAAAGCAGCCAGCTAATCACAGGAATGTTGTCGCGAATACGTATCGGTGTTGCGCATTTCTGGCAGGAGGAGCGTGGGACGCTCAAGGTCAGCACTTCTTTAGGAGGTTCTATTTTGTATTCAGGAAATGACTCGGCACATTCGCGTCGCCATTCTAGTTCCATGATTTTAGGTAGTCGATAAATAACCACATTGAGGAAGCTACCCACGATAAGACCGAAGATGGTGGCAAACACAACGAATAGCCAAGGGTAGTACTGGAATACTTCCATATTTGTCTCTTGAGCGATGAGTGAAATCAGCAAGATGCTGTTTTAAAGGAGTTAACAGCTCATTCTAGCCCAATACACTCATTAAGTTAAAGATTGGCAAGTACATTGCTGTCACTAATCCGCCAACAACGATACCTAAAAAAACGATAATTAGTGGCTCTAGAATTTTACTAAGGTTGTCGACGGTGTTGTCGACTTCAAACTCGTAGATTGTTGCAACTTTATTGAGCATATCGTCAAGTCGACCAGACTCTTCACCGATCATAACCATTTGTAACACCAATTCAGGGAACACATTACAGTTGCGCATGGCTACATACATTGGCATACCTGCGGCGGTATCACGGTAAACTTCTTCTATGGCGAGTTGATAGTGCAAGTTTCCTGATGTTTTTGATGTAGTTTTTAAACTGGTTAGAATTGGAATGCCCGCTGTAAAGCTTGTGGCGAGTGTTCGACTAAATTTGGCGATCGCTGCTTTTGATAATACAGGCCCAAGGACAGGAAATTTAAGCACAGATCGATTGAGCGTTAAGCGAAAAGAATCTGAACGCTTAGAGAGGATTCTCGCCGAGATGAATAAACTAATGGAGCCTAGTGCTATAAATGGGCTCCAATTTTGTGTCCATGCGGAAAGATCTAACACTTGCCTGGTAAACCACGGTAAGTCAGCACCAAAACCAACAAACATTTTTTCAAACTCGGGAATGACTTTGGTGAGCATGATAAACGACACGCCTAACGCTACTAGCACTACCATCGCTGGGTAGATCAGTGCTTTGATCACTTTCGCACGGAGTTGTTCATTTTTTTCTCGGTAGGTGGCTAAGCGCTCGAATACTTCTGCTAAGTTACCGGATTGCTCACCTGTGGCGATAAGATCGGTATAGAGTGGGTCAAAGTGTTCACTTGCAGTGCGTATGGCTTTTGACATGGGCGTCCCCGCTTCAACGGCGCGTGTCACGCTCATCAAAATGGATTTCATCTCTGCTTTTTTATGATTTTCTGAGACCAATTTTAAAGCCTGAACCAAGGGCACACCGGTTATCAACATCGTCGAAATCTGACGGGTAAACACCGTGATGTCTCTGCCTTTCACGCGATGGCTGAGTTTAGTGAGAAACGAGATACTGCTTTTCTTTAACTTCTTGATCTTGATGTGCTGTGCGTCTAGACGCTCGCGTACTTCAATTTCTGTCATCGCGAGGGTTTGTCCAGACGTCTTTTTGCCAGAACTGTTGATGCCTTTCCAGCGGAAGTTTTTAAGTTGTGGTGTAGTGCTTTTCATGGATGTGACTGCTGATTAAAGGATTAAAAATAAAGTACGCGCTGTAGTTCACTAAAACTTGTGATTCCTTGTTTGAGTTTTTCTATGCCCGACATTTGTAACGTGCTCATACCATTTGCGATGGCGAGTTTTTCTAGTTCATGTACCGAGGCGCCTTTAATAAGCGCTTCGGAAAGAAATTCATCAAAGCGCATCACTTCATAAATCCCCGTTCGGCCGGAATAACCATGGGTACACTCATTGCATCCATCGGGATTGGCTTTAAAAATGTTGTCGCTTGCTTGAATTCCAAGATGTTGTAGCTGAACGGTAAGCTCTTGTGATTGTTTACAGTGCGAGCACAGTTTACGGGCTAAGCGCTGGGCAATAATCAAACTAAGAGATGAGGCCAAGTTAAAGCTTTCTACGCCCATGTTTGATAAACGAATAACCGTTTCAGCCGCAGAGTTGGTATGCAAGGTTGAAAGTACTAAGTGACCGGTTTGCGAGGCTTTGATGGCGATCTCCGCAGTGTCTAAGTCACGAATCTCACCGACCATTACCACATCCGGGTCTTGACGTAAGAAAGAGCGCAGGGCTTCGGCAAAACCAAAACCAATCTTAGGCTGAACTTGAACTTGGTTAATGCCCGATAAGTTAATTTCTACTGGGTCTTCTGCCGTAGAAATGTTGATTTCTGGTTTATTGAGGATACTCAGCCCGGTGTACAGAGAAACGGTTTTTCCGCTCCCGGTTGGACCTGTCATCAGAATCATGCCTTGTGGGCGACGCAGCGCATCCAAGTACAATTGTTTTTGTTGTTCGCTATAACCAAGCTTGTCGATATCCAATGACGCAGAGCTGCTGTCGAGCAGTCGTAGTACAATTTTCTCTCCAAATAGAGTAGGCAGCGTGGATACACGCATATCAATTGCGGTGTCTTGATTCAACTTGAGCTTAATACGCCCATCTTGTGGTAAACGTCGCTCTGCAATATCAAGCTTAGAGAGGATTTTGATACGAGCGGATAAGCGACGACTCAAGTGGCTTGGTGGCTGCTGTGTTTCAATTAAGATGCCATCACAGCGCAGGCGCACGCGGTACATCTTTTCATAAGGCTCAAAGTGGATATCGGATGCGCCTTTGCGCACAGCGTCCAATAGAATTTGGTTGATGTAACGGCTAACAGGAGACTCATCTTGGCTCAAGTCTTCAATGTTGTCGATTTCATCTGCGCCCACGTCAACCAGATTGGCTAACTCTTCTTGGTTGATCTCTTTTAACCCGGACTTCTCATGACTCAATGAACGACCATACAAGCGTCGAATTGCCGCGCTGAGTTGACTAAATTCCCCCAAGACCAATTCAACCTGTAAACCAGTGGCAAAGCGAAAATCATCTTCTGCTTGTTGGTTGGTGGGGTCGGCAACGGCGAGTAATAACGTTGAAGACGTACGCTGGAGTGGGAGTGCGTTATGCCGCGTGATTAATTCCCTAAGGCCAAGTTGCTGACAAAGCGAAGCATACTCGTACTGAGATAACTCGGGCTGATTTAAACCAAAGAGAGAACTTAAGTGCTCAGCGAGTTCGCTTGATGTAAATAATCCAGAACTGAGTAAAGCCTCTGGCATCGAAATGCCAGAAGCTTTGACTTGCTCAAGTAACGATTCTTCTTGGGAAAAAGCCAATAGTCCTTTTTGACGAAGAATCGTGGAGAGGTTGGTTTGCATGAATTATTCAGGACAGTAATCAGATTGGTTATTACCATTAGAATCTTGACATGAGCCCGCCCACTCAATACCACTAGTCGTGTAGTTAGATGCCATAGTATACTGTTCTCCACTAGCAATCGGCCCTTTTACTGCTACAGCTTTTGCAATGACATTTACGCCTGATGATCCAGCAACTGCTTCAATAGAGATATCATTTAGGTTGTTAATTTTTGAAGGTACACCATTACTACCAGATAAGCAGTTCGTTTTAAAAGTAGCTGCGTTTGATGCATTTTCATGTGCACACAACTCAACGGCTAACTTCATCGCAGAAGCTGCTTTTGGGAACTCTGCCAGCGTCGCTTTTTTTGTGTAGTTTTGATAAGCAGGCACAGCAAATGCGGCCAAAATACCAATAATCGCGACGACAATCATTAATTCAATCAAGGTAAAACCTTGCTGTTTTTTCTGTTTACTGTTTTTCATTTTTAACCCTTTCTAAAAAATTAATAATGCTCTTGCATTAGCGAAAGATTATGGAGAGTTAAAGTGGGTTGAAAATGGGGAAGAGATGGGCTCTCGAGTGAGATAAAACTCTTTGGTGAAAAGTTGCATATCGCATGCAGAGTTTTGCGAGTAGTACTATTTTTTTAGTGGATAAAAAGAAAGGGCCAATTGGCCCTTTTAAATGATGAGTTACTCACAACTCACTGAGTTAGTTGAAGTAATTGAGATTGTGTTGCTTTAATTATTTGAAGCGCATCGAAAGATCCACCGCTTTTAGATGCTTAGTCAACGCGCCTACCGAAATGTAATCGACACCGGTTTCTGCGTATTCTGCGATGGTCTCTAGCGTAATGTTGCCGGAGTTCTCTAAAGCGGCACGACCTGCGTTAATCGCTACGGCTTCACGCATCATTTCTTTTGTGAAGTTATCGAGCATGATGATGTCGGCACCAGCCTCTATCGCTTGTTTCAACTCTTCTAAGCTTTCCGTTTCGACTTCTACCGGTTTGCCTGGGTTAAGCTCTTTCGCTTTTTGGATGGCTTGAGTGATGCCACCACAAGCAATAATGTGGTTTTCTTTAATGAGGTAAGCGTCGAACACGCCGATGCGATGGTTAAAGCCACCACCACACGTCACGGCGTATTTTAGTGCGCTACGCAGACCAGGAATGGTTTTGCGTGTGTCGAGTAGACGACACTCAGTATGCGCGATTTTTTCAGCGTACTCTGCGGTAACTGTTGCGCAGCCAGACAGCGTTTGGATGAAGTTCATTGCGTTACGCTCACCAGTCAACAAGTCACGAGCAGGGCCTGTCAGCGTGCAAAGGGTTTGGTTAGGTTCGACTTTATCGCCGTCCTTTACGTGCCATTCAATGCTGACCTTGCCACCGAGCTGTTTAAAAACTTCATCAGCCCATGCTTGACCACAGAACACACCATGCTCACGAGTAATAATCGTTGCGGTATTAACCGCATCGGCAGGGATCAAAGATGCAGTAATGTCGTTATCTGCGTTGACACTGCCACCTAGATCTTCTTTTAAGGTATCAGCGACAGAGCGAGTGATCTCTAAAGGGAGTTGTTGTTTAAGGTATTCTAGGCGTTCTTGAATGTTGTGTGTGTTCTTCATCGCAAATCTTGTCTTGAAAGGGAGATGGCAACGAATGATACTCTCCGGTGTCAATAATTTCAGCAGTTAATTTGAAAAGTAGAGAGGTTGATATGCGCCCAATTATCGAGAATGGCTGGCTGACACAGGCAAAGCATGTTCCGTCACCATTTTTTGATGCACGCTCTGATGTAAACGACATCTCTCTGCTGGTGGTACATAACATCAGTTTGCCTCCTGGGCAGTTTGGTGGACCATATATAGAGGACTTCTTCACTGGCAAGCTAGACCCAAATGAACATCCATTTTTTGAAGTTATTCACAAAATGGGCGTTTCTGCACATTGCTTGATTAAAAGAAACGGCGAGGTTGTTCAATTTGTTTCTTTTCTCGATAGAGCATGGCATGCCGGTCAATCCAGTTTCGCGGGCAGGGAGCGTTGTAATGACTATTCCATTGGTATCGAGCTTGAAGGGACAGAATTTACTGCCTATACAGAAGCGCAATATCAATCACTTGCAGAGATCACTGAGGTGATTATGCAGTCTTATCCTCAAATCACCCCGCCACGAATTACCGGTCATCAATATATTGCGCCCTTGAGAAAAAGCGATCCTGGTCTAAGCTTTGATTGGGTGAAATATAGACTGCTTATACAGCGTTGATTTGTAGCGAAAGTGTAAATTCAAAAAAGCGAAATAAATAAGGCATACGATCAGGTATGCCTTTTTTTGATACCAGAAATATTAATGATTGTTAAAAGTTAACTACATTTTTACGCTCGTACATGCCGTTTTGGTGAATAAATAGACTGATAATTTTGTCATTTTCTGTATTTCTTTTCCAAAACTGCTAGCACGTCGACTTCCCATTTGTATGCTTTATGTAATTGGTCATACCAATTCTATTGCTGTTTTAACAGTCGATTGTTATCAGAGTGTTGGAAGTAAGCTCGTTCTATGATTTAGGTCAATTTTCGGCTGGACAGTGGCGTTTTAATTATGTTAATTTCTGCACCAACTTAAAATTGGTATTACCAATTACCTGCAAGAGTAGAAGAACAATAAATTATGGCTTATCAAAGGATTCGTCAGCCAAAACTCTCTGATGTTATAGAACAAGAGTTAGAAAGGTTGATAGTGGAAGGAACATTGTCTCCGGGGCAACAACTGCCTCCAGAGCGTGAACTGGCAAAACAGTTCGATGTGTCTCGTCCTTCAGTCCGAGAAGCCATTCAACGCTTGGAAGCAAAGCGTTTGTTGACTCGTCGCCAAGGTGGCGGAACATTCGTAAGTGAGAATATCTGGAAGAGCTTTTCAGATCCCTTGTTGAATTTGTTGTCTAGTCATTCTGAAACCCAGCTTGATGTGCTTGAGTCTCGTCATGCGATGGAAGGAATTTCAGCCTACTTTGCAGCTTTACGTGGTACCGAAGAAGATTTTGCGCGTATTCAAGGTTGCCTTGAGCGCATTAGCCAAGAGCAAGCAAACAACGATATCGAAGCTGAATCTGCGGAAGTAATGCAATTTTTGATCGCTTTGACAGAAGCCGCGCACAACGTGGTTTTGTTGCACATTGTTCGAAGCTTAGCACCTTTGCTTGAGCAAAATATTCTACAAAATTTTAAATTACTACGTCGCCGCCCAGAAGCGGTCGAGAAAGTCAGTAAACACCGAGCCAATATCGTGGATGCGATTGTTTCTGGTCAGCCTGAAAAGGCGCGAGAAATGTCCCACTCGCACTTGGCTTACATCGAAGAAACATTGTTGGATTTGACTCGAGAAGAGTCTCGACGAGAGCGTTCTCTACGTCGAATTCAGCAGGGTAATGACTCGTAAGAGCGTTACTTAAATAAGTAGATCCAACCAACAGAAGGATAGATCGCCATGTCTGATATGAAGCATGACGTAGATGCACTGGAAACTCAAGAATGGCTACAAGCGCTTGAGTCAGTTGTACGTGAAGAAGGTCTAGAGCGTGCTCAATTCCTATTAGAGCAAGTTCTAGATAAAGCACGTCTAGACGGTGTTGATATGCCAACAGGTATCACAACTAACTACATCAACACGATTCCTGCAGACCAAGAACCAGCATACCCAGGTGACACAACACTTGAGCGTCGTATTCGCTCAATTATTCGTTGGAACGCTATCATGATCGTTCTACGTGCATCTAAGAAAGACCTAGAGCTAGGCGGCCACATGGCGTCTTTCCAGTCTTCTGCTGCGTTCTACGAGACATGTTTCAACCACTTCTTCCGTGCACCAAACGAGAAGGATGGTGGCGACCTAGTTTACTACCAAGGTCACATTTCACCAGGTATCTACTCACGTGCATTCGTTGAAGGTCGTCTAACTGAAGAGCAGCTAGACAACTTCCGTCAAGAAGTAGACGGCAAAGGTATTCCTTCATACCCGCACCCTAAACTGATGCCTGAATTCTGGCAGTTCCCGACAGTATCGATGGGCCTAGGTCCAATCGCTTCTATCTACCAAGCTCGTTTCCTTAAGTACCTAGAAGGCCGTGGTCTTAAAGATACTTCAGAGCAGCGCGTTTACGCGTTCCTAGGTGACGGTGAGATGGATGAGCCAGAATCACGTGGTGCGATCTCTTTCGCTGCGCGTGAGAAACTAGACAACCTATGCTTCCTAATCAACTGTAACCTACAGCGTCTAGATGGCCCTGTAATGGGTAACGGTAAGATCATTCAAGAACTTGAAGGTCTGTTCAAAGGTGCTGGTTGGAACGTAGTGAAGGTAATCTGGGGTAACAACTGGGATTCACTACTAGCTAAAGATACGACTGGTAAGCTTCTACAGCTTATGAATGAAACGATCGACGGCGACTACCAAACATTCAAATCAAAAGACGGCGCGTACGTACGTGAGCACTTCTTTGGTAAGTACCCAGAGACAGCTGCACTTGTTGCTGACATGACTGATGACGAAATCTTCGCACTTAAGCGTGGTGGTCACGAGTCTTCTAAGCTATACGCGGCATACAAAAACGCGGCAGAAACTAAAGGTCGTCCAACAGTAATCCTAGCTAAGACTGTTAAAGGTTACGGCATGGGTGAAGCGGCTGAAGGTAAGAACATCGCGCACCAAGTTAAGAAGATGGACATGACTCACGTACTACACCTACGTGATCGTCTAGGTCTTCAAGACATCCTAACTGACGAAGCAGTGAAAGAACTTCCGTACCTGAAACTTGAAGAAGGTTCAAAAGAGTACGAATACCTACACGCTCGTCGTAAAGCGCTACACGGCTACACGCCACAGCGTCTACCAAAATTCACTCAAGAATTCATCGTTCCTGAGCTAGAAGAATTCAAGCCACTATTAGAAGAACAGAAGCGTGATATCTCTTCTACTATGGCATTCGTACGTGCACTAAACGTTCTACTTAAGAACAAGAACATTGGTAAGAACATCGTTCCTATCATTGCTGACGAAGCACGTACATTCGGTATGGAAGGTCTGTTCCGTCAAATCGGTATCTACAACCCGCACGGCCAAACTTACACACCAGAAGACCGTGGCGTTGTTTCTTACTACAAAGAAGCGACTTCAGGTCAGGTTCTACAAGAAGGTATCAACGAGCTAGGTGCTATGTCTTCATGGGTTGCTGCTGCGACGTCATACTCGACAAACGACCTACCAATGATCCCGTTCTACATCTACTACTCAATGTTCGGCTTCCAACGTGTTGGCGACATGGCGTGGATGGCTGGTGACCAACAAGCACGTGGTTTCCTACTAGGTGCAACTGCGGGTCGTACAACGTTGAACGGTGAAGGTCTACAGCACGAAGACGGCCACTCGCACATTTTGGCGGGTACGGTTCCTAACTGTATTTCTTACGACCCAACATTCGCGTACGAAGTAGCAGTAATCATGCAAGACGGTATCCGTCGCATGTACGGTCCAGAACAAGAAAACGTGTTCTACTACCTAACGCTAATGAACGAAAACTACGCAATGCCAGCAATGCCAGAAGGCGCTGAAGAAGGCATCCGTAAAGGTATCTACAAGCTAGAAACTTACACGGGCGACAAAGCGAAAGTTCAGCTAATGAGCTCTGGTACTATCATGAATGAAGTACGTAAAGCAGCTCAAATCCTAAGCGAAGATTACGGTGTTGCTTCTGATGTTTACTCTGTAACGTCATTCAACGAACTAACTCGCGATGGCCAAGATGCAGAGCGTTTCAACATGCTTCACCCAGAAGCGGAAGCGAAAGTACCTTACATCCAAACAGTAATGGGTACTGAACCTGCTATCGCAGCAACTGACTACATGAAGAACTACGCAGAGCAGGTTCGTGCATACATTCCTGCTGAGTCTTTCAAAGTTCTTGGTACTGATGGCTTCGGTCGTTCAGACAGCCGTGAAAACCTACGTCGTCACTTCGAAGTGAACGCAGGTTACGTAGTAGTAGCAGCGCTAACTGAACTAGCGAAACGTGGCGAAGTTGAGAAATCTGTAGTTGCAGAAGCAATTAAGAAATTCGACATCGACACAGAGAAAACAAACCCGCTATACGCTTAATTAAGAAGGTAGATAAGAAATGGCAATCGAAATTAATGTACCAGACATCGGTGCGGATGAGGTTGAAGTTACTGAGATTCTTGTAAGCGTTGGCGACAAGGTTGAAGAAGAGCAGTCTCTGATCACAGTTGAAGGCGATAAAGCTTCTATGGAAGTTCCTGCTTCTCAAGCGGGTATCGTTAAAGAAATCAAAGTTGCAGAAGGCGACAAGGTTTCTACTGGTTCTCTAATCATGATTTTCGAAGCCGAGGGTGCAGCTGACGCTGCACCTGCTCCTGCGGCAGAAGCAGCTCCAGCAGCAGCTCCAGCTCCAGCAGCAGCGGCAGAACTAAAAGAAGTTCACGTACCAGACATCGGTGGTGATGAAGTAGAAGTTACTGAAATCATGGTTGCCGTTGGCGACAGCATCGAAGAAGAGCAATCTCTTCTAACTGTTGAAGGCGACAAAGCTTCTATGGAAGTTCCAGCGCCATTCGCAGGTACTCTAAAAGAGATCAAAGTTGCAACAGGCGATAAAGTATCGACTGGCTCACTTATCATGGTATTCGAAACAGCAGGTTCAGGCGCTCCAGCAGCACCAGCGGCAGCTGAAGCTCCTGCGGCAGCAGCTCCAGCAGCGTCTGCGGCAAAAGAAGTGAACGTTCCAGATATCGGCGGCGACGAAGTTGAAGTTACTGAGATCATGGTTGCGGTTGGCGACACAGTGGAAGAAGAGCAATCTCTAATCACTGTTGAAGGTGACAAAGCTTCTATGGAAGTTCCTGCACCATTCGCTGGCACAGTTAAAGAAATCAAGATTGCAGCTGGCGACAAAGTGTCTACTGGCTCACTAATCATGGTATTCGAAGTGGCGGGCGCAGCACCTGCTCCTGCAGCAGCTCCAGCTCAAGCGGCAGCACCTGCAGCTCCAGCTCCTAAAGCAGAAGCTCCAGCGGCAGCAGCTCCAGCAGCGACTGGCGATTTCAAAGAAAACGATGAGTACGCTCACGCATCTCCAGTTGTTCGTCGTCTAGCGCGTGAATTTGGCGTTAATCTTTCTAAGGTTAAAGGTTCTGGTCGTAAGAGCCGTATCTTAAAAGAAGACGTTCAAGCTTACGTGAAAGATGCACTTAAGCGTCTTGAGTCTGGCGCAGGTGCAGCAGCATCTGGCAAAGGCGACGGCGCGGCTCTTGGTCTACTACCATGGCCAAAAGTGGACTTCAGCAAGTTTGGTGAGACAGAAGTTCAACCGCTATCTCGCATTAAGAAGATCTCTGGCGCAAACCTACACCGTAACTGGGTAATGATCCCGCACGTTACACAGTGGGATAACGCAGACATCACGGCTCTTGAAGCATTCCGTAAAGAGCAAAACGCGATTGAAGCGAAGAAAGACACTGGCATGAAGATCACACCACTTGTGTTCATCATGAAAGCGGTAGCTAAAGCGCTTGAAGCGTTCCCAGCGTTCAACTCTTCTCTATCAGAAGACGGTGAGAGCCTAATTCTGAAGAAATACGTGAATGTTGGTATCGCGGTAGATACACCAAACGGTCTAGTTGTTCCTGTATTTAAAGACGTGAACAAGAAAGGCATCTACGAGCTATCTGAAGAGCTAATGGCGGTTTCTAAGAAAGCACGTGCTGGTAAGCTAACTGCGGCTGACATGCAAGGTGGCTGTTTCACTATCTCTAGCCTAGGCGGTATCGGCGGTACAGCGTTTACTCCAATCGTAAACGCACCAGAAGTTGGTATCCTAGGTGTGTCTAAGTCAGAAATGAAACCGGTATGGAACGGTAAAGAGTTCGAACCGCGTCTACAACTTCCACTGTCTCTATCATACGACCACCGTGTGATCGATGGTGCTGAAGGTGCGCGCTTCATCACTTACTTAAACTCATGTCTATCTGACATTCGTCGTCTAGTTCTGTAATAGAAATTAGATGAATGAGAGGCGGCAACTTAGCCGCCTCTGCTAATCATAATTACCGACAATTTGGTTATCAGCCTTGCTTCGTTCAGGGTTTTCACAATCGAATTGTTGTCTAGCTCACAGGCTAAATTGATTTACTTTTCACACCATTAACATCTCTGTAAACTGTTAGCGGTCTGAAAATAACTGTTTAAAACAAATCTCTCTTAAACATAAAAAATCGATACCCACTCAGCCTGTTAGGGATAATGACTACAAGAGGTCAAAATGAGCAAAGAAATTAAAGCCCAAGTTGTTGTACTTGGTTCTGGTCCTGCTGGTTACTCCGCTGCATTCCGTTGTGCGGACTTAGGTCTTGAAACTGTACTAGTTGAACGTTACAGCACGCTTGGCGGTGTATGTCTGAACGTGGGTTGTATCCCATCTAAAGCACTGCTTCACGTTTCTAAAGTAATTGAAGAAGCGAAAGCGATGGCTGACCACGGCGTTGTGTTCGGTGAGCCTCAAACAGACATCAGCAAAATCCGCATCTGGAAAGAAAAAGTTGTTAACCAACTAACTGGCGGCCTAAGCGGTATGGCTAAGATGCGTAACGTAACAGTAGTTAACGGTTACGGTAAGTTCACTGGCCCTAACTCTATCCTTGTAGAAGGTGAAGGTGAGCCAACAGTTGTTAACTTTGACAACGCAATCGTTGCGGCTGGTTCTCGTCCAATCAAACTGCCATTTATCCCGCATGAAGACCCACGTATTTGGGACTCTACTGACGCTCTAGAACTAAAAGAAGTGCCAGAAAAACTGCTTATCATGGGCGGTGGTATCATCGGTCTAGAAATGGGTACGGTTTACCACTCTCTAGGTTCTAAAGTTGAAGTTGTTGAAATGTTTGACCAGGTAATTCCTGCAGCAGACAAAGATATCGTGAAAGTATTTACTAAGCGTATCAAAGACAAGTTCAAGCTAATGCTAGAAACGAAAGTAACAGCAGTTGAAGCAAAAGAAGACGGTATCTACGTTTCAATGGAAGGCAAGAAAGCGCCAGCTGAAGCTGAGCGTTACGATGCGGTTCTAGTTGCTATCGGTCGTGTACCAAATGGTAAGCTAATCGACGGTGAAAAAGCGGGTCTAGAAATTGACGAGCGCGGCTTCATCAACGTTGATAAGCAAATGCGTACTAACGTTCCTCACATCTTCGCGATCGGTGATATCGTTGGTCAACCAATGCTTGCTCACAAAGGTGTGCATGAAGGTCACGTAGCTGCTGAAGTTATCTCTGGTAAGAAGCACTACTTTGACCCTAAAGTTATCCCTTCAATTGCGTACACTGAGCCAGAAGTGGCTTGGGTTGGTAAGACTGAAAAAGAAGCGAAAGAAGAAGGCATCAAGTACGAAGTAGCAACATTCCCATGGGCAGCATCAGGTCGTGCAATTGCATCTGACTGTGCAGACGGTATGACTAAGCTAATCTTCGACAAAGAAACTCACCGCGTAATCGGTGGTGCTATCGTTGGTACTAACGGTGGTGAACTACTTGGTGAAATCGGCCTTGCAATTGAGATGGGCTGTGATGCAGAAGATATCGCTCTGACTATCCACGCTCACCCAACTCTACACGAGTCTGTAGGTCTAGCTGCTGAAGTATTTGAAGGTTCAATCACTGACCTGCCAAACAAAAAAGCAGTTAAGAAGAAGTAAGCTTTTTCTGACTGAATGATAGAAGCCGCTGCATTGCAGCGGTTTTTTTATGCTTGTTATATAGAAATATAAATGTGTGCTTAGCTGACAGCAGACAATAAAAAGCCCACCAAACGGTGGGCTGACATATATTACGAGCTAAGCTTTAGTGTTCACGGTTGTAAATGCAAAGCATATCTAAGTATGAATTCACTAGGTGTTTCAGCTCCGCTTCACCTTTAGCGCGGTTCGCTTGGACAAACAGTGAGTAACAAATACCGTGGAACAGGTTTGCCAAGTGTTCTGAATCGTGCTGGTCACACACTTCGCCACGTTCAATTGCTTTAATGAACATGTTTTGTACCAGCAACTGGTTAGTACGGTTAGTTGAAACAAACAATGGCCATACTTCGTCACGTGTTGAAGCACTCCACTCGAACCATACTTTTAGCCAGTGACAATCTTGGCTGACAAGCTCGATCATCGCATTAGTAATATTGGCGATGTTTTCACGTGCATGTAAGTCTAGGTCTATGTTATCCGATAGGAAGTTTGAGAACTGACGTACGACGTGATTGAGAACTTCATCCACCAAGTCTTCGCGTGTAGGGAAGTAGTTAAAAACAGTCGCTACAGAAACTTGAGCAATTTCTGCGATATCTGCGTGACCACCACGACCGATGCCGCGGCGCGCAAATACTTCCAATGCGATTTCCATTAACTGTTGCTTACGCTTAATTGGAGAAAGCCTAGTTCTAGGTCTCTTTGCAATTGAGTCCATATCCATTTTCCTTGCCATTTGAGTTGATATTGGGGGTAACCCCCTAATTGATTATTTTAATAGTTGCTTAAAGCAGTGATGAGTGTAATGGTGCATATGCACAAGGTCAACATCTGTAGAACAATTTATATACAGTAATGTCATTATTATTGATAAATTTAGCTATGAACTTTATAAAACTAAGACCTTCTTCCAAGATTTTTTGGCAACAGGATGCGACTTTCAACCCAATGAACGTGGTGATACACTACACGCCGTAAGATTAGGTGATCGTTTGCGTGCGACTTACCTCAACCCACAAATTTAGATTGAGCACAGTATGAAACATACAATAGAAGTCATGATTTCTGAGCAAGAAGTTCAGGAGCGAGTTCGTGAATTAGGCAAACAAATTACAGAGCGTTATCAAGGTAGTGAAGATCTTGTGTTGGTAGGCTTATTGCGTGGCTCATTTGTATTTATGGCAGACTTGGCACGTGCTATCGAACTGACTCACCAAGTTGATTTTATGACTGCGTCAAGCTACGGCAATACGATGGAAAGCTCACGTGACGTTCGTATCTTGAAAGATTTGGATGATGACATCAAAGGTAAAGACATTCTGCTTGTTGAAGACATCATTGACACTGGTAACACACTAAATAAAATCCGTGAGATTCTTTCGCTACGTGAGCCGAAGTCTATCGCTATTTGTACGCTCCTAGATAAGCCATCTCGTCGTGAAGTGAATGTTCCTGTGGATTGGATTGGTTTCGAAATTCCAGATGAATTTGTCGTTGGGGTGGGCATTGATTACGCACAGAAATACCGCCACTTACCATACATCGGTAAAGTTGTACCTCAAGAATAATCATTGAGTTCAGCATTAAAAATATAAAAAAACGCCCATCTAAGATGGGCGTTTTTCGTTCAACTTTTAGATATGACTTAGCGACAAAGGAGCTTGTTGTCTGTATTTAGAATCGTCGAAAGAGCTTTCTGGTAAGACGCTTCTACGGTTTCCTTAGAGTTAGAACGAATGCCTAAGTACTCTAAGCGACCATCTTCAATTCCGTATACCACACCGTGAATTTCAACATCTTGCCCACGCTCCCAAGCGTTTTGCAGGATGGTTGAGTTACCCAAGTTGTACACTTGCTCTGCAACATTAAGCTCGCCTAGTTTATCCGCTCGATCTTGTTGCGGCATTTGATCTAGGTAAGTGCGGTGTTTGAAATAGATATCTCTGATATGTAACAGCCAATTATTAATAAGACCTAGCTTAGGGTTATCAATGGCTGCGTTTACGCCACCACATCCATAGTGTCCACAGACAATGATGTGTTTAACCTTAAGAACGTCTACAGCGTACTGGACGACCGATAGACAGTTGAGATCAGTATGGATAACTTGGTTTGCAACATTCCGATGAACAAAGAGTTCACCTGAGTATAGCCCGGTTAGTCGCTCGGCAGGAACGCGGCTATCAGAGCAGCCAATCCAAAGAAAATCAGGCTTTTGCCCCTCAGCGAGTTTTGCGAAGTATTCAGGTCGATCAGATTTGATCTCTTGAGACCATTTCGAATTGTTTTCAAATAACTGTTTTATTTCCGGCATTTTGCAAACTACTTCCCTTAAAAGACAAAATCGCTGCCGCTGTTTGTGTGCACATGCAAGCGATCAGTGTTGTAACTATACACAATGTTACAATTTCGATCTCGTTAAATATTCGTCAGATAGGACTCATCTGACTAGTTTTCATTAAGAAAAAAGTAAAATCTGGTGAAACTATTTGTGGTGTGAATTTAGCCTTAATCTATTTATGGTTTAAATTTTCGCCTAGCTCGTTAAAGTAGTGATATTTTACTTTTTAAAATTGAATGCAGGGAAAATCAGCAGTGTTCGGTAGTCGTTTTGAAGATATCAATTTCAAAGGGGATGTATTTGGCGGGGTAACCACGGCGATTATCTCTCTCCCTCTGGCGTTAGCGTTTGGTGTTGCATCCGGAGCCGGGGCTGAGGCCGGCCTTTGGGGGGCAATAATGGTCGGTTTGTTTGCCTCGTTATTTGGTGGTTCTAATACGTTAATATCAGAACCGACAGGGCCAATGACGGTAATCATGACCGCAGTATTAACCAGTATGATGGCGAAATACCCAGAAACGGGCATGGCTATGACTTTCACGGTTGTCATGATGGCTGGCGCGTTCCAAATCCTATTGGGGACATTAAAACTGGGTAAATATGTTACCTTGATGCCTTACAGCGTTATTTCCGGGTTTATGTCTGGCATTGGTGTGATTCTTATCATTCTGCAGTTATCGCCTTTGATGGGACATGCTGCGCCTTCAGGGGGAGTACTCGGAACGTTATCTGCTTTGCCGGAGACCATTTCTAACCTTAAGTTCAGTGAGTTGTTTTTGGGACTACTGACTTTGGGGATTCTTTTTTTCTTCCCTAAGCAATATCGTAAATACGTTCCTGCACAGCTCGTGGCATTGGTCGCGGTGACTTTATTGTCTGTGATTCTCTTTGATACAGAAGATATTCGTCGTATCGGTGAAATTCCTGCTGGGTTACCTTCTCTCGTCGCCCCTTATATTGACACAGATATGTTTGTCGAGATGGTCATTGATGCATTAGTGCTCGGCACATTAGGTTGTATTGATACTTTGTTAACGGCGGTTATCGGTGACTCATTAACTCGTAAAGAACACGACTCAGATAAAGAGCTGCGAGGTCAAGGGTTAGCTAACATGATCTCAGGCTTGTTTGGTGCGCTGCCGGGGGCGGGAGCTACTATGGGGACGGTAACGAATATCCAAGTAGGGGCTCGCTCGCCATTATCTGGTGTGATTCGCGCACTAATGTTGGCGTTGGTTGTACTGGTTGCTGGTGGGTTAACAGAGCCAATCCCGATGGCTGTGTTAGCAGGCATTGCGGTGTATGTTGGCTTTAACATCCTAGACTGGAGCTTTATTCAGAGGGCACATAAGGTAAGCTTTTCCGGAATGGCGGTGATGTATGGCGTTATGTTGCTTACAGTATTCGTTGATCTTATCGTTGCGGTGGGTTTAGGCGTCTTTATCTCGAACATTATCATCATCGAGCGTTTGAGCCGAGAGCAGGCGCGACAAGTAAAAGCGATCAGCGACGCGGATGAAGATGATGTGCCGCTGACTGACAGCGAGCGTGGTTTGTTGGATCGTGCGAATGGAAAAGTGCTGTTCTTTTATCTTTCCGGTCCGATGATCTTTAGTGTTTCTAAAGCCATTTCACGTCAGCACTCTAGTATTTCGGACTATGACGTGATGATTCTCGATCTTACGGATGTACCAATGATTGATGTGACCGTCGGTTTGGCGTTAGAGAATGCGATTAAGGATGCTCTCGATGCCAATTGTGCCGTGTATTTATTATGCCCGAATGAGCGAACACGAGAACAGCTAGAGAAATTCCATGTGATTGACCTTGTGCCTGATGAAAATATGTACCAATTCCGTTATGAAGCATTGAATGCGGCGGTGGCACATGTTGAGGCAGACCAGTATCAGCGCATAACGGCGTAATCATTCTGACAGTTAAAAACGCAACAGTGTCCTGTTGCGTTTTTTTATGCTCTATTTTGTCTTACTTAGAGATAACCTTTACGAGGTAAGGGTTATATTTCCAACATTATCGAAAGGTTTATTTGTAATCATCGTTATTCAACGATAAACTGATGGACCTCCAGTACGATACCCAAGGCGATTTTGTAGTAAACCGCTGCTAAATATGAGTCGGTATTAGTAATCACAAACAAACGGCAATCAAGACCTTATGTACGCATTAGAAATTGAACAACTGCGCAAGACGTATGCAGGTGGCTTTGAGGCGTTAAAAGGTATAAGTCTCCAAGTGAAAAAGGGTGACTTCTACGCGCTTCTGGGTCCCAATGGTGCAGGAAAATCGACCACGATTGGCATCATTTCCTCCTTAGTGAATAAAACCTCCGGAACGACGAAAGTTTTCGGTTATGACATTGATACCGACCTCGAATTGGCCAAGCAGAATTTAGGCTTGGTGCCACAAGAGTTCAACTTCAACCAGTTTGAAACCGTTGAGCAAATTGTGATGCAGCAAGCTGGCTATTACGGTGTGTCTAAAGTATTAGCCAAAGAAAGAGCAGAAAAATACCTGAAAAAATTGGATTTATGGGAAAAACGCCAAGAGCGTGCTCGTAACCTATCCGGTGGGATGAAGCGTCGTTTAATGATCGCAAGAGCTTTGATGCACGAGCCGCAGTTACTCATTTTAGATGAACCAACGGCTGGAGTGGATATTGAACTACGCCGCTCAATGTGGGGGTTTCTGAAAGAGATCAACCAAGAGCAAGGAATTACGATTATTTTAACGACACACTACCTAGAAGAAGCGGAGATGCTGTGTCGAAATATCGGCATTATTAATCGTGGTGAGCTGATTGAAAATACCACCATGAAGGCGTTACTAGGTAAGCTAAGCGTCGAGACATTTATCTTGGATATTGAGTCAGAAGTCGAGGTGCCTGAGCTTGAAGGTGTTAATCGACAAAGTATTGTTGATGGCTCTTTAGAGATAGAACTAGATAAAAGCCAAGGATTGAATTCGGTATTCAGTCAGTTAACAGAGCATGGCATTAAAGTTCTCTCAATGCGTAACAAAGCCAACCGACTTGAAGAGTTGTTTGTCAGCATTGTAAGAGAGGGGAGTAATTAAATGTACGGTTTATATTGGACGGCATTTCGCAGCTTGCTGAGCAAAGAAGTCACTCGTTTTACACGTATTTGGGTGCAAACCTTAGTGCCGCCAGCCATTACGATGACGTTGTACTTCATCATTTTCGGTAATCTTATTGGCTCTCGAATTGGTGAGATGAGCGGCTTTAGTTACATGGAGTACATTGTTCCAGGTTTGATCATGATGTCGGTGATCACCAACTCATACTCGAATGTTGCGTCTTCATTCTTTAGTGCAAAGCTACAGAAGAATATTGAAGAACTGCTGGTGGCACCGGTACCAAACTATGTGATTATTGCTGGCTATGTGATGGGCGGCGTGACTCGAGGTTTGTTGGTCGGTGCAATTGTTACTTGTGTGTCACTTTTGTTCGTTGATTTGCAAGTGGAGCACTGGGGCATTATTGTCGCGACTGTCTTCATGACGTCGGTTGTATTTGCTCTCGGTGGCTTGATCAATGCGGTTTACGCAAAAACGTTTGACGATATTTCGATCATCCCTACGTTTGTATTGACTCCTTTAACTTACTTGGGAGGAGTCTTTTATTCGATCAGTCTGCTGCCTGAATTTTGGCAAGGCGTTTCTAAGATCAACCCAATCGTCTACATGGTGAATGCGTTTCGCTACGGCTTTTTAGGTGTCTCGGATGTGGGCATTGTCACTTCATTTAGTGTACTTGCAGTATTTGTTGTTGCACTGTATGCCATTGCGCATTACCTAGTAACCAAAGGGATTGGCCTAAGAAGCTAAGCCATTCTCATAAAGCAAAGAGCAGCGATTCATGCTGCTCTTTCGCGTGCATAACAATACATACCCATACAATTTTTCGGTTTTTATCATGGTAGGTTTCAATCATTTGTAATAAATGAGTGATCCTATGAATATTGTCCCGCCGCCGCCTTTCTCCTATCAATTACTTAAGCCCAAATATTGGTCTGTATGGCTGGCATTTGGATCTTTAGCGATTCTTGTTAATGTACTGCCATACGTAGTATTACGAATCTTAGGTAGAAGCATCGGCTGTATTGCGATGCATGTAATGAAGCGCCGACACAAGATCGCTCTGCGTAATCTCCAGCTGTGTTTCCCTGATTTTACGGATTGGCAATGTAAGGACGTAGTACGAAAAAACTTTCAATATACTGGAATGGCGATCATCGAAACCGGTATCGCCTGGTTTTGGCCAGATTGGCGGATACGTCGGATAACCTCTATTGTTGGAAAAGATCGTTTACTCGCTGAGGAAAAGAATGGACGTGGTGTGTTGGTGGTGTGCAGTCACCATTTAAACTTGGAGATAACCGCTCGTATTTTTAGCCAGTTTGCCCAAGGTTATGGCGTTTATCGCCCAAATTCGAATCCAGCTTATGAGTTTATTCAACATCGAGGTCGAACTCGTTTTGGACATCAAATGATTGATCGAAAAGACGTGAAATCAATGCTCAAAGTTCTGAAGAATGGTCATCGACTTTGGTATTTGCCCGACCATGATTATGGCGTTAGCCATTCTGTTTTTGCGCCGTTTTTTGCTGTTGAACAAGCGGCGAGTACCGTCGGGTCTAGTGTTCTCATTGATGCAACAAAGTGCGCGGTTATATCTGGCGTTACAGTGAGTAAAAATCACCAATACACGCTGTACATTGGAAAAGACATTAGCGAGCGTTTCGAGAGACGTAATGCGGTTAAAGCGGCAAGCATCTTGAACCAAGAGCTTGAGAAAATGATAAAACGTGATATTCCAGCGTGGATGTGGCTGCACAAGCGGTTTAAAACTCGCCCTGAAGGGTTAGATTGCGTCTATACGTAGAGTATAAAAAAGGTCGACTAAGAGTCGACCTTTTTACTTTTATGACTCAGAGCTTACTCTGCGCTCTCTGAGTTTGTATTGTTAGATTCAGCTTCTTCCTTCGTTTCGACAACCATATCTACCGTTTGGTTATCGATAAGACGAGCTTTGCCTAGGAACGCAGACATCAGAATGACAGCTTGTGTCGTTTCTGGTGTGATCACTTGTAATGTACGAGCATCACGAATGAAGATCTCATCAGGGTGCAGACCTGCAGCTCGAAGTTGGTCGCTTGCATCTTCGATGATCGATGCGTAGTCATCGCGGCCACCGCGAATGGCACTACTGATCCAACGCATTGTACGAGCAAGTACAGGAGCACGTTGACGCTCGTCCAGCGTAAGCAAGCCATTGCGTGAACTCATTGCTAAACCGTCCATTTCACGTACGGTTGGTACACCGATGATTTCAATGTCCATTGCTAGGTCATCAACCATCTTGCGGATAACAGCAAGTTGTTGGAAGTCCTTCTCGCCGAAGCACGCGACATCCGGTTGTACGATGTTAAACAGCTTATTCACAATCGTCGTCACGCCACGGAAATGACCTGGTCGAGACGCGCCTTCGAGAATTGTTGATAGGCCAGGGACATCGACGAAGGTTTGCTTATCCAGACCTTCTGGGTAGATAACTTCTGGTGTTGGCGTAAATACCACATCGACCCCTTCAGAGGTTAACTTGCTTAAGTCTTCCTCTAGCGTGCGTGGGTAATTATTTAAATCGTCAGCACGATCAAACTGCATCGGATTAACAAAGATGCTTACGACAACGATATCAGCGTATTCGCGTGCTTTACGCACTAAAGTTAAGTGGCCTTCGTGAAGGTTGCCCATGGTAGGGACAAACGCCACTTTACGACCTTCACGTTTAAAGGTTTTAAGGTGTTCACGAACTGCTGAGATTTCCGCAAAAGTTTGCATGCATTTATCCTCTAGGCAATGGTATGAGCGTCGTCTGGGAATACACCGTTGGCTACATCTTCAATGTATTTAGTAACGGCTTTGCGCATATCACCTGTTTCAGCAAGAAAGTTTTTGGAGAATTTCGGCATGTAGTTGGCAGAAATACCAAACATATCATGCATTACGAGAATTTGACCATCTGTTACGTTACCTGCACCAATACCGATAACAGGAACGTCAAGCACTTGCGTAATACGTTCAGCAAGCTCAGCTGGTACGCATTCTAGTAAGACGATTTGAGCGCCTGCTTCTTGCAGCGCTAATGCGTCTTTTACCATGCGGTCTGCTTTTTCTTGATCGCGACCTTGGATTTTGTAACCACCAAAAATATTAACAGCTTGAGGAGTTAAACCAAGATGAGCACAAACTGGAACTGATCGTTCAGTGAGCATTTTCACCGTGTCGACAAGCCAGTCACCACCTTCAATTTTTACCATATTGGCACCAGCACGCATCAGTTTAGCCGCATTTTCGCAAGCTTGCTCTGGGGTGGTGTAGCTCATGAATGGCATGTCTGCCATCAACAAACAATTTGGGCTACCAGCGCGTACGCAACGAGTATGGTAAGCGATATCATCGACCGTTACTGGTAGAGTATCGTTGTGACCTTGCAAAACCATACCTAGAGAATCACCGACAAGAAGTACTGGCATTTCTTGGCTTTCAAACAGTTGGGCAAAGCTCGCATCATAAGCGGTTGAAGTAGCAAATTTACGACCTTCTTGCTTCCACTTGATTAGGTCGTTGATGGTCATTTTTTTCATGGTTTTATCCTTACTAGGAGTTGGCTATGACTGCCAGATACTGAGGCCGTTTCTATCTACTTGTTCCAGTAGTTTAGAGACCTCGGTCCCATCAGGGAGTTGTAAACTTGGTGCAATTTCCGCAAGAGGGTAGAGTACGAATTCACGCTCTTTCATTCCATAATGAGGAACGATCAGCCTCTCGGAATTAATCACCTCATTGCCATAAAGCACAATGTCGAGGTCCAAGGTTCTTGGTCCCCAGCGTTCGTCTTTACGGACACGCCCTTGTTCTTGCTCTATAGCTTGTGTGCAATTGAGCAATTCAATAGGCGTCAAACTGGTGTTAATAGACACAACCGCATTGATGTAATCCGGTTGGTTTTGTGGCCCCATTGGCGTGCTGCTGTATAGCGAAGAAGCTTGAACAAACTCTGATTTAGGCAGCGTTTTTAATGCTTCAATCGCTTGCTTCGCTTGGCTGACAGGATCAGCCAAGTTACTGCCTACCGCAATGTACGCTGTAATCATGATTTGGGCTTACTCTTTTTCTTGCGATAAGTTTTACGGCGGCGCTGGCCTGTTTTCGGTGATTGACCGTCTAAGTCGGCAGCCATTGCTTGACGCATTTCTCGGCCTGCATTTTGAAAAGTTTCCCACCACTTGGCAAGCTTCTGAGTGTCACCACCTTCAATTTCACCGCGCATTTCAAGAAAATCAAAGCCAGCTCTAAATTTATTGAGCTCCATAAGACGGAATGCACGTTTACCGTTACGTCGTGGAAGACGAAGCTGTAACTGCCAAATCTCGCGAATGGTTGCGGTGTGGCGTCTTGGAATGGCAATTGTGCGAACTTGCTCGTCAAGAATGATGTTGCTCGCTTCCATAATGGCGTCGTAATGGCCTAAGTTGCGCTCTTCCATCAGTTCATCGGCTTTCGCACACAGTGGGTACCACAGCATTGCAGCAAACATAAATGCTGGATTGATGCGTTTCCCATCTTCGATGCGCATGTCGGTAGAATCTAGGACAAGATCCAACATCTGCTCAGTATGAGAGGAGTAATCTTCTGTAAAGTGCGCTGCAATCGTCGGGAATAGTTGCTGGAATAGGTTGTACTCACGCAGTAGGTGGTAGGTTTCTAAGCCATGACCGGATTGCAATAATTTGAGTGACTCTTCAAAAAGACGCGCTGACGGAATGTCACCGAGCAACGGTGCCATGTGTTCGATTGGCGCTGCGGTGTCTTCTTCAATATCAAAGTCTAGTTTTACCGCGAAACGAACCGCACGCAGCATGCGTACAGGGTCTTCACGGTAGCGTGTTTCTGGATCACCAATAAGTCGAATTAGGCGATCTTCTAAATCTTCAATACCACGTGCGTAGTCGTGAATCGAGTAATCTGCGATGTTGTAGTACATCGAGTTAATCGTGAAATCACGGCGCTCAGCATCTTCATCGATGGTGCCGTAGACGTTGTCACGCAGCAGCATACCCTCTTTTGATTGCTGAGAAATGCTCTTATTCTTTTGCTCTTGGTGGTGACCACGGAATGTCGCAACCTCAATGATGTCTCGGCCAAACATAATATGAGCCAAGCGGAAGCGGCGACCAATCAAACGGCAGTTACGAAATAGCTGTTTGATCTGTTCCGGCGTTGCGTTGGTCGCAATGTCAAAATCTTTTGGTTTTTGTCCAAGCAGTAAGTCTCGAACCCCGCCACCCACAAGAAAAGCATCGAAACCAGCACCATTTAGGCGGTACAGTACCTTCAGCGCATTATCACTGATCTGCTTACGCGAAATGTTGTGCTCTTCACGAGTTATTACATTGAGAGCGAGCTCTGGAATTGTGGCAGGTTCGCTTGGTGTATAGTCGTTTGTATTCATGTGCATCTGGCAATAACTGGGTTTAATCCAATCTTGCTTTGGTTAGTTTTATACGCCTCTAGGGCCTAATTTGCGGCTAATGATAGCCTACACAATGCCATTTGAGAATCACGGTGTGATCTCGATCTCTGCTGGAAGCTGTTCCAACCGCCAGTTTTCGCAGCCCCAACGAAGAATATCTTCTATGTTGGCCGCCCTTACGGTTTCAGGTATCTCGAAACCTAAAAATGTCATGGCGCGCAATAGAGTAGGTTTTGGTGTATCTATATCAATAGCCGTCGCGTGATTTTGTTTCGACAATTTATTGCCGTTGTTGTCCATCGCCAATGGTAAATGCAAGTAGCTAACTTCAGGCTGACCAAGTATTTGGTACAGGCTAATTTGACGCCCTGTCGGCTCGATTAAGTCTGCACCTCGCACGACTTCTGTGACGCCTTGGTCGATGTCGTCCAATACTACCGCAAGATTATAAGCAAATAATCCATCTCGACGTTTAATAATGAAATCTTCATTAACGAGTTGCTCTGGAATCGTAATGGTTCCCTGCTTTTGGTCGAGGAAATGAGCGACAGGCTTGGTCATTTTTAGGCGAATCGCGCCGTCTTTCAAGTTTTTATCGCGGCAAGTGCCAGGATAAAAACCGCCATGCTCTTTAATTTGCTTACGAGTACATTGGCAATAATAGGCTTCTCCATTTTCGAGCCATTTGTTTATTTGAGCTTGGTAAAGGTCGTGACGTTCGCTCTGGTATACCACTTCTCCATCCCAATGCAGCTGATAGGCCTTGAGTGCCTCTAGGATAAGTTGCGCTGCACCTGGCATTTCTCTTGGTGGGTCTAAGTCCTCAATACGTACTAACCAAGCTCCGTTTTGTGCTTTCGCTTGAAAATAACTGCCAAGAGCGGCAATCAGTGAACCAAAATGCAGTGGACCAGAAGGAGATGGGGCGAATCGACCTACATAGCGTGCCATGCGTGTATCTCGAATTTAGTAAACAAATAGGGTGCGAAGATAGCCAAAACAAAAAGGGAGCCTGAGCTCCCTTCAACAATCATAATGCTGGGTGATTAACCTTGCATTTGCTTCTCTTTGATTTCTGCAAGTGTTTTACAGTCAATACAAAGGTCAGCGGTTGGACGTGCTTCAAGACGGCGAACGCCAATCTCTACGCCACAAGACTCACAGAAGCCAAAATCGTCTTCTTTGATTTTATCCAAAGTCTTTTCAATCTTCTTGATCAAACGGCGTTCGCGGTCACGGTTACGCAGTTCTAGGCTGAACTCTTCCTCTTGAGAGGCGCGGTCAACTGGATCTGGGAAGTTTGCTGCTTCGTCCTGCATGTGGTGAACAGTACGATCCACTTCAGCTCTTAGCTGGTCGCGCCAAGCTGTTAAGATTTTCGTAAAGTGTTCAACCTGCTCTGGTGACATGTACTCTTCACCAGGTTTTTCCTGATATGGCTCCACGCCGGCAATGGCTAGGATGCCTATCGTTTTCTTCTTTGATTCTGGCATACAGCATCTCCTACTTACACCTAGTCAACTGCTACGCAGTCAATTTAAGGCGGGTATCTATAGCAAAAAGAGGCGGTGCAAGCAAATACTGAATCGCAAAGTTATCGTCAATGTGAAGACGACATCATTTTTTCTCTTAATTGATAAAATCAATAGCGGAAATCAGCTTCATTCCAGTATCGCTCAGTTCAGCTTTGTAGCAGAGAACTTCCACTCCAGCGTCTTGTGCTTGTTTGAGTAATAGTGAATATTTCGCGTCTATATGGTGCGCCGCGGATACTTTTTCAATACCTGAATGTAAAACAGTGAATAAAAGTATGGCTCTACTTCCATTTTGTGCCATTTCTGTGAGCTCTCTCAGGTGTTTTTGTCCCCGAGTCGTGACCGCATCTGGGAAGTATCCTTGTCCAGTAGAGTCGGTCTCATCAAGAAGAGTGACGCTTTTCACTTCTATATAGCACTTTGGCTTGTCGTCTGCGCTGAGCAAGATATCAATTCGGCTATTTTCATTACCGTATTTCACCTCAGTTTGAAGTGTGTCATAACCACAAAGCTCTGAAATGACATTATTTTCAATAGCCTCTACGGCTAATTGATTGGCACGCGCGGTGTTGATACAAATACGGTGGCCTTGTTCGGTCTCACTCAACTCCCAACTATTGGGGTATTTTCGTTTCGGGTTGTCGGAAGTAGAAAACCAAACCTTGTTTCCGGGCGTTGCACAACCCGTCATTGCACCTGTATTTGCGCAGTGGATTGTACGGATTTCACCAGTATCGAGCTCGATATCGGCAAGAAAGCGTTTATAACGTTTGAGTAGAGTGGCGGACTCTAAAGCGGGTGTGAAATGCATTTGCTTATTTAGACAAAAAATTTTTTATGTACAATGTTGCCACCATTACACCATAAGGTATTTCCTTTGTCACAATTGCCGATTGAAGCCGTGATGCCTGAGTTGCTGACGGCGGTCAAAAATCAACATCAAGTGATCTTAAAAGCGGCGCCTGGTGCCGGTAAGTCGACTTACTTCCCTTTGCAGTTACTCTTAAATCATTCGGTTGCTGGAAAAATCATCATGCTTGAGCCAAGACGACTCGCGGCGCGTAACATTGCCCGTTATCTTGCTGAGCAATTGGGAGAGCAAGTAGGTCAACGCGTGGGTTATCGAGTCCGTGGTGAGGCAAAGGTAAGTTCTGCAACGCAGCTGGAGATCGTGACCGAAGGGATCATGACTCGGATGATTCAAACGGACCCGGAGTTGGATGGGGTTGATCTACTGATCTTTGATGAGTTTCATGAACGCAGCATTCATGCCGATACCGCTTTGGCATTCAGTTTAGAAGTTCAAGAGGCATTGCGAGACGATCTCAAGCTGGTGGTAATGTCGGCAACGCTTGACCAACAAGCATTACAATCGTTGTTGCCAGAAGCCAGTTACATTGAATCTGAAGGGCGCAGCTTTGATGTGGCAATGCGCTACCAGCCGTTAGGTGTGAACGAGCATTTACCTACGAGTATGGCAAAAACAATAGAAAGTCTTATGAACAAAGAGTCTGGATCTTTGTTAGCTTTCCTACCGGGTGTTGGTGCCATAAAACAAGTTGAAGAGCGGTTGTCTCATTTAGCGGATGATATCGACGTATGCCCACTTTATGGTCAACTGAGTTTTGCAGATCAACAAAAAGCGATTACGCCAGCAGAACAAGGTAAGCGTAAAGTCGTTCTAGCGACCAACATTGCAGAAACTTCACTAACGATTGAAGGCATTCGCCTCGTCGTTGATTCTGGGTTAGAGCGTGTTGCCCGCTTTGATTTGAAAAACGGTTTAACACGCTTAGAGCAAACACGCATTGCACAGTCTTCAGCGATTCAGCGTGCAGGACGAGCGGGACGAATAGAAGAGGGCATTTGTGTTCGTCTTTATTCTGAAAACCAGTTCAAGCAGCAACCGCTGGTTCCCCAACCCGAAATTTTGCATTCCGATTTAGCTAGTTTAGTTATGGAGCTTGCCTTTTGGGGAGCGAGTGATATCCACGATCTAAAGTGGCTTGATGTTCCCGCTAATGCGTCATTGGAACAAGCGAAGCAGCTATTGGTGTCATTGGGACTACTGACGGAAAAAGGGCAATTAACGTCCGAAGGAAAACAGGCGCATGAACTAGGCGTTGAGCCTCGTGCGGCTGCGATGCTAATTAAAGCGCAATCTTACAGTGATAAGATGTTAAATGCTGCTTTGGCGGCGGTCGCACTGATTGAAGAGCCAGAGAGAAATGTTACCAATATCGCTCATAGCTTGCATCGTTGGCTTGTTGGTACTCATCCAAAAAAGTCGATGTTGTTCAAGCGTGCTCAATCTCTAGCGTACAAATTGGATACGGTATTTGACCTGAAAGACGTGGATGAAGATGCATTACCGCTGGTGTTAAGTTTGGCATTTCCAGATCGCATTGCGCAGCAGCGCACAAATCAATTTGGGCGATTTACTTTGGCTAATGGTCATGGTGCAGAATGTCGTCAGGAAGACATGCTAGGTGGCTGTGAGTATTTGGTTGCCGTTGACTTAATGCGTTCTCATTCTAACTCAAGTCAAATTCATTCGGCATGTGAATTGGATGTCAATATATTGCGAACGACCTTTGATACGCTATTTTCGTCTGAAGAAGTAGTGGACTGGGATGAAAAAAGAGGCCGTCTAATAGCTGAGCGACAAACAAAACTCGGTCTGCTGGTCGTTGAACGCGAGCCGTTGCCAAGCCCGGGCAAAGAAAAAATGACACAAGCTTTACTCACGTATGTCCGCCGCCAGGGCTTACAGAGTCTAAACTGGACACCGGCAGCGGAGAGCTTGTTGGCTCGGATTCGTTGTGCGGTGGAATGGTTACCTGAGCAGTCATGGCCAGTGTTTGATGAAGCCAGTTTGCTGGATTCATTAGAGGAGTGGTTAGAACCATACATGACGTCTGTCAGCTCGGTTAAAGACCTGAGCAAGATAAACTTGGTCGAAGCGCTTAATGCTCTATTAGGTTGGCCACTCAATCAACAACTGGATGAATGGTTACCTGAGCATTACCAACTACCCACAGGTTCAAAGAAGCGTATCCGTTACCAATATGGCCACGAGCCGATATTATCGGTGCGTATGCAAGAAGTATTTGGGGAGAGTGGTTCCCCAACGGTAGCTCTTGGCCGCAAGCGTTTGGTGCTTGAACTGCTTTCACCGGCACAACGTCCATTGCAAGTAACGTCGGACTTGGCGGCTTTCTGGAACGGAAGCTACAAAGACGTTCAAAAAGAGATGAAAGGGCGCTACCCAAAACACGTTTGGCCAGATGATCCTGCCAATCATGTAGCAACAACGAAAACAAAAAGACAATTGAATAATGACTGACAGCAAGAAGCCTAGCGCGAAAAAAGCGCCAGCGAAGAAAAGTACAACCAATAAAGGAACCGCAAAACAGACTCGACGTACGCCGAGTAAAAAGCCGACTAACGAGAAACGTTCGTGGTTGAAAGTTCTGTGGTCGTTTAGCTGGAAAGCTGGCGTTGCACTTGCCGCTGTTTTGCTGTTTGTTGGGATTTACTTAGATAGTGTGGTGAAAGAACGCTTTGAAGGTCAGCTGTTTGAGCTGCCAACGGTGGTTTATGCCCGTATCTTGAATCTAAGCCCTGGTGAGAATATCACCATCCAAGAACTGCGCAACGAGCTAGATGTGTTGAATTACCGTAAAGTGAGTCAACCTCGTTACCCAGGCGAATATTCCTCTTCTTCCACTCGGATTGAATTGATTCGTCGTCCATTCGAGTTTGCCGATGGTCCCGAGCCGGATCGTCACATTATGCTGCATTTCTCTGATTCCGGCTTGCAACGTATTCAGTCTTTAGAATCTCGAGGAGACCTTGGTTACTTGCGCTTAGAACCGAAGATGTTGGGCATGCTGGAGAAAGACCGTGATGAACAGCGCCTTTTCTTACGTCGTGATCAGTTCCCTGAAATTTTGGTGGATGCACTGCTTGCGACCGAAGACCGGGATTTTTATCAACATGACGGGGTGTCACCGCTCGCGATTGCACGTGCATTGGTTGCGAACATTAAGGCGGGTCGTACTGTTCAAGGTGGTAGTACGCTGACTCAGCAATTGGCAAAAAACCTGTTTTTGACTCGTGATAAAACACTGTGGCGTAAAGTTCGAGAAGCGTATATCGCGCTAATTTTGGATTACCGTTACAGCAAAGATCGTATCTTAGAAGCCTACCTAAACGAAGTGTACCTAGGTCAAAGTGGAGGTGAAGCGATCCACGGGTTTGGCTTGGCGTCGCGTTACTATTTTGGGCAGCCAATTCAGGAGTTGCGAATCGATCAGCTGGCGATGTTAGTTGGGATGGTAAAAGGACCGTCTTACTACAACCCAATTCGTTACCCTGAGAGAACGAAAGAGCGTCGTGATCTCGTTCTGCGCCTGTTAATGCAGCAAAACATGTTGACTTCAGAGCAGTATGAACAAGCTGTAAGTCGTCCACTCGATACGCAAAGCAAGCCACGTATTGCGAGCCGTCAGCCAGCTTATTTCCAACAATTGAGTATTGAATTAAAAGAAAAAGTTGGGGAGCGATTTAAGGCAGAGACCGGACTGCGCGTATTTACGTCTCTGGACCCAGTATCGCAAAGCAAAATGGAACAAGCTATCGCGAAAAAGATCCCAGAACTAGCTAAACGGGGTGGTAAAGAGTTAGAAGCCGCTGCTGTGGCCGTTGATCGCCATAGTGGTGAAATCCGTGCGATGGTTGGTGGTAAACGTGTCGGTTATGAAGGCTTTAACCGAGCGCTCAATGCCAGTCGTCCAATTGGTTCTTTAGTGAAACCAGCGATTTACTTAACGGCTCTAGAACAACCGGATAAATACAACCTAGGCACGACGCTACACGACACGCCGTTAAGTCTGAAGAGCAGTAAAGGTAACGTGTGGACGCCGCGCAACTACGATAGAAAATATCGTGGTGATGTGCCACTTTACATTGCTTTAGCGAAATCACTTAACGTACCAACCGTGCGCTTAGGTATGGCACTTGGCATTCCTGAAGTGTCCAATACTTTAGAGCGTTTGGGCGTGAACAAAGACGAAATTCGCCCAGTGCCTTCGATGTTTTTGGGTTCGTTTTCTTTGACGCCATTCGAAGTTGCACAGATGTATCAGACTCTGACGAATTCAGGTAAGCGTGCAAAACTGACCGCTCTGCGCTCAGTCATGGATATGGAAGGTAATGTGCTGTATCAATCCTTGCCTCGTTCATCAAGAGCCGTGGATGAACAAGCTGCATGGCTAACGACCTACGCGATGAAACAAGGGGTTGCTCAAGGCACTGGCCGCTTCTTACAAAGCCAGTTTGGTTGGGCTGCATTGGCAGGAAAAACGGGTACCAGTAATGACAACCGCGATAGTTGGTTTGTCGGTGTTGATGGTCGTGAGGTGACGACAATTTGGCTAGGCCGCGACGATAATAAACCCGTGAATCTAACGGGGTCGAGTGGTGCATTACGAGTGTACGCAGAGTACTTGAAGCAGCGTATTCCTGAGCGCTTAGAGCTCCCATGGCCAAGAGAAATCACCACATTAGGGTTCAAGCCTACATCTGATGGAGGTTTAGAAATGAACTGCCGTAGTGATTACAAACTGCCGGTTTGGGATAAAACCGGTCAGATAAAGCAACAGTGTGAGAAGAAATCAAACTGGTTAAATAGCATATTTGATTGGTAGCATCGCCAAATCAACAACATTAGCTTGTTTATCTGATTAATTCTTAGTACATATTAGGGCGTGTTAGTACAGTACTGCTAGCACGCCCTACTTGATCAGATATTCAATAAAGGAAGAAGTGAATGTTCAAAAAGCTGTTATCAAGCCCATCGGTTCGCAACTTTGCGCTTTGGGTTAGTACCTTTTTGATGATCACTCCTTCTGTTTCCCTCGCAAACTCTCTAACAAAAACGGATGACTTGGAACCTCGACCAAAGGTGGCGGTTGTGCTCGCTGGTGGAGGAGCGAAAGGGGCGGCACACATTGGGGTTTTAAAAGCATTGGAAGAAATGCAGATCCCTGTCGATATTGTGACCGGTACCAGTATGGGCGCCTATGTGGGTGGGCTTTATGCCACGGGTATGAGTGCTGATGAAATCGAGAGTTTTATCTACACCGTCGATTGGGGCAGCGGTTATCGAGATCGTGTTGACCGTAGCCAACGTCGAGTTCGTGACAAAGAGTATGAAGACCGCTATCAAATTAATACCGATCTCGGCTTAAGGTTCGGTGAGGTACGAGCACCAACGGGTGTGGTGCAAGGCCAGAACATGTTGCGAGTATTGCGTGAGACTACAGGGAACTTAGGGCGATTCGATTCTTTTGATGATCTTGCCATTCCTTATCGTTCTGTTGCGACTGATATTCTTGCCCTAGAAGAAGTCGTACTGGGCAATGGTTACCTTGTGGACGCCATGATGGCTAGCATGTCTGTACCAGGAGCGCTTCCTCCCTATAAGCTCAATGGCCATATGCTTGTTGATGGCGGCGTCGTCAATAACATGCCTGTCGATGTGGCTCGCGCCATGGGGGCTGATGTCGTTATTGCCGTCGATATTAGCACCGACTACAAAACCGAAGATGAATTTACGGGGCTGTTTACTGTCGCGGACCAACTCTCTAACTATCTCGTTCGTCGTAGTACACAACAGCAAGTGGACGAGCTTGAACCTCAAGATATCTATATTCGTCCCAATGTGGGCACCATGGAAACCGTCGAGTTCGACAAAATGCCTTGGGCTTTTCAAGCTGGGTACGATATTACCAAGCAATTAAAAGACAAGCTGAAAGAGTTACGCTTGTCCAACGCGGACTATCAAAAATACATCGACCGCAAACAAGAAGTTCGTAAAACTCTGATTTATGGCGATCAGCGTGTGGTTGATGACATTGTGATTGTAAATAACACGCACTACAGCGATGTGTTGTTGACGAATCGTATTGAATTAGAAACCGGACGTCGTATTTCAACGGCCGAAATTGAGAAAGCCGTTGAAAACCTCTACGCGTTAGATCGGTTCGAGCTCATCACTTATCACTTTGAAGAGGTTGATGGTGAGACATTGTTGGTTTTTGATGTTAACGAGAAGTCGTGGGGGCCTAATTATCTCAACTTCCGATTTTTTCTTGAAGATGACTTCGATACAGATAGCCAGTACGGCATAGGGATATCAACCAACTTTACCAACTTGAACTCTCATGGCGCGGAGTTGGCGTTCAACGTAGAAATGGGCACGGATAAGCTGATTGAAGCTGAGTTGTATTCCCCTGTTTTATCTAGCCAAGAACTTTTTGTATCGGGGCGTATTTCCTATGGCAGTGAGAGCCGAAACTTACCTTTAACAGAGCCTCAAGCACCAGATTTAGAGTCAGTAAATGACTTTTTTCCGGTCACTTACGATGATTTTACAACAGAGGTAGCGATAGGTATCCAACCCACATTGTGGCAAGAACTTCGATTTGGCGCTCGCTACTCAACCGGAGATATTGAGCTTTCTACTTTGGCTTCTGCTGGTAAATTGGATTTTGAACGTCGTGGCCTGTTTGCCAATTATCGCCTAGATACACTCGATGATTTCGCATTTCCGACTCGTGGGCTTTTAGTCGATCTCGAATATTTAGTGTCTCATGATCAAAGTCCTCAGGGCGTTAGCCTTTTAGAAACTGACAAAATTATTGAAGATACCGTTTATGAAATCTCTGCACGATTTAAAGGTGCAGTGAGTCATCAGCGTCATACTTTAGTCGGACATGCTGAATATAGTTTTGTAGAGAGTAAAAACTCATCTTTACCGCTTGATCCCAGAGAGTTGGGCGGCTTTTTAAGTCTATCTGGAATCCCAAGAAATAGCCTGATCGGACAGAACTTATTTTTCAGCAGTTTGGTGTACCGATATAAGTGGTTTGATAATGATTTCGGATTGTTTGAAGCTCCAGTCTACCTGGGCGCATCGGTCGAATATGGCGGTGTTTGGTCTGATAATGATCTGAAACTAAACGAAGCGCCGCTTTACAATGCTGGCTCCATCTTCTTTGGTGTTGACTCACCAATAGGACCAATAATGTTGGCATACGGTCGTACCGAGCAAGATTTGGATGCTGTGTATTTGATCGTAGGAACATCGTTTAATTAATCGGGTATGAGAAAGCAAAAACTTGGCATATTTGGTCAAAATTAGCAGAACTTTAGTCGTAAGTTGCTATGTTGGTCAAAATGATAAGATTTTAATTTAAGGTTAAATTTGCTATTATTTTGCCCACAGTTTGGCCTCTACGGCGCTGTTTCTCAATCATAATTGAATGAAAACAAGGGCAATGGAGAGCCAAGTTTCCAAGGATGTTCACTCCTTTACTTTAACAATAGTAATAATAGAGGAGGAACCGCAATGAGAGGAAAAAGTCGTGCTTGAAGCCTACCGTAAACACGTCGAAGAGCGTGCTGCTGAAGGAGTTGTTCCTAAACCGCTAGACGCAGAACAAGTTGCTGGACTTGTAGAACTTCTGAAAAATCCCCCGCAAGGTGAAGAAGAAGTCATTCTTGACCTACTTGAAAACCGTATCCCTCCAGGTGTTGATGAAGCTGCTTATGTAAAAGCGGGTTTCCTAACAGCAGTAGCAAAAGGTGAAGTTAAATCACCATTAGTGAGTCGTGAAAAAGCGGCTGAACTGCTAGGCACTATGCAAGGTGGTTACAACATCGAACCGCTAGTTGAGCTATTGGATGATGAAGCACTGGCAGAGATCGCAGTAAAAGCGCTGTCTCATACGCTGCTGATGTTTGATGCTTTCTATGACGTAGAAGAGAAAGCGAAAGCAGGCAATGCGCATGCACAGAAAGTACTTCAATCATGGGCTGATGCTGAGTGGTTCCTTTCTAAGCCTAAGCTTGAAGAAAAAGTCACTCTAACCGTATTTAAAGTAACAGGTGAAACGAACACGGATGACCTTTCACCTGCACCTGACGCTTGGTCTCGCCCTGATATTCCAGTACACGCACTGGCGATGCTTAAAAACGAGCGTGAAGGAATAAACCCTGATCAACCGGGTACTATTGGCCCGATCAAGCAAATTGAAGAGTTAAAAGACAAAGGTCATCAATTGGTTTACGTTGGTGATGTTGTTGGTACTGGCTCTTCACGTAAATCGGCAACCAACTCAGTGCTTTGGTTTATGGGTGATGATATCCCTTACGTTCCAAACAAACGAGCTGGTGGGTATGTGCTTGGTGGCAAAATTGCCCCTATCTTCTTTAACACAATGGAAGATGCTGGCGCACTACCAATTGAAGTTGACGTAACTAAGCTCAACATGGGCGATGTTATCGATGTTTACCCATATGAAGGTAAAGTTTGCAACCACGAAACTGGTGAGGTTCTAGCTGAGTTCTCGCTAAAAACAGAAGTACTGATTGATGAAGTTCGTGCTGGTGGTCGTATCCCATTGATCATCGGTCGTGGTTTGACAGACAAAGCGCGCCAGTCTCTAGGTCTTGAGCCTTCGGACGTATTCCGTAAACCTGGTGAAATCGCAGATTCTGGCAAGGGTTACACGCTTGCACAGAAAATGGTTGGTAAAGCGTGTGGCGTAGAAGGCATTCGCCCTGGTACCTACTGTGAGCCGAAAATGACGACAGTAGGTTCGCAAGATACTACTGGCCCTATGACTCGTGATGAACTTAAAGACTTGGCGTGTCTCGGCTTCTCTGCTGATCTTGTCATGCAGTCTTTCTGTCACACATCGGCTTATCCAAAACCAGTAGACGTTAACACTCACCATACACTTCCGGACTTTATTATGAACCGCGGTGGTGTATCTCTTCGTCCTGGTGACGGTATTATCCACTCATGGCTGAACCGTATGCTACTGCCGGATACTGTTGGTACGGGTGGTGACTCACATACTCGTTTCCCTCTGGGTATTTCATTCCCAGCTGGCTCGGGCTTGGTTGCCTTTGCAGCTGCGACAGGCGTTATGCCGCTAGACATGCCAGAGTCAATCTTGGTTCGTTTTAAAGGTGAAATGCAACCGGGTATTACACTGCGTGATCTTGTTCATGCCATCCCTTACTACGCGATTCAGCAAGGGCTACTAACGGTAGAAAAAGCGGGCAAGATCAACGAATTTTCTGGCCGTATCCTTGAGATTGAAGGCTTAGAAACGCTAACGGTTGAGCAAGCATTTGAGCTTTCTGATGCATCTGCAGAGCGTTCTGCGGCAGGTTGTACTGTGAAATTGTCTCAAGAGTCGATCGAAGAGTACTTAAACTCTAACATCGTGATGCTGAAGTGGATGATCTCTGAAGGCTACGGTGATCGCCGTACTATCGAGCGCCGCATTACTGCAATGCAAGAGTGGCTAGCAAACCCTGAGCTGATGCAAGCAGATAAAGACGCTGAATACGCACATGTGATTGAAATCGATATGGCTGAAATCAATGAGCCAGTACTATGTGCACCGAATGACCCAGATGACGCTCGTTTGTTGTCTGAAGTACAAGGCACAGCGATTGATGAAGTGTTCATCGGCTCTTGTATGACGAACATCGGTCACTTCCGCGCAGCAGGTAAATTGCTTGATAAGTTCAATGGCCAGTTAGCAACGCGCCTTTGGGTAGCGCCACCAACAAAGATGGATAAAGACCAACTGATTGAAGAAGGCTACTACGGTATCTTCGGACGTGCAGGGGTGCGTATTGAAACGCCAGGGTGTTCACTTTGTATGGGTAACCAAGCGCGTGTTGCAGATAAATCAACAGTAATGTCGACTTCAACGCGTAACTTCCCGAACCGTCTGGGTACTGGTGCGAATGTTTACCTGTCGTCAGCTGAGCTAGCTGCAGTAGGTGCAATTCTAGGTAAGATTCCAACCAAAGAAGAATACCTAGAATACGCGAAGCAAATCGACGCTACGGCAACGGATACATACCGCTACTTGAACTTCCATAAAATGGATCAATACACCAAGAAAGCGGACGAAGTGATCTTCCAAGAACCGGCATAATCAGAAATGCACAATTCGAAAGCACCTCATATGAGGTGCTTTTTTTATGGGAGCAATTCGCTATACTCGCACCAAATTGATACGAAATAGGCAATCTCGGTGGAATTTGAATTCATTCGTAACACGTTGATGGGCGAGTACTACGTAAAATGTAGCATGGGACATGAGATTGTAGGGCGCTGGTTGCAAGAAGAAATTGGCAAAGATCCGATGAAGATTGCACAGGTTGAAAAGCTAATTGAGCGGTCATTTTCAGCGCCTTCTCAGGAGCATAACCTAACAGGCACGGAAATTAGCTTGATGATTCAGGGCGACGAAGTTCTTGTACAAGAAAACGCATTAGCCCATGAATATGATGTCGAGATGGAAAGTGAGTTCGACTTCTACAATGCAGAAAGTACAGCAAGTTGTGGGATAGAGGATTTCATGGCACTTATCGAACAGTGGAAAGACTTTTTGAACATTTAATGCACAGTTTTGGGTAACTTCTCTGCCGTTGCTTTAAATTTGTGAAAAGGGCGCACCGATATGGTGCGCCCTTTTTGTTTATAGATATGTAAATTGAGGTTAGTTTTTATTATTCAATAACTTAAAAACTTGGCACGTAGATTGGATTATAAGAAGTGTTTCAGGATGAAAGCTTCGGAGATAACTCAATGAAAATAATCAATGCCATTATTAAGCCGTTTAAATTAGACGATGTACGAGAAGCATTGGCTGATGTCGGTATCGAAGGGATGACAGTATCAGAAGTTAAAGGGTTCGGTCGTCAAAAAGGTCACACGGAATTGTATCGCGGTGCAGAGTATCAAGTCGATTTTCTACCAAAGGTGAAAATTGAAATCGCGACTCACGCAGACAATGTAGATCGCGTTGTTGAAGCAATTACAAAAGCTGCGCAAACCGGAAAAATCGGCGACGGTAAAATTTTTGTTTACGATCTGAACCAAGCGGTGCGTATCCGAACTGGCGAAATGGACGCAGAAGCACTTTAAGAATTCAAAGGATTGGAGATACTTATTATGGAATTAACAACAACAGTAACCGAGTTACGTTACGCACTTGACACCTTTTTCTTCCTCATTTCCGGTGCGTTGGTAATGTGGATGGCAGCAGGTTTTGCGATGCTAGAGGCTGGCCTTGTGCGCTCTAAAAACACAACAGAAATTCTTACGAAGAACATCTGTTTGTACGCCATCGCATGTACGATGTTTCTGATTGTCGGTTATAACATCATGTATGTCGATAATGGAGAAGGAGGCTGGTTACCTTCATTTGGTACGCTAATTGGTACTCAAGGTGAAGGGGCCGACCACTCTTTAGAGTCTGACTTCTTCTTCCAAGTTGTCTTCGTTGCAACTGCCATGTCCGTCGTTTCTGGTGCGGTAGCTGAGCGCATGAAGCTTTGGTCTTTCTTGATTTTCTCTGCGATTTTAACTGCGTTTATCTATCCAATGGAAGGTTACTGGACATGGGGTGGAGGCTTCCTAGCAGAAGCTGGATTTAGTGACTTTGCGGGTTCTGGTATCGTACATATGGCAGGTGCTTCTGCTGCTCTTGCTGGTGTGTTACTGCTTGGCGCGCGTAAGGGTAAGTACGGTAAAAATGGTGAAATCTATCCGATTCCAGGTTCTAACATGCCTTTGGCAACGTTGGGTACTTTTATCCTTTGGTTTGGCTGGTTTGGATTTAACGGTGGCTCTCAGTTGATGGTTTCAGATTTTGAGAATGCTACAGCGGTAGGTCAGATCTTTCTAAACACTAACGCAGCAGCGGCTGCCGGTGCAATTGCGGCGCTATTCGTTTGTAAAACTACTTGGGGTAAAGCCGATTTAACGATGATTCTCAATGGCGCGCTAGCTGGCTTGGTTGCCATCACTGCAGACCCTCTATCGCCATCACCACTGTACGCGGTTGCGATTGGTGCGGTGTCGGGTGCACTAGTAGTATTCAGTATCATTGCTCTAGATAAACTTAAAATTGACGATCCAGTAGGTGCTATCTCAGTTCACGGTGTGTGTGGTTTCTTCGGCCTAATGGTAGTGCCACTGAGCAACGGTGATGCAACGTTTGGTGCACAGCTTTTAGGTGCCGTAGTTATCTTTGCTTGGGTATTTGGTGCCAGCCTAGTTGTGTGGGCAATCTTGAAAGCAACCGTTGGGATTCGCGTTACAGAAGATGAAGAAATGGAAGGTATGGACATGCATGATTGTGGTGTTGGTGCTTACCCAGAGTTTGTTACGGTGAAATAATCATTAGCTTGTAATAAATGGTTACACACTTAACACAATAAAACCTGCTCCGATGAGCAGGTTTTTTAATATTCGTCATTGTCTTCTTATTGAACATACATATAATAACGCAACTGATAAACGTTATCATTAGCATGGTAAAGGATTAAACAATGAAAAAACTGCTAACTCTTTCAGCACTAACTTGCGCTACTCTAGCTCCAACAGCAATGGCTGCTGAAGAAGTGAACGTCTACTCTTACCGTCAACCTTTCCTAGTTGAACCTATGTTCAATGAGTTCACTAAAGAAACTGGCATCAAAGTAAACGTAAAATTTGCTAAAAAAGGCTTAGCAGAAAAGCTAGCTCAAGAAGGTGAGTACAGCCCTGCTGACGTTATTCTTACGACAGACATCAGCCGTCTAGCTGAACTGACAAACAAAGGTTTAGTTCAGAAAGTCGATAGCAAAATCATTGAAGAAAACGTACCTGCTCAATACCAAGATAAAGAGAATGAGTGGTTTGCTCTAACTCTACGTTCTCGTAGCGTTTATTCATCACGTGATCGCGTAGGTAAACTAGGCGCAGATTTCAACTACGCAGACTTAGCTAAGCCAGAGTTCAAAGGTAAAATTTGTACTCGTAGCGGTAAGCACCCGTACAACGTTTCTCTAGTTTCAGCAATGATTGCTCACAATGGCGAAGCAGAAACCAAAGAGTGGTTGGAAGGCGTGAAAGCAAACCTTGCTCGCAAACCACAAGGCAACGACCGTGCACAAGTTAAAGCGATCAAAGAAGGCCTATGTGATGTTTCTCTGGGTAACAGCTACTACCTAGGTAAAATGGTTAACGACAAAGAGCAAAAGGCTTGGGCTGATGCAGTTTACATCAACTTCCCTAACCAAGAGACTACAGGCACTCACGTGAATATCTCTGGTATGGCGATGGCGAAGTACTCTCCAAACAAAGACAATGCTGTGAAGCTAATGGAATTCCTAACGGGTGACAAAGCGCAGCAAATGTACGCAGAAGTTAACTATGAGTACCCAGTTAAAGAAGGCGTGAAGCGTTCTGAGCTTGTGGAATCTTGGGGTGACTTTAAAGCAGACAAGCTTTCTCTAGACGATATTGCAGCCAACCACGAAGCGGCAATTAAGCTATTAGACGAAGTGAAATTTGACCTTTAATTCCTTGTGGGGGTATAACAGTACCCCCATTTGATTAAAGGATATGAGATGTATTTGCAACAGCATTTGTATTTCATACAGCCTTGCAGTAATTAGGCGATGAAAGATAAACACTCTTTATGGAAAACCAGTAGTGGGGTAATAACTCTGCTACTGGTTTTGCCGATCTTAGCGATCTTCTACACCGCGATTGGTGAAACGGATGATTTGTTTGCTCATTTAATGGCAACGGTCATGCCGACTTATATTTTTAACACGGTTGCGCTAACTGTTGGCGTAATGGTGCTGTCCTTAATTCTTGGTATTCCAAGCGCTTGGATAATGGCCATGTGTAAACTGCCGACCGAAAAATGGTTGCAGTGGGCATTGGTACTACCTCTTGCAATGCCAGGTTATATCATTGGTTATATTTTTACTGATTGGTTTGATTTTGCAGGCCCGATTCAGATCTTTTTGCGTGATGTAACCGGATGGGGACCTGGCGAGTATTGGTTCCCTGACATTCGTACGTTGCCTGGTGCGACCTTTGTGTTGGCTTTGGTGTTGTATCCTTACGTGTATTTATTGTGCCGGGCTGCGTTTATGGAGCAAAATGTCTCTTTATTGCAAAGCGCGCGTTTGCTCAAGTGCTCTCCATGGGAAAGCTTTTGGCGCATCTCGATGCCGTTAGTAAGACCCTCTATCGCAGTGGGTTTATCATTGGTCGCAATGGAGACCATTGGCGACTTTGGTACGGTAAGTTACTTCGCGGTGAATACGTTAACCACAGCGGTCTACGATACTTGGTTGGGGTACTCTAATCTTAATGCGGCAGCCAAGATTTCTGCCATGATGCTCGTCATTGTAGTACTGCTTCTTAGTGCAGAACGATACAGCCGCCGTAAACAAAAGCTTTTTCAAAGCCAATTTAACAGTCACGAAGATTTTCGTTACGAGTTGACGGGCTGGAAAAAGTGGACCGCACTAGTTTGGTGCTGGGGCTTGGTTTCGGTCGCGTTTATTTTGCCGCTACTACAGCTGATTGATTATGCGATCACTTATTTTGCACAGAGTTGGACCTCAGAGTTTCGTGAATACGCATGGAATAGCTTAGTTGTGTCTGTTATTGCTGCGATTATTGGTGTTGCTGTCGCACTGATCGTTAACTTTACCCATCGAGTCAATGGTAAACGAGAAAGCTTGGCATTTATGCGTCTTTCTTCTATGGGCTATGCAGTACCAGGAACGGTACTAGCCATCGGTGTGATGGTCGCTGTGCTGTTTATGGATCATCGTGTCAACGACGTTGCTAAAGCCATGGAGTGGGGAAGGCCGGGACTTATCTTTTCTGGTTCCATGTTCGCACTAGTATTTGCCATGGTTGTGCGCTTTTCCGCGGTAGCGATTGGTAGTATCGAAAGTAATTTAAATAAAATTTCTCCGTCGTTAGATATGGCATCGCGCACTATGGGTTGTAAGCCCAATGCCATGCTGTGGCGCGTGCACTTTCCGCTGGTTAAGCGCGGTGCACTGATTGCGGCTTTATTAGTGTTTATCGAGTCAATGAAAGAGCTCAATGCGGCTTTGTTACTTCGTCCGTTTAACTTTGAAACACTAGCCACATACGTTTATAACTTCGCCTCGGATGAGCATTTAGAATTGGCCGCTTTGCCAGCGGTTCTGTTGGTTCTTGTTGGGTTGATCCCGCTTGTTGTTGTTAACCGTTCACTGGAGCAAAATCACTGATGAGCTGTGCATTATCAATTAAAAACCTAACGTGCCAATATGACGATCAAACCGTACTCGAATCATTGTCTCTTGAGGTAGAACAAGGGCAGATTGTCTGTTTGCTAGGAGCTAGTGGCTGTGGGAAAACAACACTATTAAAGGCCGTTGCGGGATTATTGCCGTTAACGTCAGGCGAAATGAGTCTAAATTGCGTCACAATTGATGATGGGGAAAACTGGTTGCCGCCAGAACAGCGTAATATAGGGATGATTTTCCAAGATTACGCACTTTTTCCTCACTTGACGGTGGAGCAAAACATTGCCTTTGGCTTAAAGCAGTGCTCGACAAAAGAGAAAAATGCCAAAGTTCAAGAGATGTTAGAACTCGTGCATCTTCAAGGTTATGGCGATCGTTATCCTCATCAATTGTCTGGTGGACAGCAGCAGCGTGTTGCGATTGCTCGCTCATTAGCTTACAGCCCAGACTTACTGTTACTGGATGAACCGTTTTCTAATATTGATACGCAAGTTCGCCATGAGTTGATAAGTGAGATCCGTAAGATTTTTAAGGCCCAAGGTGTGACTGCCATTTTTGTTACGCATAGCCGTGAAGAGGCTTTTGCTTTCGCCGATAAAATGGCAGTGATGAACAATGGAGTCATCGAGCAATATGGCACAGCACCTGAGCTTTACTACCAACCTTCAAGTAAATTTGTCGCTGATTTCTTAGGTGGTGGCAGTTACCTTGCTGCTAAACGAGTTTCGAATTCAGAATATGAAACCCACTTGGGCGTGGTTGAAGCCACGGCTCAACAAGATATTCCAGTACAGGCGGAGTGCTCTTTACTGCTAAGACCGCAGCATGTACAAATTCAATCCGATGAAGATAGTTCGGTAACCGTATTGGAACAGCATTTTATGGGTGATCACTGCCGTTATGTGATTAACGCGAATGGTGACCGTTTGTTAGCTACAGCTTCGCAAGCATTAAATATAGGTGAGTCCGTCGCGGTGAAAATTGAAACGCAAGGCGTCCTGGCATTTGCTTAACGCTCCTGAGTATCTTTGCTATCTCGTTTACGACTTTCCAACATACAATAAAAAAGCCCGGCTGTGGAGCCGGGCAAGTGCTCTTCTCCTGTTGATGAGCGCCTTTTCAGACAGCGTCGACTCTCATCATAGTGCTCGAAGCGGGCACAAGGTTCAGTTATAAAGACAAGAAGTCTTTAAACTGTTGAAGAACACGTTCCGCAGTGTCCTTATCTTGCATCTCTGCAAAAATTCGTAGCAGTGGCTCAGTGCCAGAGAAGCGGGCGATGATCCAACCGCCGTTTTTGAAGTAGACTTTCGCACCATCTTCATAGCTGACTTTTTCGATTTCAAACTCAAACTCAGGCAACTGCTTTTCAACATAAATCTTGTTGAACAGTACGTCTTTTTGCGCTGGTTTGAACTTACAATCGCCTTCTGCCATGTAGGCATAGCCGTACTTGCTGTAGATTTCATCCAGCAACTCAGACAGCTTCTTGCCGGTTACTGAAATCATTTCTACCAATAGGCTTGATGCGAATACGCCGTCTTTACCTTTGATGTGGCCGCGAATGGTTAGGCCACCAGAGCTTTCCCCGCCAATCAGTGAGTCATCCGCTTCCATTTGGGAGCTGATGTGCTTAAAGCCTACAGGAACCTCAAAGCATTTCTCGCCATGATCTTTGGCGACTTTATCGAGAAGGTGGGTGGTTGCGATGTTACGTACCACGGAGCCTTTCCAGCCTTTGTATTCAAGTAGGTAGTAGTAAAGCAGCAGTAGCACTTCATTTGGATGAATGAAGTTACCTTTTTCGTCGATAATACCAAGACGGTCCGCATCGCCATCAGTACCGATGCCAATATCGTAACCTTGCTCTTTCACTAGGTGCATCAAACGGTAGAGTGTTGCAGCGCTTGGCGAAGGCATTAACCCACCGAAATCTGGGTTTTTGCCATCGTTAATCACATCAACGTCACAGCGGCCGTTGATTAATACGGTTTGCAGTGCGTTTTTCGCGACACCAAACATTGGGTCGATCAAAACACGTAAATTCGCCTTCTTGATCGCTTCGATGTCGATAAAGTCGATGATTGAGTCAACGAATTCGTTCATCGGATTGATGATTTCAATCAGCTTATCTTCAACCGCTTGTTCAAAGTCGACGCTTTTTACATCTTGCGCAGTGAGCGCGTCTATTTGTGATTCGATTTTTTGGGTGATGATTTCATCTGCGTCACGACCACCTTCAATGAAGACTTTAATGCCGTTGTAATCGGCAGGGTTGTGTGATGCGGTAATACATGCCGAGTATGCGCAGCCCATTTCTTTCGCTTTAAACATTACGATAGGTGTTGGGACAAATTTGTCGATAAAGCTAACCATAACGCCGTTTGCTGCTAGAACTTCAGCGAACCAACGACCTGCTTTATCGGAAAGAAAACGACGGTCATAGCCAATCACAAAACCGCGATCAGCAACCGATTCGTTATTCGTGATGTTTGCAACTGCTTGGGCAACCAAGCGTACGTTATCTTTGGTGAACTCCTCACCAATAAATGCACGCCAACCGCCTGTACCAAATTTGATCATGATTCGATCCTCGATAAGAGCGGCATCCCACCGCGTCTTAAATCTTTGCTAGCGAACCGATGCACTTGTAAAACATAAATGCACCGGATAAATCAAAAGGGGAGAAGGACTCCCCCAAAAGATGATTAACCTAGAGTAACGATAACTTCGTTTACTGAACCTTCCGCTTGAACTGGTACAGATGCACCATTTACAGCTTCACCGTTCACGGTAATCGACTTAACGCCTTTGCTTACTGAGTCTGGGTTAACGACTTTGATGTTGTACGTTGCTCCTAGCCATTGGCGAGTCACTTCGAAACCAGGCCAGTTCGTTGGGATACATGGATCGATAGTTAGGCCATCGAAGCCTGTACGCACACCAAGAATAAAGTTGGTAACAGCGAAGTAAGCCCAGCCTGACGTACCTGTTAACCATGGGTGGTTTGCACGACCGTGGTCTTGGTGGTCACGACCCATGATGAACTGAACGTATGAGTATGGTTCTGCAATACGTTTTTCGATGATGTCGTTCTGGTTGTATGGGTTTAGCGCATCGTAGAACTTCATTGCACGATCACCACGACCCAGTTTCGCTTCAGCTACCCAAGCCCATGGGTTTGGATGCGAGAATATCGCACCGTTCTCTTTTACGCCTTGGTAAACACGAGTTACGAAGCCGATATCATCATTCGGTGTTGCAAAAGATGGTGAGTTTAGGTGGAGGCCGTATTCAGAGAATAGGTTCTCATCGACAGCGTCCATCGCTTTTTCGCCGCGCTCTTGAGATACCGCACCAGAAAGTACCGCAAGTGTGTTTGACTCTAGGTGTACACGACCTTCTTTTTGTTGCGCAGTACCGATCTTGTCGCCATTTTTCGTCAGACCACGGATGTACCAACCGCCTTCGTCATCCCAAAGGTGAGTTTCACACGCTTCACGAACGTTTGCTGCCATCACTGTGTATTTTTCAACGTCGGCTTCTTTGCCTAGGTATTTCGCTAGGTCGATGAACTCCTGCAGTGCCCAGAAATGTAGGAACGACACCATTGAAGATTCGCCGCCACCTAGGTTCAGACAGTCATTCCAGTCTGCACGCAGGCCTTTACAGATACCGGTTTGACCGACGTATTCAGCCGAGAAGTCTAGCGCTGCTTTCATGTGGTCATAAACGGTTGCATCACCGCCGTCTGCGTAAGGGATCACTTCGTCAAAGAAGCTGTGCTCACCGGTTTCCATCACGTACTTACAGATGGTTGGAACTAGCCATAGGTGATCATCAGAACATGTGTCTTCGATGCCGTGAATCTTGTCTTCATCAGATGGAGTAGGAACAACTGTTGGTGATTTCGATGGTTTAACGTCTGCTTTTTCTGGATCGAACCAATCTGGATCGAATAGGTGTAGACCGTAACCCGCCTTCACTTGACCGCGCAGTAGGTCAACGATACGTTTACGCGTCATTGCAGGGTTAGCGTGAGGAACTGAGATCGCATCTTGCGCTGTATCGCGGTAACCAAGACCAGTACGGCCTCCCACCTCGATGAATGAAGCAAAGCGAGACCACACCACACACGTTTCCGCTTGGTATAACGTCCAAGCGTTGATCATGGTATCTAGACCTTCGTTTGGTGATTTCACTTGGAACTTGCCACAACGCTCATCCCAGTGTGCTTTGATACCCGCAAATGCGTTGTCGACTTCTGCAAGGTCTTGGTACTTAGCACGCAGACGCTCTCCGTTGCCTTTACCGATACCGAGAATGTAAGCAAAGCGAACTTCTTCACCCGGCTGAATAGTAAATTGCTTATGCAAAGAGCCACAGTGGTTGTAACAAGTTTGCGCTGTATTGAAACACTTACCTTGTTCTACCGCTAACGGGTTTGCTTCGTCACGGTATAGGCCTAGGAAGCTGTCACGTTGGCCGTCGTATGAATCTGGGGCAAATGTTGAAGCTAGGTAGTAGAAGCCTTCGAAATCGTTGGTGTTGTAGTACAGGTCGTACTCGATCACGCCTTCGTTGTAAGCCGTACCTGCCGAGTACAGAGACATCTGATGGTTTTGGTTATCAGATTGAATGTGGCTGAATGAGAACTCAACAAATGAGAATGCACTGATCGTACGTGGTTTGTCAGAGGTGTTTTTAATCACTACATCCCAGATTTCAGCGTCTTCGCCTTTTGGTACGAATAGCGTCTTTTCAGCTTCAATACCGTTGTACTCACACTTAAATTTAGAGTAAGACAAGCCGTGACGAACTTCGTAGTTTGCTTCGTCTAGGCTCTTCGCAACTGGTTGCCAAGAGATTGACCAGTAATCACCTGTCTCATCATCACGCAAGTAAACGTAGTGTCCTGGGCGATCGAATGTCGCATTTGGACGGAATTTAGTAACACGGTTGTATTCTGGAGAGTTGTAGAACGAGTAGCCACCCGCGTTGTGCGAGATAACCGTACAGAACTTCTCAGTACCTAGGTAGTTGGTCCATGGTGCTGGTACGTCAGGGCGAGTGATGACGTATTCGCGATTCTCGTTATCGAAATAGCCGTATTTCATTTGTGTCTTTCCTTTTTACGAAGCTGCGCCTGCAGCCAAAAATTTAAAAACTGTTTAAGCGTGATACGTTGGCATCTAGCTTGGTATTACTTCCACGGTTTACGGTAATTCACTCCCTGCAAGTCGAGCAGAGGAAGGTGACCTTTCAAACGTGATAAATAGTCGGTCCAATCGCGGTGTTGTTTTTCAGTCCAACATGCTTCTGCCATGGCAGTTAGGCGAGGGAAAATCATGTAGTCCATGCGCGATGGGTTGTTGATGATTTCGCACCATAGAGCGGTTTGAATGCCCCAAATGCGTTTTCTGATTGGGTCGTCAGCAGGGACTTCTGCTAACGGCTCGTAGTTGTAAGCTTTTTCTAGTGGCAGTGGGTTTGCCCAGTCCACGCCCGGTTCTTCAGGTGCGTAGTCTTGGGTCATATCTAGGTAAGTGGTTTGTGCAGGTTGCAGCACCACATCAAAGCCTTGGCGGGCACAGTTCAATGCCGCTTCTTCGCTTAGCCATGAGTAGATCACCGTATCTTTACTGACTTTGTCGCCGTGTTGAGCTTCTTCCCAGCCCAGCATGCGTTTGCCCAATTTACGAAGTTTGTCTTCGGCATAACGTAAGAAGTGTCCTTGCAAATCTTTGTAGTCGCTGTAACCCAGTTGTTCCATTAGTGCTTGGCATGCTGGGCTTTTTGACCATACGCCGTTAGGTACTTCGTCGGCACCAATATGAACGTAAGGCGCAGGAAAAAGCGCAGAGACTTCTTCTAGCACTTTGTCGATAAATTCATAACTCCCCGGCAGAGCAGGGTTAATGACGTTGTCGTTGTAATGCTGAATACTGCGGTATTCGGTGGTATCTTCCGCTTCTACCAATAGGTCTGGTAACGACTTGATGGCGGCTCGGCAATGACCAGGTACATCAATTTCAGGAATGATGGTGATGCCTCGTTGCGATGCAAATTCGATAACGTCTTTGATGTCTTCTTGTGTGTAGAAGCCGCCGTAACGTTCATCAAAGTGCGTGTACTGTGGTTCATTGATCTCATCCAATCCGCGCCAAGCACCAATATCGGTCAGTTGAGGCAGTGATTTGATTTCAATTCGCCACCCCTCATCGTCGGTAAGATGCCAATGGAACGTATTGAACTTGTAATGAGCCAGTTGGTTGATCAAGCGTTTGACTTGCTTAACGGAGTGAAAATGACGAGCACAATCCAGCATCATACCGCGGTAACGAAAACGTGGCCTGTCCTTGATTGAACAGCAAACTACTTCCATTGAGTTAGGTTGATCGCCAACTTTGATTAGTTGTAATAACGTTGCACAAGCATGGGTAAAACCAGACGAAGATCCTGCTTCAATTTTGATTGACTCTTCGGCTACTTTCAGTTTGTAAGCGCCTTCATCCAAGGTTGGGTTGCCTTTGAAGATGATCTGACTGCCATTGTCTGATGCGAACTCAAATTGGTGAATGCGCTTAAGCTCATCAAGTAGCCATTCTTTAGCTGAATTGGCCAGGCTTGAATAAACCGCGACGCCAGCATGATGATCAAAGCTAAAATAGTGATCGCTGACCTCAATATGGTTTGGTTTTGGCAGCAAGGGCTGTGCATGGGTTAAACTTGCAGGAATCTCACTGCGTTCACGGTATGGTGAAGCTAATACGATAGGCGTGACATCCACTTGTGCGCGCTGTGGGTTTCCATCAACGACAAAGTTGATCATCGCTTCGTTAAAGCCATCCGAGTAATAACGGAATGGGTTCGAACCAATACTGAATTCACAGTAATAGTGATGGTTGGCAGCCAGTACCACCCCTTCTGGCTTAAGTGTGCAAAAACTACCAATTTGAGTCAGTTGACCATTTGAAACGCTGTCTGGAAGAATGTAACGATCGAAAGCGAAAGTTAAGCTCCAGCTGTTTAGGTCTTGGTCGCTCAAGTTATGAAAGGTGAGGCCAAAGCGGCAGTTTTGTTTCTGCTCAGAAAGGACCACGAGATCAACACGATATTCCATATCTACTCCTACGCCGCACTGAGCGAGTAAAGGTTATGTTCTGGTTTGCCAGCAAACATAATTGCGCCTTCAATCGCGTCAAACTGTGGCTCAACAATCCATTGCTGAACTGGTGGTGAGAGCCAACGTAAAATGCGTTCAGCAATGCTACCCATTAAACAAATACGTGTTGCGCCGCGCTTGTTTAATGCCACGAGAAACATTTCTATATCCGCTGCGGTTTGCTTCAGCATTTCAATGGCCAGTGCATCGCCTTGTTCCGCATGTTGGAAAATAGCCGGAGAAAACTGCCCATAATCACGAGGAAGCGCCTGTTTTGACCACGCCACCACGTTGTCGACCTCATTTTCGAAATGCGTCATAACGTGTTGTGCTAGGGGCGTTTTTTCTCTGATGCCATCTTCAGCTAACAAAACTTGCTGAACTAGGCGTAGCCCCATCACTGCGCCGCCACCTTGATCCGAAATAGGGAACTCACGACCACCGACAACATGTTGCTCCAATCCGTTAAGGTAGATGCCACAAGAACCGGTTCCCGCAATCATGATTGCGCCATCTTCGCCATTGTGCGCACCAACGCACGCACCGTAAGCATCGGTATTCAGAGTCATACTGGCAAATGGATGAGGAAGAGACATGAAGGCTTGCCAAGATGCTTTGTGCTCTGCGCCAGCAAGGGCTAAGCCGACGTGCATCGACGCGAAATCTTGTTGTGTCAGACCGCCTTGCTCGGTAGCCGAAGTGATGGATTCAAGAATCGAAGCCATTGCTATTTCAGCACCTAGCATGATGTTGGCACTGCCGCTTTTGGCCTCGCCAAGAAAATTACCTTGTGAATCTTTAATCCTGGCTCGACATGACGTGCCGCCACCATCGATACCGACAAAATACATTCCCATGATTATTCTTCCTTCATATTTTTAGAGGTCGCCAACTGAGAAACATGCTGAGCTTGACTCATTATCGCGAGTAAGTACCAAGCGCCATGCGGGATCCACTGTTCGCCCCAGCGCCAGTTTTGTAACACGTCTTCTTTTTGTGCTGGTGGGTTAAATGCAATGTCTTCCTCGTCTTCAAAGCCGCCAGTGATTCCGTTACACACGCCACCTTTTGCGTTGAAGAAACCATATTGAGGGAGGTAATCAGGGTTGTTACGACCATGGCCATCTAGCATGCACATGTCGTATGGGTTTAAGCCTACAACCCAGTTCAATGCATCTTGAGCAAACACAGAAAGTTGTTGCTGTACTTCTTGCGACGCTATATGCGGTTGAGCAAGGTACGCCATGGTCGCGAGTGAGCCCAGTCGAGCATTCTCGCCTTGCCACCAATAGCCGGATTCATTGTTGTGTGCGACAAAAAATGCCTCGCGTTTTGACTCATTTACGCCTTTAACATATTGGCGAGGGTAACCGAATGGGTTGATCACTTTATTCGATATTGTGATCTCAAACTCACACGCTAGGTTGACGATACGTTTTACCGATTCCGCTCGTGCTGAGTCGTCTTCAATTGATAGATATTCGCATAGGGCAATAACTGGTAGACCAGCTTCGGCTGCGTGAAAATATGGACGGCTGCCGTCTTGGTTTGCTGACCAAAAGTGTTGAATCTGCTCGTCGCTCATTTGGCGTGCAACTAAACGTTGCGCCCACAAACGGCTCTCTTCCAAGTAGCGAGTTTCTTTGGTTGCTTTAAACAGTTCTACACAAGCCAGTAGCGCACAGTATTCGTCGATAATGTTTTCTTCCCCATCATTGAGGTACTGCGTATTGTGCTCTTTTAAGTGCCAGTAACCATTTTCGGCAGCGTTGCGGTATTTTTGTTGATCGTATTCACCGTGAACACTTAAACGCGACGCTGCCGCTAGCGCTGCAATGGCGACACCGCCACCTTGTCGAAAGCCTGCTTGATAGTCGTCAAATTTGTGACCAAGTTGAGTTTCGTACGCGCAAATCTCGCGTTGCGCAGTATCTTTGCTCCACTTGTCAAAGACCGTCATGTAGAAAAAGCCTTTTTCGTTTTGCATACGCACAAGAAAGTCTGCACCGAACAGGGCTTCTTCAATCAGACGTGTACGTGTGAAAGCTGCAATGTCTTCGCTTCCTTCAAGCAATGAAACCCCTTTTAGGATGTTCCAAACCACCATTGGGGTTTGTTGAGGATTCAAATAATTCGCGTATGAAAGGTGACTTAAATACTTGCTAACGTCTCCTGATGCGTCGTACCAGCCGCCGTGTACATCAACCTTTTTATTGGAGTTTAGTACTGGAAGTTGTCGATCTTGTTTATCGAAGATCCCGCCGCAACGTTGCGATTTGAAGTAGTGGATCACATCTGACAAAGTTTGATCCAACAGAATGTGTTCGCCAACGATGAAAGAGGAAGAGCGCGTATCTTCTACTTGCAAGAAATAGTCACCTGACGTTGTGAAAGAGGAAAAGTCGATGAGGTAGAAATAGCCCTGATGCCAGTTCGCCACTTTACCTTGTTCTTCAACCGCAAAAGTTGCCACGGTTTGCTCGCTAGTGGCACAAATCAATTGAGCAGTGTAAGAAGACAAGTGTGGTTGTTCGGTCTGGATAATGGCTTTCTTTGGGCCCAGACGTTCATAACCAATGTGGTTAGTCAGTAGCAGCATTCAATGTCTCCGGGAAACGATAAAAACAGGAATGGGTCAGGCTGAACCTGACCCTCGTTATGATTAATCTTCAAATAAGTAACAGCGGACAAAGTGGTTGTCGGACAGTTGAGTGACGCCCGGTAGTCGTTCGCGACATTTGTCGGTAGCGTGTACACAACGTCCAGCAAATGGACAGCCGACAGATTCTGGTGTCCAAAGTGGGATTTCCCCTTTGTTGCCTTTCAGTTTCTCGTGAATAGACTTCGATGGATCTGGAACCGCAGATACCAACAGTTGCGTATATGGGTGTTGAGGATCGTGAATGATTTCTTCAGTATCGCCCCATTCAACCATGTGACCTACGTACATGACCGCGAGATCTTCAGCAATGTAACGCGCTGTTGCGATGTCGTGAGTGATGTAAAGCAGAGACATTTGTTTCTCGAACTTCATCTCTTCCATCAAGTTCAGAACACCGGCACGGATTGATACATCGAGCATCGATGTTGGCTCATCCGCCAATACCACTTCAGCACCAACTGCGATGTTACGAGCTAGGTTTACACGTTGACGCTGACCGCCAGATAGCTGGTGCGGGAACTTTTGCGCCGTTTCTTTTGGTGGAATAAGACCAACTTGTTCAAGTAGGTCGTACACACGCTCTTCCAGTTCTTTCTTGTTGCCCGGTGCTACTTTCTTATGAATCAGCAGCGGGCGCGCAATATGGTGGAAGATATTGTGCGTTGGGTTTAGCGAGCCAAACGGGTCTTGCCACACCATTTGTACACCTTCACGGTAGGTCATTAAATCGTGACGAGAGGTGATGTCTTGGATATCACGACCTTTGTATTCAATGATGCCATCGGTTGGTGCGTACATTTTTGCAATCATTTTTGCAGTAGTAGACTTACCTGAACCAGATTCACCTACCACTGACAAGCCGCGGCTCTTGTACATTTTGAAAGAGACGTCGTTGATTGCGCGCATCTTAGATTGTTTGATTGAGTTACTGTTTAAAGGGAAGTCCTTAACGACATTTTTACCCTCAATCAGCAGTTCGCCGAATTGTTTGCTCATAATTCTCTCCAGTGTAATTTTTGTTCTTAGCTAGCGTTTTTTTGTTGTTAAACCTTAGCTTGAGCAATGGTGTCGCCGTACAAATGGCAATTTGAGAGGCGACCTGGTTCAATTTGACGTAATTGGGTTGGTACACGTGTACATGCTTCATGTACGCGATCGCAACGAGCTTGGAAGCGGCAGCCCCGTGGTACTTCTAGCAAGTTCAACGGGTTACCTGGAATACCAGTCAATTTGGTCTTTGGTCCAGTTAGTGGAGGGAAAGAGCTACCCAAACCTTTGGTGTAAGGGTGGTAAGGACTTTCCAGAATTTGCTTAGAAGGCGCGACTTCAATCAACTCACCTGAGTACATGATGCCGATACGATCCGAGAACTCGACCATCAATGACAAGTCATGTGTGATGAACAGAATTGAGAAACCAAACTCTTCTTTAAGCGCGTAAATTTTTTGTAGAATTTCACGTTGAACCACTACATCCAATGCGGTAGTCGGTTCGTCCATGATGATCATTTTTGGGTTCAGAGCCAAAGCGATTGCGATTACTAGACGTTGACGCATACCACCAGAGAACTGGTGCGGGTAATCACTCAATCGGCTAGGGTGGATATCAACGATTTCCAGCAGACCTTCAGCGCGTGTTTTTGCTTGAGCGCGAGTCATATTGGTATGACGCATGATGACGTCACAGAACTGCTCTTCCATGGTTAGAACAGGGTTCAAAGCGTTCATCGCACTCTGGAATACCATCGACATTTCACTCCAGCGGAACGCTTGCATGCGATCATCGCTGTACTGAAGGATATCTTCACCGTTGAAGATAACCTCACCACCTGTGATAAACGCTGGTGGCTTATGAAGGCGCATTAGTGAGAAGGCAACAGTGGATTTGCCACAGCCAGATTCACCAGCCAGACCGAATACTTCACCTGGTGCAATGTCGAAGCTCACGTTGTTACAGGCGCGGACATCGCCCGCGTCTGTGATGTAGTCTACGCATAGGTTACGGATGGAAATTAGTGGTGCAGTCATGATTATTTATCTCCGCTCCATAGTGCATTTTGTGGTGCCAGTTCAGGCTCACGCTCTTTCTTGTCTTTTGCTGCTAGTTTTTTCCAGCGTTTCATGCCTTTGTGAGAACGAAGTTGAGGGTTCGCAATTTCGTCAACGGCAAAGTTCAACAGAGCAAGACCAGTAACCAGTAGTGTTAGGGCAATACAAGGTGCTAGTACTTCCCACCATGCGCCAATCAGCATGGCTGATGAGGTTTGCACGTTGTAAAGCATGATGCCCCAACTGATCGTGTTGGCATCACCCAAACCTAGGAACGAAATGACCGCTTCAGTGTTGATCGCCAACATTACTGAGCCAATGAAGCTCGCACCGACAATTGGGATAAGGTTTGGTAAAATCTCAACGAAGATGATGCGGAATGAAGACTCTCCCAATACTTCGGCAGCTTTAACGAACTCTTTCTCGCGTAGTGCCATAGTTTGAGAGCGGACAACACGTGCACCCCATGCCCAAGAAGTACCAGCGATAATCAAGGCAATGGTGAGTGGGCCTGCTTCACCGATAAAGGCCGCCAACACGAATAGCAATGGATACTGCGGGATTACTAACATGATGTTCATCGCGGCACTCAATACGTCATCCACTTTACCGCCGAAGTAACCTGCCGATATACCAATGACTGTTGCTAAGAAACACACGATGATGCCAGCACCAAAGCCTACACCCAGTGATACTCGTGCACCGTAAGCCACCTGCGACCAGATATCGCGACCCATTCGGCTAGTACCTAATACGTGGTCGGCCTTTTTAGACATAAGCAGTGTACGACGATCGTCTGCTAGGTTTTTAGCGACCCAACCATCAGGGTTGTTTTGTGCCTGTTTTACAACAAAGCTTGGGTATTCGTGTGGGTTACCGGTTCGCTTGTCTGGCGCATGCTTTGTAAGTAAAGGAGCGGCAATCGCAACGAACACGAACAGCGTAACAATGCCAAGACCAATGCGAGCAAATGCGTTACCTAAAATAAGTTTGAATAGTTCTTTCATGATTATTTGCCTCCCGTACGTAGGCGAGGGTCTAGAATCATGTACAGCATGTCAGCCATTAAGTTGAAGCACAGCATGAACATCGTCATGATAATTAACTGACCTTGAAGTACTTGGTAGTCACGAGCGTGAATTGCGTTCAATAGAACAGTACCTAGGCCTGGGTAGTTGAAAATCATCTCGATGATTAATTGACCTCCAATGGCCATACCTAAAGACATAGACAGTGCGGTAACACTTGGAAGTAGTGCGTTACGTGCGGCGTAATTAAAGACGACGCGGTTTTCACTCAGCCCTTTACCTTTAGCCATCGTGATATAGTCTTCGGCGAGAAGGTTGATCATGTTGTTACGCATGTTAACTAAGAAGCCACCAATTTGAACGATGGTTGCACAGAATAGAGGTAGTACAGCGTGGTAACCCACGTTCTTGATGAACTCCCAGCTTGTCCAATCAGGAATAGTACCTGGCGTGTAAGCATAGCCAGATGGGAACCATTTCAGGCCAATCGCAAAGGTAAACAGCGCTAACATTGCGATAACCATTTGTGGAATAGCTTGAATGATCAATGTGCCAGGCGTTACGAATGCATCGTACTTACTACCGCGCTTCCAGGCGGCAAAAATACCAAGGACAGAAGCGATGGAGAAAGAAAGTACAACCGCAGTACCAGCTAGAAATAGTGACCAGCCAAATGCACTACCTAGTAAAGAATTAACTGAAAGTGGGTAGAACTGGATTGAGGTGCCCAATTCCCAACTTAGAATGTTTTTAATGTACGAGAAGTACTGAATGTAAATTGGCCCATCAACGAAACCGAGCAGTTCTTTCATTGCTGCGATTCGTTCTGGAGTCACCTGTACTGAAGCATTAGCAAACATCATGGTAACTGGGTCACCAGGCATTGCTCGCGGAATAATAAAGTTTAACGTCGCTGCAACTAAGAGCGCGACAAGATAGAACGACAAACGTCTTAAAAAATAACCCATAACTCACACCTTACTCACCCAGATTTTTTCCCTGTTTCTGGTTTCAGGTCGCTCCTAGCGAAATTTAGAGCGAAAAATCCCCTGACGACGAGCGCCACATATTGGTTTCGTTAACAAGGGATTTTTATAGGCGGCACACGGGATGTATGCCGCTTGAAATGAACTTCTACTTATTTAACTGGTTTTAGGTCCAGTACGTGAAGTAGACGCTCTGGGATACCTGCCCAAATGTTTGGACGGCCCTTAGGGTTTTCTTCGTTCCACCAACCAGTGAAGCGAGTTGTGTTGTATTGGTACATGTACGCGCCAGATAGCACAGGAATAGTTACTTGGTCCTGAGCAATGATCTTCTGAATGCCATGAGCGATCTCTAGTTGTTCTTGTTTATCTGCTGTCTTGTAGAAGCTGTTAAGAAGACCGTCTAGCTTATCGTTCTTGTAGAAGTGCATTGCAAAGCGAGGCATGCCGTCACCAGCTTGTAGCTTCGAGTTGTAGCCACTATCCCAGTACAAGTGTGGATCTGCACCGTGGAAGTAGTTGGTGTAAGCAACGTCGTAAGTACCTTCTAGCATAGCTTGGTTGTATACCGAGAAGTCCGGTGTACGAGCACGAGCTTTAATGCCCACTTCTGCTAGTTGCTCAACGGCTAGTTGTACCGTGTTGTTGAAGTCAGTCCAACCGTTTGGTGATTGAATTAGAAGCTCGAAAGACTTGCCAGATGGTGTATCCACAAAGCCATCTTTGTTTACATCTTTGAAGCCAGCTTTAGCTAGAAGCTTTTTCGCACCTTCCGCGTTGTATGTGTTGTAGCCTTTGTACTTGTTGTGCGTCTCTTCATCAGACCAAGCTTCGAATGCGTAGCCAAGGCCAGATGCGAAGTCGTTCACTGTACCGCCGCCGTAGAAAGCGATATCAATGATAGTTTGACGGTCTAGCGCCATAGAGAACGCACGACGGAAGTCAACGTTAGTTAGTGCTTCGTTTTTCGCAGCGTCTGGGTTTTTGAAGTTCACTACAAATGCTTGAGTACCCGCTGGTGGGTACCAGTAGTGGTGATTCGGACTTGCTGCAGCGTACGTACGGTCGATGTCTGGTACGAATGAAGACGTCCAGTCCATTTCGCCGTTAACGATTTTGCCCAAGAATTGGTCGTTGTTCGCGATTTGTGGCACACGCAGACAATCTACATCTAGGTTGTCAGCATCCCAATAATTCGGGTTCTCACACTGGATATATAGCTGCGGTGTGAAAGTGTCGATTTCAGTAAATGGACCACTGCCTACTGGATTTTCGTTTGTGAATGTTGCTGGATCTTTTACTTTGCTCCATACGTGCTTAGGTACGACTGGTACTTTCGCAATTTCGTAAGGAACGTTTGAGTTTGCTTCGCTTAGACGGAATTTAACTTGGTAGTCGTTAACTTTTTCTACGCCAGTCACCCAAGAGTTGATACCAGATTGGTCTAGCTCTGGCTTCTCTTTAACTAGGTTGAAAGAATAAACAACATCATCAGCGGTAAACGCTTTGCCATCAGACCATTTTACGCCCTTACGGATATCGAAGGTTACGCTCATCAGGTCATCAGCCATGGTAAAGTTTTCTGCTAGACGAAATACAGGCGTGTTACCGTGCATTTCGTTAAAAACAACGAGCGGCTCGTAAATAAAGTCGGTTGTTGTGTGCAGGTTAGTTGCACCCAAGAAAGGGTTAAAGTTACGAACGAAAGTTGTAAACTCTTTAGGGTGGATAGTCAGTTCACTGCGTTCAGCCGCAGTAGCTACCGATGCAAAACCTGTAGTAGCCGTTGCAATAATTGCTGTTGCTAGTGCTGTTTTTTTAATATTGGCAAGCATAGCTGTTCCTTACTATTTGCTTTCATTTCACTAAATGGAATTGAATGTCATCAATTGATAAACACTCTCTAAGACCTACCTCTTGTACATGCCTTACTCATTACAACATTGAGTTTCGCCAAGAGTGGCCTGTAGGCCTTAGGTAGGAGTAAGAAAACACCTTATCCATAAAATAATCAAACTTGATTCCCGTTAAAAACGTTAAAATCTCTGAGCTCTCCGTTATAAACGTTATTTTGGCTAATTTTAACCAGCATTGGGCCAAAAAATAAACGTTGATATGCGTCGCAGTTTATATCCTTGTTAATAATAAGTGTTGGTGATTACTAACCTGCTGGTCCTTTTTAAATATACGTTTCCTGCTTGTTTTCTAGGTTCGGAGATCTCGCTCACATGCAGAAATGGTGTTAATTAATCAGCTAAAAATTAATCTGCCGTTCTGTTGTGATTAAGTTCGCAATCTCTATCAATAGTTCGTCAAAATCCGCTTGTTATCTGAAAAATGGCCTTTTTTATCGACAGTTTTCTTCCGTTTGTTGTCCTTTTTTTATTATATGAATGAAGTTTTTTCGGTTGCTCGAACTTACCTAGTTAAGACAAGTTAAATGGATAAGGTCGTACGTTTTGAAGACCAACAATAGATAGCGTTGTCTAACCGAATGTTCGTTATTGGAAATATGGTAATGGGGTAGGAAGAGGCGGTCTCTTTTATCTCTAGGAAGGGAATACTCGAATAACAAAAAAGCCCAGCATGCACGCTGGGCTAGTTTTTTTGATAAATATTAGCTGGTCAATAGTCGCTGTAGTTTATCTCGTTGTGCTTCTATGTATGCTCTCTCGGGGCTCTGTTCTTTGCAGTGTTCGAGAATGAACTCTATCGAGCTTAGCACCGTTCTCCAACGTGGTGTTTTGGGTAATGTTTCTATACGCATGTATTTATCTAAGGTGCGTGTTTGTAAAGTACTTCGGTCTAGATAAACGCGCCACAAGCCACTTTGCTCTGCAAATGCGAATTTACTTTCACCCGTTACAGATTCCCAATACTCTAAAGCATGTGTCATTGCGTCGACTAGAACTTCCCGCATAAGTTCTTGCTTGTCCTTTTTATTACCGAGTGCTTTGTCTGCAAGGCGCGTAAATTCTCCGCCAAGCTCTTTTAGCTTTTGCAATTGGTCTTTGTCACCATCAAATGCATAACTTGAAAGCACTTCTACGGCGGTTTCTAGATTATGTATGCGAGCGGCACTGGCTCCACCGCCGACATTAAAGATGTACATGATATCTAACCCTGAACCTTCAGGGAGCTTAAGAATGTCTGCTTCGATGTTCTGACGAATATCTTCAATATAGATATCAATCTTGCCACAGTAATGAGGTTGTTTGACGGTTAGATATTTAGGGGCAATCAGCTCATCAGCAGATGAGCGCTTTAGCTGTTCTAAGCTGCGCTTGAATAGCTTACAAGCAGCTTCGTTAGCAAAGCGAATACGCTTGTCTTCACGTAGACAGATGATAGCTTCAGGAGCCGATTCTAGCTGTTCCAACAAACGACCTTGAGTCTCAAGTAAGCTTGCTTCAACGACTGCTCGCTGTCTAAGTTCAGACTCTAGCACTTTGTTTTCCATATGGCGCATTTCTGCTTTACTTGCCGTTAAATGCGCTTGGATACGTGCCGCCAACTCTTGTTTATTAAATGGTTTCGATAAATAGTCGTTGGCTCCTGCTTCAAAACCTCTTACACGATCTTCTGTTTGACTGAGTGCGGTGAGCATAATGATTGGCAACTCGGCATGATCATAGGTTTCACGTAGTTCACTACAAACTTGGTAGCCGCTCATGCCTGGCATCATGATATCCAATAACAGAAGTTCCGGCTTCTCTTGCTCGACGAGCGCTAACGTTTCTGGCCCATCGGAGACGGTACGCACACGATAGCCCTCTAAACGTAAAAAGCTTTCAAGCACGCGTAAGTTTACTGGTTCATCGTCAGCAACATACAGTAACGGGCCGTCTGGGTTCTCTGGAAGTGATAAGTCTTCGCGGTTCTCTACATTAACTTCAGGGATTTGGAAGTGTCCGTGCGCAGCTAGAGTCTGGGTTGCTTGGATTTCTTCTTCACTGGCGAGCGGTAAAGTGAAACTGAAGGTAGTTCCGACCATTGGTTGGCTACTGACGTATAACGAGCCTCCCATTAATTCGATCAATTGACGGCTAATGGAGAGCCCAAGCCCTGCACCTTGACGATAACGGCTCGCGTCTTGCCCTGCTTGGATAAGTGGTTCAAAAATATGTTCAAGTTGTTCTGCGGGAATTCCTTGTCCAGTATCCACGACTTGTACGCGTACATGATCATCTACCACATTAGCGGAGATAACAATTTTACCTTCTGAGGTGTATTTAATCGCATTGCCAATCAGGTTATATAGCACTTGTTCAAGGCGTTGCGGGTCAGCTGACACTGCTTTTAAATCCGCTGGGACTTGGTTGATGATGCGGATGGTTTTACTTCCGAGTAAATGGCTAGAAAGCTCTAAAACCAATCGTGTTGCACTGCCCAAACTCACTGCTGATTTCTGGATATCCATGCTTCCATAACGCATTTTATGATAATCCAACAAGTCATCGACTAGATTAGCGAGACGCTGACCACTTTTAATGATGATATCAAGCTGATATTTCTGGCTAGCGGGGATCGCACCATTGGCGCCGGACGCTAAGGTTTCAGCAATCCCGACCATGCCGTGTAACGGTGTACGAAGTTCATGAGAAGTCGTGGCTAAGAATTCATCTTTTAATTTATCGGCCAATTGCAGTTCTTCATTCTGTTTTTGAATGATCTGTATGCTGCTTTCTAGTTCTTCATTTTGCTTCTTAATGGTTTGAATCTTCTCTCGAATAGAGCGTTGCATTCGTTCAAAGCTTAACGCAAGCCGACCAATTTCATCTTTACGAACCGTATTAAAAGACGTGTCATCAAGATCCCCTGCAGAGACCTTTTCGGCAACCCAAGTCAATTTCAGCAACGGAGAAGTGATAAAGTTTGATAAATAGTGAGAAGCTATCACCACAAGGATAATGGCGATCAACATAGCGATAACGAATAGTTTTTCGAGTTGATGGATACGAGCGAAAGCTTCGTTTTCTGGTAACTGTACGACGAGCGCCCAAATCACACCACGAGTTTCAATCGGTGCATAAGCCGCGATGATTTCTTCACCTAAGCCGTTCGTGTAAGTGCCGACACCAAACGCACCAGAGAGTGCTTTATCGATCACTTCTAAACTGTTCTTAATGTCGTCTTGTTTCGTGTTAATTGTGCGAGGTTGGTGATCATTTCCAACCAGCAGGGTGTTAATGGATGACTCTCGATTAGCGTCTGCGGCTAACTTAGTGATGCCATTATTTGGCAAGCGGAACATGGCATAGCTGTGTAGATAACCTTGCTGAACAATTGGTGCACCTAGCCAAGCGACTGATTTACCCCCTTCCAGCTCGAAGTCAGACACAATCACAGGAGTGTAGTCTTCGTTTACTTTTCGACGTTCAGTCACATCATCGGCGAGACGCTTGAAAGTTTTGCCAAGTGCCGAGTCTTTGTAGGGGCCTGATAACAAGTTCGTTCCGTAGTTATCGTCTTTGTTGATCGAGTAGGTGACGTTACCATTGATGTCGACCAGCAAAATGTCATTAAAATCAGAGCGCTTGAGGAGCTCCAAGTAGGCCCAATGATAGCGTTTATGCAAAAGCCGGTAACGTTCACTTCCTACATAGTTGGATGACTCGGGTAACGTTGAGGTTTTGATTTGGTCTCCGCTGCCCTCGATGTAGCGCTGTTGGGCGTTTTTACGAGACTCTTCAATATCATTGCCTAAACGACTAAAAGCATTGACGAGACCGTAGAATCGGCCACCACTGGCGTAAGCCAACTCTGAGCGCACAAAGCCCATGACTTCGGTTTCTCGTGCCTCAAAGTAGTCGATGATTTGCTGCTGTTTTGTATCTCGAACAGACAGTAAGTGCGAGGTGCTTTGTTCTTGCAGATCTTTACTGTGGGACTGCAAGAAAAAGATCGCAGTAATGGTAAGAGGTGTGATACTGAGCACCAGAAATGCGGTCATCAGTGTACTCTGAAGGCGCTTAAATTTCTGTTTTTTGTAGAATTTAAACATGGATAAGATTACAACTCATAATGGGCAGTTCTAAAACATACTTCGCTGCCGAGGTTCTCGTTAAAAACGGATAAGATGTTCAACTAGATAGAATTAACAAAATTAACGAGTTTTTTTTCTTTGACAAGAAAGTTAGTTGTAAAGCGTGCAGGGTGACGCAGTTTTTCTTATGAGTGTTGAATTTATGAGAAAAAATCGCGCAGGTTTGTGCCTGCGCGGGGGAAGTTATGATTTTTTCGCGTAGTAGATAGAAAATTTATTGGTCTTATTTAGCGTCTCGCAATTATTAAACGCCCGCTCGATAATTGGTGGGTATTTTAAGAAGCTATTCGCGACAATCACCATTTCACCGTCTTTGATTAGATATTGTGGTGCCTGGCCCAACAAGGTTTCCGCTGCGTTGTAATTTGTGTCTAAACCACTGTGGAATGGCGGGTTGCTGACGATAAAGCGGTAGTCTTTTGCGGTATCCGAGTATATATCTGATGCAAATACGCGTCCGGATAAACCATTCGCTTCTAATGTGGCTTGGCTAGAAGTGATCGCATAAGCATTAATGTCACACATCTCAATCGCGATCTCTGGATTCGCTTTCGCCATAAACGCACCGAGCACACCTGCACCACAACCAAAGTCGAGCACTTTGCCCGACAGCTTAGGTAAGGTTTCAAGCAGCAATCGGCTACCTAAGTCGAACTCGCCATGGCTGAATACGCCAGGTAGGCTCTTAACCGCTAGCGACTGCTCACCGAGTGTAACAGTGTAAGACTTAAACCAATCTGCTTGGTTGAAAGGTTTTGGTTCATTGAGGCAATTACCCCAGTAAAATGAGCAGCGACGAGCAGAGTCGTACTTGTTCACAGGGCCGTATTCTTGGAACATCTTCTCGATGCTCTTGATGCCGGAGCGGTTTTCACCAACGATGACGATTTCGGTGTTAATGCCCAGTTTCGCCATCAACATCGCCAGCAAGTATTCTGCTTCGGCTTTTGCTTTTGGCCAGTATAAAAGGACCATGTCTGCTTTTGTTTCAACATCAAACACAGAGCCAAAATGACTTTTCACTTTGTCAGAGGTTTGAATTTGGCGGTAGTAGCTATAGTTGGAAGTAAACACTTCAACAGACTCACAATGAGCTACTAACTCAAGAGGAAATAGGTCTTCAACTTCACCAGCGACTAAAACGTGTTTTCCGTTGAAGTATTCAAGTTGGCGCTGAGCTATTTGGCTAGGAGCGATATAAGCAGACATAAATTTGGTTCATCAGAAATAATTTGGGGCAGATTTTCGCACAATCTGCCCCAAGCTTGAAGTGATTAAGCGGTGACTAGCTGTTGTCTTGTTGGTTAAGGAAGTCTTTGAATTCTTCCTCGTAGATATTAAACAGTACCATGGTCACGGCAAAAATAAGTGGGCCGTAGATAAGACCAATCAAACCAAACAGATGCAGACCACCCAGTAATGAGAAGAAAATCATAAGGGTATTCATGCCGGCGCTGCCTTGCATTAGCAACGGGCGCAATAGGTTATCTATAGAGCCAACGACAACTACACTCCACACCGTCAAAAAGATAGCCCAAGTCATATCGCCTGTTAAGAACAAGTACGCTGCTGCAGGAATCCAGATTAGCGCGGTTCCTACCACTGGAATGAATGATGCAAAGCCCATCATCGTTCCCCAAAATAGCCCAGGGAAGCCGGCGAGCCACATACCGATGCCGCCAGCCAAACCTTGAGCAATCGCCGTCATGAATGAGCCCATTACGGCTGATTTAGAAACTTGCTCTATCTCTGTCAATATTCGGTCTTCTTGGCTACGTGAAAGTGGCAGAATATGACGAATCGCAGAGATAATTTTGTCGTGGTCACGAAGCAGAAAAAACAACACAAACAGCATTAGGAAGAAGTTCATTAGGAAGTTGGTTGCGTCTCCTAAAATCTTTGCGCTAATAGCAACTAAGTTAGAGCCAAACGATGTGGCAAATTGCCCAATTTTCTCAGCGATGGCTTTGGGCTCGATTTTATCAAAAGGTAAGTACTCATTAACAATCGCTAAGCCTTTGATAACGAAAGGATGTTGGAATATATCTTGGATACCACCATTGGTAACCCAATTATATGTATTTTGTGAGAAAACAGAGCCTTGCTGAACAATGGCGGCAAACACAAATAAAAGCGGGATAACAATAATAAACGTCAAGACGACACATGACAGCAGTGCCGCCATATTGGGGTGCTTGGGAATTTTCTGCTCAAACCATTCGTGTATCGGAAACATGAGCAAAGAAATGATAAAAGCCATCACAATGGAATTGATATATGGCTCAACCAATAAGTAGCAAGCAAAAGCAGCGGCGAGTAAAGCAACCATTAGTACTCGGTGACTCGACGTTATTTTTACATTATTTGGCATGGTATTAGTCCAACTTACAGGTGACGTTTACGGTTTATGCCTTCAATGATGGCGTGTAACCTTTATTACTTTGCACTCTTAACTCTTTCAAGCTTATGACAATGCCGAATTAGAGCAGGGCGATGTACCTTGCTATAATGACTACAAATCAGTCGGTTATCAATCAAGAGATGAGCTATGGGTTGTTGCAACGGTGATAAAAAGTGTCAAACCGAGAAAAAAGCTAAGCGAATACCGTGGTTTGGCATTGTCGTTGGGGTATTAGCGATATTGGTTATTTTGAATTGGCAATAAAAAAGGACCGTTACGGTCCTTTTCTAAATGCGTTATCGCCGTTTTTAGCGATTATTTCGCTTCTTCTGCAAGAACAGCAAAACAGCGGTCAGCCGCTTCTAGTGTGGCATCAATCTCTTTTGAACCATGAGCGAGTGAAGTAAAGCTCGCTTCAAACGCAGATGGCGCAAGGTAGACACCGTGTTTTAGCATTAAGTGGAAGAAACGCTTGAAGCGTTCTACATCGCACTTCGTTACGTCTTCGTAGCAAGTTACTTTTTCTTGGTCAGTGAAGAAGAAGCCGAACATACCGCCCACTTGGTTAACAACTAGCGGAATACCGTGTTTTTCTGCTAGAGACTTAAAACCTTCAGCAAGTTGTTTCGTTTTAGAAGCTAGGCGCTTTTCGTTGCCTTCTTCTTTTAGAAGGTTCAAACATGCGTAGCCTGCTGCCATTGCGACAGGGTTACCGGAAAGGGTACCAGCTTGGTAAACTGGGCCTGTAGGTGCAACGTATTGCATCACTTCTTTACGGCCACCGAAAGCACCTACTGGCATACCGCCACCAATCACTTTACCCAGTGTCGTTAGGTCGGGTTTGATGTTGTAGTGTGCTTGCGCGCCGCCTAGAGCAACACGGAAGCCTGTCATTACTTCATCAAAAATTAGTAGCGCGCCCTCTTGATCACAGATTTCACGTAGCCCTTCGTGGAAGCCTTCCACTGGTGGAATACAGTTCATGTTGCCAGCTACTGGCTCAACGATGATACAAGCAATTTCGCCTTTGTTAGCAGCAAATAGCTCGCGTACAGAATCTAGGTCGTTGAATGTTGCTGTTAGCGTGTGCTTAGCAAAATCTGCAGGAACGCCAGGAGAGCTTGGTTGACCTAGTGTTAGTGCACCAGAACCTGCTTTTACTAGCAAGCTGTCAGCATGGCCGTGGTAACAACCTTCAAATTTCATGATCTTGTCGCGACCGGTGAAGCCACGTGCAAGGCGAATCGCGCTCATCGTAGCTTCAGTACCAGAACTTACCATGCGGATTTGCTCCATTGATGGAACAAGCTCAGAAACTAATTCTGCCATCGCGATTTCAAGTTCTGTTGGCGCACCGAAGCTAAGACCGCGTTGCGCTGCATCAATTACTGCCTCGCGGATAACCGCGTGGTTGTGGCCAAGAATCATTGGACCCCAAGAGCCAACGTAATCAATATACGCTTTACCATCGGCATCAAAAATCAGTGGACCGTCTGCTCGTTCGATAAATAGCGGAGAGCCGCCAACGCCGTTGAATGCACGAACTGGTGAATTGACACCGCCAGGGATGGTTTGCTGAGCTTTTTGATACAGCTCTGATGATTTGGTCATGGGGTTATCCTCTTTTGATTGCTCGGACCAAGTGGAGCGCATTGTACCTAGCTATAATCAAGTTAGAAACGTTTTGCTTAATTTATGTGTTGTTTCGCAGTGTAATCTTATATATCCGCATCTGTTATAAAGAATCGGCGGCGAATACTTGAACGAGTTTGTCAGGTATTGGATAATCGTCTCAATTAGCACAAATTTGACGTCTTGCTTCAGGCTTGACGCATTACACGAGTGAGAGAGGTCTTCGTGAGCGAAGTAAACGTACCATTATCTTTTTCTGACGCAGCAGCATCTCGCGTTAAAGCATTGATTGCTGAAGAAGAAAACCCAGCATTGAAACTGCGCGTATACATTACTGGCGGCGGCTGCAGCGGCTTCCAATACGGCTTTACTTTTGATGAAAATGTAAACGAAGGCGATACGACAATCGTAAACAGTGGTGTAACACTGGTTGTAGACCCTATGAGTCTGCAATATCTCGTTGGCGGTATTGTTGACTACACAGAAGGGTTGGAAGGAGCGCGCTTCTTCGTAAATAATCCAAATGCAACGACAACATGTGGTTGTGGTGCATCGTTCAGTGTGTAATTAACACCTAACAGGCAGCTAATGGCTGCCTGTGCTTTATGTAGAAGGATGTCACGTAAAGCGCACGCTCGCAGATATGCAGAGAAATAATAAAAAGGACTTTATATGTCTGGACTTTCTTTTGGACGCCGAATTGTCGAGCGCCCTTGGCTAGTATCTCTTATCCTCGTCTTACTTCTTGTTGCATGGCTAACCATCGGCCAACTCAAAGCACAAGATGATCATCCTAACTCTTCAACATCCACGAACACGACACCACTTGCAAAGGTGATGTTTGATACTTTTCTTGCCGAACCTACTAGTAAAACCATTGAATTGTATGGACGAACAGCGCCCAATCGTCAAGCGCGTCTTGGCGCTGAAGTTGCCGGTAAAATAGTCAGTCTTAACATAAAGAAAGGCCAAGCGGTCAAACAGGGACAAGTGATCGCAAACATCGATAAGCGCGACCTTGGCATTCAACTTAAACGAGCCCAGGCGATGCTGTTGGTTAAAGAAAAAGAGTTTAATGCAGCTAAATCGCTAAAAAGTCGAGGACTGCAAGGTGAGGTTGCATTTGCGACAGCGCAAGCAGCGTTGGTAGATGCACGTGCGAATTTGAGTAACGTGCAAACGGCTTTAAGAAATACTGAAGTTAAAGCGCCATTTGATGGCATCGTAGATCACCACTTTGTTGAGTTAGGTGATTTTGTCGGGATTGGCGACCCTATTGCGACGGTCATTGATTTGGATACTTTAGTGATTGAAGCCGATGTCAGTGAACGGCATATACAATACCTTAAGGAAGGCCTAGAAGCCGACGTAAGAACCATTAACCAACAGCATCATCAAGGTCGTGTGCGCTACATTGGACGTGTTTCTTCTGCTTCTACTAATACATTTCCAATTGAAATCGAAATTGATAATCAAGACGCAAGAATTCCTGCCGGTATGAGCGCAGAAGTACAGCTGCCGTTGAGTGAAGTGTTGGCAGTAAAGATTACGGCTGCCATGTTAGCACTAGATGAAGAAGGTAACTTAGGTGTCAAGACACTGCGTAATGAGCATGTTGAGTTTGTTCCAATTCAACTCGTTAAGGCCGAGGATGATGGTGTGTGGCTCTCTGGGTTAGGAGAGCGTGTAGACATTATCGTGCTGGGACAAGGTTTTGTGCGAGATGGTGATCAAGTACTGGCCAATAAAGTTGATGACGTAGTTATTGAAGCGGCTAATGAGCAGTAAGGAGCACCTATGTACACTCTGATTGATGCTGCGTTATCTCGTGCTCGCACTATGCTGACATTGTTGGTGATGATATTAATTGCAGGTGTCATTACTTACGTCACAATCCCCAAGGAATCGAGCCCTGATATTACCATTCCTATTATCTACGTTTCTGTTGGGCATCAAGGCATTTCTCCTGTCGATGCCGAGCGTTTATTGGTTCGTCCAATAGAGCAAGAGCTGCGTTCAATTGAAGGCGTAAAAGAGATGACCTCTGTGGCATCAGAAGGTCATGCTTCGGTGACGCTGGAATTTAGTGTCGGAGTGGATCTTGATAAAGCGATGGCAGATGTGCGTGATGCAGTTGATCTTGCGAAGCCAAAGTTACCAGAGGACAGTGATGAGCCGACGGTAAACGAAGTCACGTTTGCATCTGAAGAGCCTGTTTTGACCGTTGTGCTCTATGGCACCGTACCAGAGCGAACCATTGTTCAGATTGCCAGAACGTTACGTGATCGTTTGGAAAGTTTCCGTCAGGTTCTTGAGGTTGAAATCGCAGGAGATCGCGAAGACATCGTGGAGATAGTTGTCGATCCGCTATTGATGGAAAGCTACGGTCTCGATCAAGCGGACATCTATAATTTAATTGCCTTGAATAACCGAGTTGTGGCTGCGGGGTTTGTCGATACTGGGTATGGACGCTTTTCGGTAAAAGTCCCATCGGTTTTTGATTCACTGAAAGATGTGCTTGAACTACCGATCAAGGTGAATGGCAAAGAGGTGATCACTTTTGGCGATGTGGCGACAGTACGACGTGCATTTCGCGATCCTGAAAGTTTTGCTCGTTTAGATGGCGAATCTGCCATCGTTTTGGACGTAAAAAAACGGGCAGGGGAAAACATCATTGAAACGGTTGAGCTGGTAAAAGAAGTACTGGCTCTGGGACAGAAGCGCGCCGAGTGGCCCGACAATTTGCAAGTTAAATATACTTGGGATCAATCCGACGATGTCAAATTGATGCTCAGTGATCTACAAAACAATATCTTATCCGCAATTATCCTCGTAGTTATCGTCATTATTGCCATATTGGGGGTTAGGACCGCGCTTCTCGTGGGGATTTCTATTCCAGGATCGTTCTTGACTGGGTTGTTGGTGTTATCGGTATTTGGGCTGACGGTCAATATCGTCGTACTGTTTGCTTTAATTATGGCGGTAGGCATGTTGGTGGATGGTGCCATTGTGGTGACAGAGTTTGCAGATCGGCGCATGCAAGAAGGAACGCCACGTAAAGAAGCCTATCGAGATGCAGCAAAGCGAATGGCCTGGCCTATTACCGCATCCACAGCAACCACATTGGCTGCGTTTGCTCCGTTACTTTTCTGGCCAGACATCACTGGTGAGTTCATGAAGTACTTACCACTTACTTTAATTGCTACCTTGGCCGCTTCGCTGATGATGGCTTTATTGTTCGTTCCTGTCATCGGTGGGATCATTGGCAAGCCTCAAGTAGTCAATCAGAAAGCTCAGCGAGAAATGGTGGAGCTGCATAACGGCAACTTTGAAAAAGCGACAGGCATTACCAAGCTTTATTACCAGACTCTGTCGGTAGCGATTCGTCATCCATGGAAAGTCTTACTCAGCGCGATACTGCTAGCGGCAGGTGTCGGCTTCACTTACAACAAAGCTGGCTTGGGTGCAGAGTTTTTCCCTGAGGTGGACCCTGCCTTTTTTACCGTTAAAGTTCGTTCTTATGGTGACCTGTCTATTCACGAAAAAGATGTTGTTATGCGCGAAATCGAGAAGGTGATGCTCGGTCATGACGAGTTTGAAAGTGTCTACACGCGCACAGGATCGAGCGATAATGGGGACGAGATTGGCCAGATTCAAATAACGCCTGTGGATTGGCAGTATCGACGCAAAGTGAAAACCATTATTGAGGAACTAAAAGAGACGACAGACCGCTTTTATGGTGTTGAACTTGAGTATAAATTCCCGGACGCAGGACCGCCTGTCGAGCATGATCTCGTGATTGAAGTGTCATCACGAAATTTGAGTGTTAGTGCGTTAGATGAAGCAGCCAAAAAAGTACGACATTGGGCTGATGGTAATCCTGCACTGACCAACTTGAGTGATACCACTAATAAGGAAGGGATTGATTGGCAAATTGATATCCAGCGAGATGACGCCTCTCGCTTTGCAGCGGATGCTACTTTAGTCGGGAATACCGTCCAGTTTGTTACGAACGGCTTGAAAATAGGCGATTATTTGCCCGATGATGCGGATGAAGAAGTCGATATTTTGGTGCGCTATCCGCAAGATAAGCGCGACATAGGTCGATTTGATCAACTGAGAGTGAAAACGGCAGCTGGTCTGGTTCCGATTACGAATTTTGCTCAAATCAAACCAGATCATAAGCAAGACACTATTCGTCGGGTCGACGGTCATCGAGTTATCAATATTAAAGCGGATATGGTGGAAGGTTACAATTTGGCGCTTGAGTTACCTAAGATTGCCGCTGGAATGGAACAGCTCGACTTACCAGAAGGCATTGAATATAAGATTCGGGGTCAAAATGAAGAGCAGGAAAACTCATCAGCATTCTTGCAAAATGCTTTTATTGTCGCGCTTGGTGTGATGGCTTTGATTTTAATTACGCAGTTTAATAGCTTTTATCAAGCTTTCTTAATCCTTAGTGCAGTGCTGTTTTCTACCGTTGGTGTCTTCGCTGGGTTACTTATTTTCCAAAAGCCATTTGGCATCATTATGTCGGGAATTGGAGTGATTGCGTTGGCTGGTATCGTGGTAAACAACAATATTGTTTTAATCGATACTTATAATCAGATGCGTAAACGTGGCTTAGAAAAATCTGAGGCTATTTTGCGTACGGGTGTGCAGCGTTTAAGACCCGTTTTACTCACGACGGTGACCACCATATTAGGCTTATTGCCAATGGTGTTAGAAATGAACATCGACTTAGTTAATCAGAAAGTGGAGTTTGGCGCACCAAGCACTCAATGGTGGTCTCAGCTTGCGACCGCTGTCGCGGGTGGTTTGGCATTTGCGACTTTGCTAACGTTAGTTCTGACACCGTGTTTGCTTATGCTCGGGAGAGGGCATCACTCTGAACAGTAAGCTTTATCGTGATGATATCGACAAAACAAAAAGGGCAGCGAAGCTGCCCTTTTCAATACCTTGCCTTACTTCATTGCTAACAGTTTGCTGTAGCGTTCAAGCTTGTCCATGCTAACTTTCGCGTTTGCCATGAAAGTTTGTCTCGCTTTGCCTGTCAGGGATTTAGATTGTGGCAAATTCACCGTGCGTGGGTTTTTATGGACACCATTCACAAGGAACTCATAGTGCAAGTGGGGGCCTGTTACACGGCCAGTTCCGCCAAGCGTACCAATGGTTTGGCCTTGCTTAACGCGTTGACCAGCTCGTACAGTACGTTTGGTTAAGTGCAGGTACTTGGTAATGTAAGTATTACTATGTTTAATGAAAACGTAGTTACCATTAAATTTGTTGTAAGACGATTTTTGAACGACACCATCACCAGCCGCCCAAATCGGGGTGCCCACTGGTGCTGCATAGTCCGTGCCTCTATGAGGACGAACGCGTCCCGTCACTGGATGTAAGCGGCGTGGGTTGAAGTTAGACGAAACTCGACGGAAATCCAACGGCGCGCGTAAGAATGCTTTTTTCATTGCACGCCCATTTTCGTCGTAATACTTGCCACTTTTCTGATCCAATATTGCGGTAAAGGTATCGCCTTGGTTTTTAAAGATCGCAGCAATGATTTTTCCACGGCCGATTACTTCTCCTTCTACCACTTCCTCTTGGTAAAGTACTCGGAAGCTATCGTTTTTACGAATATCTAAAGCAAAGTCGATGTCCCAACCAAATATGCCAGCCAGTTCCATGATTTGGTTACCATTTAATCCAGAAGATATTCCTGCATTCCAAAAGTTTGATTTGATGGTGGCTTCTGCGTAGTTGTACTGGAAGTCGACTTCTTTCTTATCAACTTCAGAAACGTACTTGCCGTCTTTTAATGTGATACGAAAAGTCTCGAACGCGCTTAGTGTCCTTCTTAGCTGCACCAAGTCGTTATTTTCGTCAAAGCCAAATTGCAATCGGTCACCAGGTCGAAGCCGAGTTAACTGTTTTTCTACTTCTTTGTCTGATGACACCAGTTCATGTAATAGACGAGCAGAAAGCCCTACGCGACTAAATAAGATGGCAGCACTCTCGCCATTTTTTACCTTGTATGTCTCCCAGCGCAGCACGGCGGGAACCGCAGGCGATGAACTATTTAGTGCACTGAGTTCGAGGGAAACTGGCACAGGATAATGTTGACCAACTTTTAATCGGCTCTGCTGCGGGTCTAGGTCTTGCGGATCAGGTAAAAAGAAGAGCGCGAAGATAATCAACGCACTAAAAAAACCGATCAATACTTTGTGCAAGAGTGGAAGTCGGACAAAAATCGAATGCATGAGGTACTTGATTGCTAAATTAAACGGAAAAAGTGACAACTACCTAGTCTAACGTGTTTCAAAATGCATCGCTATTCAAGTAATATGTTCAGCTATTATATTTTTGCCAAATCTGTGGGAGTGAACAAGAATGGCGAGCATTGAAGCTGCACTAGCCGAGATTAAGCGCGGTGTTGAAGAGCTGATTCCAGAAGAAGAGTTAATCGCAAAACTAAAAGAAGACCGTCCTCTACGTATTAAATTGGGCGCTGATCCAACAGCACCTGACATTCACCTAGGCCATACGGTTATTTTCAATAAGCTTCGCTTGTTCCAAGAACTAGGTCATGAAGTGACGTTCCTAATCGGTGACTTCACTGCAATGGTTGGTGACCCAACAGGTAAAAACACAACTCGTCCACCGCTAAGTCGCGAAGACGTATTGCGTAACGCTGAAACGTACAAAGAGCAAGTGTTCAAAATTCTCGATCCTGCAAAGACTAAAATTCAGTTTAACTCTGAGTGGCTGTCTGAACTGGGCGCAGAAGGTATGATTCGCCTTGCGGCAAACCAAACCGTTGCTCGTATGCTAGAGCGTGACGACTTTAAAAAGCGTTACGCGGGTGGTCAGCCAATTGCTATTCATGAGTTCATGTACCCACTTCTACAAGGCTGGGACTCAGTAGCAATGGAAACGGATGTTGAATTAGGTGGTACAGACCAGAAGTTCAACCTTCTAATGGGTCGTGAACTGCAAAAGTCTCACGGTCAAAAACCTCAGGTTGTACTGATGATGCCGCTTCTAGTGGGCCTTGATGGCGAGAAGAAGATGTCTAAGTCAGCAAACAACTACATCGGTATCAGCGAAGCGCCAAGCGAAATGTTTGGTAAAATCATGTCTATTTCTGATGACCTAATGTGGAGCTACTACGAGCTGCTCTCTTTCCGTCCTCTGGAAGAGATTGCTCAATTCAAAGCTGATGTAGAAGCGGGCAAAAACCCTCGTGACATCAAAGTATTGCTAGCAAAAGAAATTATTGCTCGTTTCCACAGTGAAGCCGATGCCGATGCAGCAGAGCAAGAATTCGTAAACCGTTTTGCGAAGAACCAAATTCCTGATGAAATGCCAGAGTTTGACTTTGACGCAGGTCGCCCAGTGAGTAATCTGTTGAAAGAAGCAGGTTTATGTCCATCATCGTCAGATGCGATGCGCATGGTTAAGCAGGGCGCTGTGAAGATTGATGGTGAAAAAATTGCGGACAGCAAATTTGCTCCAGAAGCGGGTACTTACGTGTTCCAAGTAGGTAAACGTAAATTTGCTCGTATTACTATTCAGTAATCCATAATGACTGCAAATGAAAGCGTCCGAAGGGCGCTTTTTTTGTATGAAAATTTAGCAAAAACGGCAAAGTAAAACTTCCATACCTGATGAACTTTGCTACTATACTTGCGCTGCCAATAATGGCAGCGCTATCGGAGATTTACATGAACAATACCGACCATCCTCCCAGTCGTTGGGTGAGTAAGATTAAGGGAGCGAAATAACCCGCTTCGGTATTGGCGATCTCCGCCTTACCTAAGTGGTGAGGCATCTTTTCTAATTTTTTCTCGTTATTTCCTTCATACATTCTGAATAGACAGTGCATTCGCATTGGTTTTCTCTGTGCATCTTATTTGTTGTCTGACTTTTAGCGTGCGAGAGTGGCTTTTTCATGCTTTGTCGATGGTCGTTACCAATGCCAATCGGGAGATTCGCCATGACGGTAATGAACAACACTTTTATTGAAACAACACCAAACTTTTCTGAAGTAGAAATTGGTGCAGCTCGCAATGCATTCTTGCAGTATGAGCAAGAGCAACAAGTCCATTTGCTTACGGTTATGCCGATTGATGAGGCTGTAGGTATTTTACAGCATTGCTCTGTCGGCTATGTGAATAGTCTTATTGCTCAACTTGAGCAAGCAGGTCATGACAAACGCGCACGTCATTATGCTCACCAACTGGGTCTGCATATGTCTGAAGTTGATACACCCGATGGTTATTTATCAACTAGTGTTTTAGGGCATGTAAAACAGCGTATTGGATGGATCATTGCGCTGGCTCTTTTAGGGATAGTGTCAGGCTTGATCATCGCTCAGTATGAGGACACCCTTAGTCAGCTTGTTTTACTTGCAGTGTACATGCCAGTGATTGCAGCTGCTGGTGGTAACACAGGAACACAAGCAGCAACTTTGGTGATTCGTGCTCTTGCTACTGGAGAGTTAAAAAAACGCCAATGGTTAGAAGTTTTGTGGAAAGAGAGCCGAGTCGCTCTATTTATTGCGCTAGCAATCGCTATCGTGATGATTGGACGCATTATGTTATTTAGTGCAGGACAATCAACAGGAGGCTTTGAACTGACCGATATCGCTCTGGCAATAGCAGTTGCGCTGTTCATTCAAGTCACCATTTCTACAACATTGGGCGGGCTGTTGCCAATTATTGCACGAGCTTGCAAGTTGGACCCTGCCGTATTGGTGAGTCCAGTTCTTGCGTCTATCGTCGATATTTCAGGAATGTGGATTTACTTTAACGTGGTGAACTATTTCTTAGGTATTGCCTGACTAAAGTTCACAATGTCATTGTAAAAAAGCTGCTCAAAATGTGTAATCGGGGCGATGACAGGAGTGTTGTCGTCCCGTTTTTCTGGGAAGTAGTCTGAAACAAACTGAACAAAAATGGTGTTAGGTTGACCATTTTTATCCAAGCCATATCCAGCCATATTGTAAGTCCCGTAGATAGAGCCACTTTTCGCGATCAGCTGTCCTTTAATTGGAAGTTTTCGCATACTTTGTCGGTACTTTAATGTGCCGGATTCACCTGATTTCGGCATGATGGCAATCAATTTGAGTTCGTTTTCATGCTTCCAAATATAGCGCAGCATTTCAGCCATCTTGGTCGCGGAGATCCGGTTATTTCGCGAAAGTCCTGAGCCGTCTTCTAGGCGCGCATTACGAATATCAATACCAGTGTTGGCGAAAATGATCTGCTTGATCGCTTCTGTCCCGTTAGTAAAACTGCCTGGCTGAACGAAAAATTTAGCGCCAAGTGTTTTGGTTAATGTGTCGGCAATTAAGTTGTCAGAGTTTTTGAGCATATCTTCGAGAATGTCTGGTAAGGCTTTTGATTGATGCATTGCGATGAGCTTTCGCTGCTTTTCTGGCGCCGTACCGACCCTAATCTTTCCCGATACCCCAATGTTGAGCTCCTTGAGCAAAGCCGCCAACCTTTGACTGGTGTAACGCTCAGGGTCTTGAACCGCAAATTTCAGTGGCAATGGTTTGTCTCTTTCAACCAAGCACCCTGTTAGCTTGTAGTTGTTATCGGGATTTGCAACTAAACCTAAGTCACAATGACGACTTTTCTTAATGGTTTTAGAAACTGTTTCTACGGTACTTGTGACACGAATAGGTTGATGCTCTGGTACGTAGACCCGCGTTCCACCATCTTTTTGTGTATAGATAGAGGCTTGTACACAGTTGTTATTGAGTGTGATGGTCGATGCCGGAGCGCTGTAGCAAACTCCCAAGATATCCCACGGCCAGCCCACCGCACGGTTATAACCAGTGAATGCGCTGTTATCGAGCCATAGGTCACCGTTAATCCGTTTTAAGCCATTTTTCTTAGCTAGAGTGAGAAGTGATTTTAAGTCGTTGGTTTGGAGTGTTGGGTCGCCGACAAAGTAAATCACTGTATCTGAGTTCGACGTTTCCAGCTTGGTTCGAAACCGGAAATTATCACCCAGTTCTAGCTTTGCGGCTAATGCGGTGACGATTTTTAATGTACTCGCTGGTGGGAACAGTTGTTCGGTAGGATGAACACCGTCAAGCTCAGCATTTTCACTGAGTTTTTCCGCAACTAAACTGATGCGGGCGCCTTCAGGCAACACCTCTTGATGAGGGTACGCTTGTGAAAAAGCAGAAAGTAATGAAGAGAATATGAGCAAGGGCCAACGTAAACGCATAATGATACTTTCTAAGGTGAGTTATGTGATTGAGTATACGCAAGTCCTTTCAATATGCTAGGTAACTAAAGAAATGCTTCAAATGTCTTCATGAATGAGACACGAGAGAAAGGCGCGCTGCTTAAAATGAAGTATAAAAAATGCCCGCTTAAAGCGGGCATTCGATATTCTAGTCAAAGACCGGAATTAGAAGTCGTAACGTAGACCTAGAGCTAGCTCGTCTTCAGCATCGATCTTAGTTGCAACTGTTTTGCTCGTGTCAGTTGAACCAAACTTGTCACCTGCATCAATCAGGTTGAAGTTGTAAGAAATGTAACCACGGAAGTTAGGCTTGAAGTAGTAAGAAGCATCAACAGCGAAGTTGTTTGCAGAAGTTTCGTTGTTAGTTTCTGCATTGTTGTATGATGTTGTAAATACTGTTTGGCCTAGAGTGTAAGCACCCGCTAGCTCGTAACCAGTGTAATCAACTGTGTTACTGTTGTTTGAATCTTCCATTTTCTCGCCGTCAGTGAATACACCAGCGAAGTAAAGATCAGACATTGTGTAAGATGCAGCTAGCATGTACTCGTTAGCTTTGTCTTGATCTGCGTAACCAGCACCTAGCTCAAGACCAGTGTCAGCTAGAGCGTAGATTGCAGATAGAGAGTAACCGTCTTGTTTGTTGTCGTAGTACTCACCAGTGTTTTTGTTTTCCATACGATCAGCGAAGCGGTAGCTTGCTTTTACGCTTAGGTTTTCAAACTGGCCTTTGTAAGCCATCATGTTGTCTGTACGGTCTGATACAGCTAGTTTGTCTGCTGCAGAGTTACCGTGGTAAGCCATGATATCTGTGAAGTCAGTGATAACGCCTAGTGCACCTTCAGTTTTACCGTATGCGAACTCACCGTAAGCACCGCCAAGACCAGCGTAAGCAAGACGAGTTTCTAGATCGCTCTTGTCGTCGCCGTCTACAGTACCGTTTTGAGCAGTCTCAAATTCACCTTCCCAGAAACCAACACCGTATAGGTTGTCATTGATTTCTTGTTTACCAAGGAAGTTTAGACGGATGCGAGATTTGTCTTGAGCGTCGCCATCTTTCATAGATAGACGTGCTTCAGCACGGCCGCCCATTTCTAGAGAAGTACCGTCTTGGTTGTAAAGTTCAGCTGCGTTTACGCCAGTTGCCATAGCTGCTGCAGATACAGAAAGAGCAATTAGAGTCTTTTTCATCTTATTTGTCCTAGTTAGCTGTCCATAATCATTGTTGTATGGGGGAGAGGTGATCTCTCACAAGTTGTTGGTCCAAAATTGGCTAATTGAGCGATATAGTTCGCACTTGTAAGCCATTGATCTAACAACTCGCTGGACATGTTTTACTGCTAAAGTTTCCGTATGAGTTAGTAAAATGATATAAATCCCACTGATGAACACTGTTCAATTGTGCGTTGTTTTTATTTAACTTACTGTTTTTGATTGAAATTATTGGCAATGACATTGGTCTGACATTGATTAGTTTTTATCTTTTTTGAGGTTTTTGGTGTAATGAACAGTGTTGTTTTTCAATAAATTGAGAAGGTGATTCGCCCTAGAACCGCTCTAAAAGTGAGTTATATCATTATGCCGAAAAGGCATAGTCTTGCTGTCTTTCGAATTAAGATGATTTCGTCCGGGAGTTTGTTTACACTAAACGAAATACATCTTTAAGCGCACTACCCAGTCCTATGACAGGGTGGGCTTTTTTTGTCCAAAGACCCATTTGGGCTTGAGGTTATAAAATGGAAAAAGTTCCAATGACACTACGTGGCGAGCAAAAGCTACGTGCAGAACTCGATCGTCTACTTAAACTACGTCCTCAGATCTCAGAGGCAATTGCTGAAGCTCGTGAGCTAGGTGATTTAAAAGAGAATGCTGAATATCACGCCGCTCGTGAAGAGCAGGGCATTTGTGAAGCACAAATCCGTGACATTGAATACAAACTGTCAGTTGCTCAAGTTATTGATGTAACGAAGATGGAGAACACGGGTAAAGTTATTTTTGGTTCAACCGTAACCTTGATTGATATTGACACCGAAGAAGAAAAAACGTACCAAATCGTTGGTGATGACGAAGCCGATATCAAAGCAGGTCGCATTTCAGTGAGCTCACCTATTGCTCGTGGCCTGATTGGTAAGATGGAAGGCGATGAAGTTGCTATTCAAACTCCGGGTGGCGCGAAAGACTTCGAAATTGACCGAGTAGAATATATCTAAGTCGTTTGGAGTAGCATTACTACTCTGATAAAACGCAAAAAGGTCGCCTCAGGCGACCTTTTTTCTTCAGCAACGTAAGTAGAGTTACTTACGAGGGATTTCGATTTTACGCTCTTCAGACTGGCGATATAGCACAAGCACTTTACCAATAGTCTGAACTTTTTCAGCGCCCGTCTCACGTACGATAGCGTCGATGATTAGCTGTTTTGTTTCACGATCTTCCGAAGCAACTTTTACTTTGATAAGTTCGTGATGGTTAAGAGCGATTTCAATTTCTGCTAGCACGGCTTCTGTAAGTCCATTTGCGCCCATTAGCACAACAGGTTTTAAACTGTGAGCTAGGCCTTTAAGGTGCTGCTTTTGTTTGGTGCTTAGGTTCATTACGCGGCCAATTTTCTTTAAAATAAGGGTTGAAAAAAGCTATTTTAACGCCATCTATTGCTGAAGACTATAATTTATTGAGTAATAGGTAGCGCCTATTAAAACAATAGCTCCAATTTGTGCCTTGTTGGGATTAAAATGAGTAAACAAAAACATTCGGCTAGTTCTGGTCGTTGGTTGAAAGAACACTTTGATGATAAATACGCGAATGAAGCCCGAAAAAAAGGCTACCGCTCACGTGCTTATTTCAAGATCGATGAGATTCAAACGAAAGATAAATTGTTAAAGCCTGGAATGACAGTCGTCGACTTGGGGGCCGCGCCGGGCGGATGGTCTCAATATGCTGCTAAGATAGTAGGGGACAGTGGGCAGATCATTGCGTGTGACTTGCTTCCTATGGACCCGATTGCTGGCGTTAGCTTTTTACAAGGCGACTTTCGTGATGATGCGGTATTGGACGCTTTGCTAGAAAGGATCCAACCTTCCATGGTAGACGTAGTAATGTCTGATATGGCGCCTAACATCGCGGGAAACAATTCTGTTGATCAACCTCGCGCTATGTATTTAGTTGAATTAGCTTTAGATATGTGTCGACAAGTTCTAGCGCCTAATGGTAGCTTTGTCGTAAAGGTTTTCCAAGGGGAAGGCTTCGATCAGTATGTGAAAGAAGTCCGAGACATGTTTAAAGCCGTAAAAATTAGAAAACCAGACTCATCGCGAGCTCGCTCTCGAGAGGTCTTCGTCGTAGCCACTGGTTACAAAGGTTAACCATTTTGCTCTCTTGAGAGCGTGTTAACACTATAGCTACAGTTAATGAACTGTAGTACCCTACCTTTAATTACAATTAGTTATCGAGAGGCTTACACCTTGAGTGACATGGCAAAAAATTTAATTCTGTGGCTTGTTATCGCCGTCGTATTGATGTCGGTATTTCAGAGCTTTGGCCCTGGAGAAAGCAATGGCAGAACCGTGGATTACACCACGTTTGTACAGGAAGTTGGCCAAGGCCAGATTCAAGAAGCAACTTTTAAAGACGGTGAAATTAGCTTTGTTCGTCGTGGCGGCGGTGCCAAAATGGTCACTTACATGCCAGTGTATGACCAAAAGCTTCTAGATGACCTAATTAACCAAAACGTGAAAGTACAAGGCACGCCTCCAGAAGAGCAAAGCTTGCTTGGTACTATCTTCATCTCTTGGTTCCCAATGATCTTACTAATTGGTGTATGGATTTTCTTCATGCGTCAAATGCAAGGCGGCGGTGGTAAAGGCGCCATGTCTTTTGGTAAGAGCAAAGCTCGAATGATGAGCGAAGAACAAATCAAGACAACTTTTGCTGACGTTGCTGGTTGTGACGAAGCAAAAGAAGACGTGAAAGAACTGGTGGACTACCTACGCGATCCAAGCCGCTTCCAAAAACTAGGCGGTAAGATTCCAACGGGTGTTCTAATGGTTGGTCCTCCTGGTACGGGTAAAACGCTTCTAGCGAAAGCCATTGCCGGTGAGGCGAAAGTACCATTCTTTACTATCTCTGGTTCTGATTTCGTAGAAATGTTCGTTGGTGTTGGTGCATCTCGTGTGCGTGACATGTTTGAACAAGCAAAGAAAGCTGCACCTTGTATCATCTTTATCGATGAGATCGATGCGGTAGGCCGTCAACGTGGCGCAGGTGTTGGTGGTGGTCATGATGAACGTGAACAAACACTAAACCAAATGCTCGTTGAGATGGATGGTTTCGAAGGTAACGAAGGTATTATCGTTATCGCTGCGACTAACCGTCCGGACGTGCTAGACCCTGCGCTACTGCGTCCTGGTCGTTTTGACCGTCAAGTGGTAGTTGGTCTTCCAGATGTACGTGGCCGTGAACAGATCCTAAAAGTTCACATGCGTAAGGTCCCTCTAGCGGGTGATGTAGAGCCTTCTCTCATCGCACGTGGTACTCCAGGCTTCTCTGGTGCTGACCTAGCAAACTTAGTTAACGAAGCAGCCCTGTTTGCTGCGCGCGGTAACAAGCGCAACGTTTCTATGGTTGAGTTTGAACTGGCGAAAGACAAAATCATGATGGGTGCTGAGCGCCGTTCAATGGTGATGTCTGAGGAAGTGAAAGAGTCAACCGCATACCACGAAGCGGGTCACGCGATTGTTGGTCGCTTGGTTCCTGAACACGATCCAGTGTACAAAGTGTCTATCATTCCACGTGGTCGTGCGTTGGGTGTAACAATGTACCTTCCAGAGCAGGACCGCGTGAGCATGTCTCGCCAACACCTAGAATCAATGATTTCTAGCTTGTACGGTGGTCGTTTAGCAGAAGAACTTATCTACGGTGCTGACAAAGTATCAACCGGTGCTTCTAATGATATCGAGCGCGCAACAGATATTGCTCGTAAGATGGTTACTCAATGGGGTTTCTCTGAAAAGCTTGGTCCTCTGCTGTATGCAGAAGACGAAGGCGAAGTGTTCTTAGGACGTAGTGTAACTCAGACTAAACATGTGTCTGACGATACAGCGAAGTTGATTGATGACGAAGTTCGTCAGATCATTGACCGCAACTACGATCGTGCGAAGAAGATTCTTCAAGAGAACATGGATATCATGCATGCGATGAAAGATGCGCTGATGAAGTATGAAACCATTGATGCTCGCCAGATTGATGACTTAATGGAGCGCAAAGCTGAAATTCGTGAGCCTGCGGGCTGGAGTGATAACTCAGCAAGCAAACCAGAAGACAGCGACAAGCCTCAAGCAAAGCAAGAAGTTAAAGAAGAAGCAACGGAGACTGCGAAAGATGCAGAACAGCCTAGCTCTTCTGAAACAACTTCTAACGAAGCGCCTGAAAAGAAAGACTCTGAATAAAGAGTATCGATAATATTAAACCCCGAGTTATCTCGGGGTTTTTGTGTTTATGATGATGATTACAGCAAATAACAAATCTTTGGACCTTTCGCGTCCACATGTCATGGCCATTCTAAATGTGACACCGGATTCCTTTTCGGATGGCGGTAAATACAACTCAATTGAACTTGCTCTTGCTCAAGTTGATAAAATGATAAAGGCTGGTGTAAGTATTGTTGATGTTGGTGGTGAATCGACAAGACCTGGTGCACCGGATGTGTCTTTGGAAGAAGAGCTTAGGCGTGTTGTCCCAGTAATCAAAGCCATTCGTGAAAAGTATGATGTGTGGATTTCCGTTGACACCAGTAAAGCAGAAGTGATGCGTCAAGCAATTGATGCTGGGGCTGATTTGATCAATGACATCCGCTCGCTGCAAGAGCCAGGTGCTCTGGAAGTCGCAGCAGAAGCAAACCTTCCAATTTGTCTGATGCATATGAAAGGTCAGCCTAGGACCATGCAAGTTGACCCTCATTATGATGATTTAATGGGGGACGTGTCGGCTTTTCTAGAAGAACGTATCGCGGCGTGTGAAGCAGCAGGGATTGATAAATCTCAACTGATTCTCGATCCTGGGTTTGGCTTTGGCAAAACAATCGAACACAATTATCATATGCTTGCTCATCTTGAAAAGTTTCATGAATTCGGCCTGCCTATTTTGGCTGGCATGTCTCGTAAATCCATGATCTTCAAACTGTTAGACAAGCCAGCGGCAGAGTGTACGAACGCAAGTGTCGTTTGTGCTACGATTGCCGCGATGAAAGGCGCGCAGATCATTCGCGTGCATGACTTTGAAGAGACAATCGAAGCGATGAAAGTTGTTGAGATGACGAAAAACAATATTTAAATATAATAAAGGAAAGTTTATGTCGAATGAAAGACGTTACTTTGGTACTGACGGTGTGCGCGGTAAAGTAGGACAATACCCAATCACTCCAGACTTCGTACTTAAGCTTGGCTGGGCTGCTGGTCGTGTACTAGCGAAACAAGGCACAAAGAAAGTTATCATAGGTAAAGATACACGTATTTCAGGTTATATGCTTGAATCTGCACTAGAGGCAGGCCTTGCAGCTGCGGGACTTAAAGCAACATTTACTGGTCCCATGCCAACTCCAGCTGTGGCATATTTAACTCAGACTTTCCGTGCCGAGGCTGGTATTGTGATTTCTGCATCACATAACCCATATTACGACAACGGAATTAAATTCTTTTCTTCTGAGGGTACTAAGCTACCTGACGATATCGAATTGGCGATCGAAGCTGAGTTAGATAAAGAAATTGAATGTGTGGAGTCTGCTGAGCTTGGTAAAGCAACCCGTCTAAATGATGCAGCTGGTCGTTACATCGAATTCTGTAAGAGTACTTTCCCATCTGAGTTGAGCCTTGCGAACTTTAAGATCGTAGTAGACTGTGCGCACGGTGCAACGTACCACATCGCTCCAAATGTCTTCAAAGAACTTGGGGCAGAAGTTATCGCTATGGGCGTAGAGCCTAACGGCATCAACATTAATGAAAAAGTGGGCGCAACAGACGTACGAGCACTTCAACAGCGTGTTGTTGAAGAGCAAGCGCACCTTGGTCTCGCATTTGATGGTGATGGTGACCGCATCATTATGGTCGATCACCTAGGTAACAAAGTTGATGGTGACCAAATTGCTTATATCATCGCTCGTGATGCTCTTCGTCGTGGTGAGCTAAAGGGTGGTGTTGTTGGTACACTAATGACTAACTTGGGTATGGAAAATGGTTTAAAGCAGCTAGGCATTCCGTTTGTACGTGCCGCTGTTGGTGACCGTTATGTCATGGAGCAACTGCTAGAAAAAGGTTGGAAAATTGGTGCTGAAAACTCAGGCCATGTGATCTTATTAGATAAAGTCACAACCGGCGATGCGATTGTTGCTGCACTTCAAGTACTTGCTTCTGTAATTGGCAGCGATATGTCTTTATATGAACTATCGCAAGGAATGACACTATATCCTCAGGTTTTAGAAAATGTCCGTTTCTCAGGAGAAAGTAACCCTCTTGAAGCTACAGCTGTATTAAACGCTGTCGCTGAAGTAGAGGCGACACTTGGTGATAAAGGGCGTGTACTGCTGCGTAAGTCTGGCACTGAGCCTTTGATCCGCGTTATGGTGGAAGGCGAAGATGGTGAACTAGTTCAACACTCAGCATTGAAAATCGCTGAGGCTGTTAAAGCAAGTTGTTAATCATTGCGTTAAAGCATGTCTTGAATGAAAAGGGCATCTTTTGCCCTTTTTTTGAGCGCTTAACGCATTGGCATTGATTTTTTACTAATTTTCCCTTGTCAGCGTTACTGGCTTTCGCTAGTATTGCTCCGCCTCCCGTTAGGAGGTCGCTAGCCTTGTTCATAATGATTTATTCTTTTGAACGGCGCTGGCTCAACAATTTGGAACATAGGTGGAAAAAATGTTTTCAGTTCTACTTGTGATTTACCTGTTGGCAGCGCTTGGTGTGATTGGCCTTGTGTTGATTCAACAAGGTAAAGGCGCAGATATGGGAGCCTCGTTCGGTGCTGGTGCTTCAAACACAGTGTTTGGTGCTGGCGGCTCAGGTAATTTCTTAACCCGAACAACTGCTATTTTAGCAACCGTATTCTTTATCGTTAGCTTGTTACTTGGTCGTATGTCTACGCACCAGACTGAATCACAATGGGTAGACCCAACGTTAGGTCAACCAGTTGTTGAACAAGTTAAGGATGCAGCGAGTGAAGTTCCTGCCCCAGCGGGTGATGAAATTCCTCAATAAGCTGTAAGGTTTTGATGCCGAGATGGTGAAATTGGTAGACACGCTAGCATGAGGTGCTAGTGCCTTAGGTGTGAGGGTTCGAGTCCCTCTCTCGGCACCATGTATTTACAAACTTGTAAATCACTTGTTTGCGAGTATAATGCTCAGCAAGTCGGACGCGGGGTGGAGCAGCTTGGTAGCTCGTCGGGCTCATAACCCGAAGGTCGTCGGTTCAAATCCGGCCCCCGCAACCAATCTCTTTCTTTAAAAGGAAATCGTAGATTGGCAAGTTTGCGTAGTGCTAACCACACTACGAGTTAAGAAAAGCAATTGTTGGCTATTCTTAACGTATCAGGGTCCAGCAGCATAAAACCCCGACTATCGGGGTTTTTTGTTATCTGAGCTTTTTGAAATAGCTCAGATACTGCTTGGTTTTTTGATTGGGCTCTGAGCCCTTTTTTTGTTTCTGGAGTGGTTAAATGACTGGTTTAGAAAGACAACTTACTGAAATGCTTGACGCGCCAGTAGCGGCATCAGGTTATGAGTTAGTTGGATTAGAATTCATTCGTGCAGGCGCGCACTCAACGTTACGTATCTACATTGACCATGAAAATGGTATTAACGTAGACGACTGTGCAGAAGTTAGCCACCAAGTTAGTGCAGTTTTAGACGTTGAAGATCCAATTTCTGTTGCTTACAGCCTAGAAGTGTCTTCTCCAGGTTTAGAAAGACCACTTTTTAAAGCAGCACATTACGAGCAATTTATTGGTCACGAGGTCAGCATCGTATTGAAAATGGCTGTAGCAAACCGTCGTAAGTGGAAAGGTATTATCCACGGTGTTGATGGCGAAACAGTGACAATTACTGTAGACGGTCAGCAAGAAGAGTTTGCTCTAAGTAACATTTCCAAAGCTAACCTGATCCCTAAATTTTAGTTCCCTAAAAAAGTTTAAGCTTAGAGGCTAAATACAATGAGTAAAGAAATTTTAGCGGTAGCAGAAGCGGTATCGAACGAAAAAGCGGTACCTCGTGAGCGTATCTTTGAGGCTCTTGAGATTGCTCTAGCAACTTCTACAAAGAAAAAATACGAAATCGAAATCGACGTACGTGTTGCCATTGACCGTAAAACCGGTGAGTTTGTAACTTACCGCCGTTGGTTAGTTGTTGATGACGTTGAGAACCCTACAAAAGAGATCTCACTAGAAGCAGCGCAATACGAAGATGACTCAATCGAGCTTGGCGACTACGTAGAAGACGAAATCGAATCAGTAACGTTTGACCGTATTACGACTCAAACTGCTAAGCAAGTTATCGTACAAAAAGTTCGTGAAGCTGAGCGCGCACAAATCGTTGAACAGTTCATCGACAATGAAGGTGATCTAATCACTGGTGTCGTGAAAAAAGTAAACCGTGACACAATCGTGCTTGATCTTGGTAATAACGCTGAAGCGGTAATCCTGCGTGATGACCAACTTCCTCGTGAAAACTTCCGTCCAGGCGACCGTGTACGTGGCCTTCTTTACAAAGTCGCGCCTGAAGCACGTGGTTTCCAATTGTTCATCACTCGTTCTAAGCCAGAAATGTTGGCAGAACTGTTCCGTGTTGAAGTGCCTGAAATCGCAGAAGATATTATCGAGTTGAAAGGCGCGGCACGTGATCCTGGTTCTCGCGCTAAGATCGCTGTCAAAACAAATGACAAACGTATCGACCCTGTAGGTGCGTGTGTTGGTATGCGTGGTGCACGTGTACAAGCTGTTTCTGGCGAACTTGGTGGGGAGCGTATCGATATTGTGCTTTGGGATGATAACCCAGCTCAATTCGTTATCAACGCAATGGCGCCAGCTGATGTTGCTTCTATCATCGTTGATGAGGATGCACACTCAATGGACATCGCAGTTGAAGCTGACAACCTAGCGCAAGCTATCGGTCGTAACGGTCAAAACGTGCGTCTAGCATCTCAACTAACAGGTTGGGAACTGAATGTTATGACAGTTGCTGATCTTCAGAAGAAACACGCTGAAGAATCACAAGCATCTATTGAAAACTTCATGAAGTACCTAGATATTGAAGAAGACTTCGCTCAACTTCTTGTTGAAGAAGGTTTCTCAACGCTAGAAGAAATCGCATACGTGCCAGTTAACGAGCTACTAGAAATCGATGGTTTGAATGAAGAACTAATCGAAGAGCTTCGTGGACGTGCAAAAGATGCACTAACGACGATCGCACTAGCACAAGAAGAGTCTTTTGAAGGTCTAGAACCAGCTGAGGACCTACTTGCACTTGAAGGTCTTGAGCGTGAGATGGCATTTAAATTGGCAGCGAAAGGTGTAGCGACACTGGAAGATCTTGCTGACCAAGGTATTGACGATTTAGAAGGTATCGAAGGCCTGACCGAAGAACGTGCAGGTGAGCTAATTATGGCCGCACGTAACATCTGTTGGTTCGGCGAAGAAGCATAATTTTCGGCAAGGAGGAAGCGGCATGACACAATTAACAGTTAAAGCACTGAGTGATGAGATTGGTACGCCAGTCGACCGCTTGATTGAACAACTTGCTGACGCTGGCATTAAAAAGGCGAGCTCTGACAATGTTACTGATGAAGAGAAGCAGAAGCTTCTCTCTCATTTAAAGAAAGAACACGGTGATAAATCAGGTGATTCAGAGCCGACTCGCCTTACGCTTCAGCGTAAAACTCGTAGTACACTTAGTGTGAACGCGGGTGGTGGTAAGAGTAAGAATGTTCAGGTTGAGGTGCGCAAAAAACGTACATACGTGAAGCGCAGCACAATTGAAGATGAAGCGAAACGTGAAGCTGAAGAAGCAGCACAACGTGAAGCAGAAGAAGCAGCAAAACGTGCAGCAGAAGAAGCTGCAAAACGTGAAGCTGAAGAAGCTGCGAAACGTGAAGCTGAAGAAGCTGCAAAACGTGAAGCGGAAGAAAAAGCGAAACGTGAAGCTGAAGAAAAAGCGAAGCGAGACGTAGATACGAATGCACAACGTAATGCTGAAGAAAAAGCAAAGCGTGATGCTGAAGAGAAAATTAAGCAAGAAGCAGCGCGAAAAGAGGCCGACGAGCTTAAACGTCGTCAGGAAGAAGAAGCTAAGCGTAAGGCTGAAGAGGAAAGTCAGCGCAAGCTTGAAGAAGCTCGCGAATTGGCTGAAAAGAATAAAGAGCGTTGGTCTGCTGCAGAAGAGAAAAAGGGTGATATGGAAGATACAGATTACCATGTAACGACTTCACAATACGCACGTGAAGCCGAAGATGAAGCAGATCGCAAAGTAGAAGGCGGTCGTCGTAAGAAGAAAAAAGCAGCTTCGGGTAAAGACGACCAAGCTCGCGGTGGCCGTAACAACCAACGTGGCGGTAGAGGTCGTAAGGGCAAACTTGCTAAGCCGACTTCAATGCAGCACGGGTTTGATAAGTCAGCAACGGTTGCTAAGCAAGACGTTGTAATTGGCGAAACGATCGTTCTATCAGAACTTGCTAACAAGATGTCGGTTAAAGCGACAGAAGTTATCAAAGTAATGATGAAGATGGGCGCTATGGCGACTATCAACCAAGTGATCGACCAAGAAACAGCACAACTTGTTGCTGAAGAAATGGGCCATAAAGTAGTTCTTCGTAAAGAGAACGAACTGGAAGAAGCGGTACTATCTGACCGTGACACTAACGCGGAAGCAGTTCCACGTGCTCCAGTTGTTACTATCATGGGTCACGTTGACCACGGTAAAACGTCAACACTTGACTACATCCGTCGCACACACGTTGCTTCTGGCGAAGCGGGTGGTATTACTCAGCACATTGGTGCGTACCACGTTGAAACAGACAACGGCATGATCACGTTCCTTGATACTCCTGGACACGCAGCGTTTACTGCAATGCGTGCTCGTGGTGCTCAAGCGACAGATATCGTTGTTCTTGTAGTTGCAGCAGACGATGGCGTAATGCCACAAACAGTAGAAGCGATTCAGCACGCGAAAGCGGCAGGCGTTCCTCTAATTGTTGCTGTGAACAAGATCGATAAAGAAGACGCGAACCCAGATAACGTTAAGAACGAGCTTGCTCAATACGACGTTATTCCTGAAGAGTGGGGCGGTGAGAACATGTTCGTTCACATCTCTGCTAAACAGGGTACAAACATCGATGGTCTTCTAGAAGCAATCCTTCTTCAGTCTGAAGTTCTTGAACTTACAGCTGTAGCTGAAGGCATGGCATCTGGTGTTGTTGTTGAATCTCGCCTAGATAAAGGTCGTGGTCCAGTTGCAACAGTACTTGTTCAATCAGGTACACTAAACAAAGGCGACATCGTTCTTTGTGGTCAAGAATACGGCCGTGTTCGTGCAATGCGTGATGAGCTAGGTAAAGAAATTACTTCGGCTGGCCCATCTATCCCTGTAGAGATCCTAGGTCTTTCAGGTGTACCATCTTCAGGTGATGAAGCAACAGTAGTTCGTGACGAGCGTAAAGCGCGTGAAGTAGCTAACTACCGTGCTGGTAAGTTCCGTGAAGTGAAACTTGCTCGTCAGCAGAAATCTAAACTAGAGAACATGTTCTCTAACATGACTGCTGGTGAAGTTGCTGAACTTAACGTTGTACTTAAAGCAGACGTTCAAGGTTCTGTAGAAGCAATCGCAGACTCACTAGTTAAGCTATCTACTGACGAAGTTAAAGTGAACATCGTTGGTTCTGGTGTTGGTGGTATTACGGAAACTGACGTAGTACTAGCGGAAGCTTCAAACGCAATCATCCTTGGCTTTAACGTTCGTGCAGATGCTTCTGCTCGTCGTGCTGTTGAAGCCGCAGCTGTTGACTTACGTTACTACTCAATCATTTACCAATTGATTGACGAAGTGAAACAAGCAATGGGCGGTATGCTTGCTCCAGAATTCAAGCAAGAGATCATTGGTCTTGCTGAAGTTCGTGACGTGTTTAAGTCACCGAAACTGGGCGCTATCGCTGGTTGTATGGTTACAGAAGGTGTGATCAAGCGTAACAACCCAATCCGTGTACTACGTGATAACGTTGTTATTTACGAAGGTGAACTAGAGTCACTGCGTCGTTTCAAAGATGACGTTCAAGAAGTTAAGAATGGCTACGAATGTGGTATCGGCGTTAAGAACTACAATGATGTTCGCGTTGGTGACCAAATCGAAGTCTTCGAAATCGTTGAAATTAAACGTACTCTAGACTAATTGACTAAAATTACTAATATTGTCTTTGAAAGATAAGTAGTAATTGGTTGTTGAATACACCATGGGGGGCTGGCTTTGACCAACCCCCCATTCTTTCTATATAAGAGTAAAGATATGTCAAAAGAATTTAGCCGCACGCAGCGCGTTGCACAGCAGCTGCAAAAAGAACTAGCGATGATCCTTCAACGTGAAGTTCGTGACTCTCGCCTTGGCATGGTGACGATCTCAGACGTAGAAGTCTCTCGTGACCTAGCTTACGCAAAAGTATTTGTGACCTTCCTATGTGTGGGTGAGCAAACACCTGAATCATGTCTAGCAGCGCTACGTGAGCACGAAGTGCACATTCGCATGATGTTAGGTAAGCGTATTCGTCTACGTTTAACGCCAGAAATCCGCTTCCACTATGACAATACGCTTGTTGAAGGTATGCGTATGTCTAACCTAGTGTCTGAAGTCGTTAGTTCAGACAAACAAAAGCAAAAAGATTCTGGTCGTGAGGACGAAGAATAATGGCTCGTCGTCGTAAAGGTCGTCCAATTAATGGCGTTATACTGTTGGACAAACCAACAGGTATCTCTTCCAATGATGCACTGCAAAAAGTAAAGCGAATCTACTTTGCCGAGAAAGCAGGCCACACTGGAGCCTTGGACCCATTAGCGACAGGCATGCTGCCAATTTGCTTGGGTGAAGCGACAAAATTTTCTCAGTTTCTTCTTGATTCTGATAAACGCTACCGCGTGATCGCAAAGCTGGGTGAACGTACCAATACGTCTGACTCGGATGGTGAAGTTGTAGAGACGCGTCCAGTCGATGTTACGTTAGACAAGCTAGAAGCGTGCATCGATCAGTTCCGTGGTGAATCTGATCAAGTGCCTTCCATGTTCTCTGCGTTGAAGTATCAAGGTAAACCCTTGTATGAATACGCTCGTAAAGGCATCGAAGTTCCGCGTGAATCTCGTAAGATCACGGTATATGAGATTGTTCTTCACCGTTTTGAAGGCGATGAAGTAGAGATGGAAGTGCACTGCTCTAAAGGTACCTATATTCGTACTATCGTTGATGATCTGGGCGAAATGTTAGGTTGTGGTGCGCACGTAACTATGCTTCGTCGTACTGGTGTGGCTAAATACCCTTACGAGAATATGGTAACACTTGAGCAACTAAATGAGTTGCTAGAGCAAGCTCACCGCGAGGAACGAGCGCCTCGAGAACTACTGGACCCGCTACTTTTGCCAATGGATACAGCGGTAGAAGACTTACCAGAAGTCAACTTGGTGCCTGAACTGGCGGATATGGTCCAACATGGGCAGCCCGTTCAAGTATTTGGTGCTCCGACAGAGGGCTCACTTCGCCTTACTATGGGTGAAGAACGCTTATTTATTGGCGTTGGCGAAATGAACGAAGATGGCAAAATCGCTCCTAAGCGATTGGTCGTGTTCCGAGATGACGTTGCATCCAAGTAAATGATTGAAAATACCGACCTGAGTGTCGGTATTTTTATATTGCACGAGATAGGAAATTTCCCTATAATCCTCGCTTCGCGTAGCGGCTGAATCAGAGATTGGCTGCTACAACTTTAAACCTACTCTTATTAGGAGAGAATTATGTCTCTGAATGCAGAAACTAAAGCAGCAATCGTTGCAGAATACGCACAAGGCGAAGGCGACACTGGTTCACCAGAAGTTCAAGTAGCTCTACTTACAGCTTCTATCAACCACCTACAAGGTCACTTCAAAGCGCACAAAGGCGATCACCACAGCCGTCGTGGTCTTCTACGCATGGTTTCTCGTCGTCGTAAGCTTCTAGATTACCTAAAAGGTAAAAACCTAGCTCGCTACCAAGACCTAATCAAACGTCTAGGCCTACGTCGCTAATCAGCGACTGCATAGCAGTTTGTCTAAAAAGGGGCTTTATGCCCCTTTTTTGTTGCCTAAATTTAGCCAAATTAGACTTATGCCGTTATAATACTGGCGGCTAAACCTTGTAAGAGGTTTTCTCAAAAGCTCATAGCATTACAGTCAACCACGTCGACCAAAAGGTCGCGACTATTCAAAAGGAATTTCCGAGTTTCTTTTTACTAGTCGCGATTCGTAATGCCTTGAGTGTCAATTAACACATCTAAGATTTCTTTAAGCACTAAAGGAAGATTAGAAACAAGGAATAACAATGTTCGAAAAACCAGTTGTTAAAACGTTCCAGTACGGTAACCACACAGTTACTTTAGAAACTGGCGTTATTGCACGTCAAGCTACAGCAGCAGTTATGGTCACAATGGATGATACGTCTGTATTCGTATCTGTTGTAGGTAAAAAAGAAGCCGTTGCAGGTCAAGACTTCTTCCCACTAACGGTTAACTACCAAGAGCGTACTTACGCTGCGGGTAAAATCCCAGGCGGCTTCTTCAAACGTGAAGGTCGTCCTTCTGAAGGCGAAACGCTAACAGCTCGTCTAATCGACCGTCCAATCCGTCCGCTATTCCCAGACGCGTTTAAAAACGAAGTTCAGGTTATCGCGACAGTAATGTCTGTAAACCCAGATGTTCAGCCAGATATCGTTACAATGATCGGTACTTCTGCTGCTCTTGCTATCTCTGGCATTCCATTCAACGGCCCTATCGGTGCGGCGCGTGTTGGTCATATCGATGGTCAGCTTGTACTTAACCCTAGCCAAACTGAACTAGAAACTTCTAAGCTTGACCTTGTTGTTGCAGGTACAGAGTCAGCAGTACTGATGGTTGAGTCAGAAGCGGACAACCTAACTGAAGAAGAAATGCTAGCGGCGGTTGTTTATGGTCATGACCAACAACAAGTTGCTATTCAAGCTATCAACGAATTCAAAGCAGAAGTTGCAACTCCTGCTTGGGATTGGGTTGCTCCTGAAGAGAACACAGCGCTTAAAAATAAGATTGCTGATCTAGCAGAAGCTAAACTTGTTGAAGCTTACCAAATTACTGAGAAAATGGCTCGTTACGACCGCATCCATGAGATCGCTGCGGAAGTAAATGAAGTTCTTCTTGCTGAAGATCCTGAAGCAGACACAAAAGAAATCCACACTATCTTCCATGATCTAGAGAAGACAGTAGTACGTAGCCGTATTATTGCAGGTAACCCTCGTATCGATGGCCGTGAAAAAGACATGGTTCGTGCACTAGATGTACGTACTGGTGTTCTTCCTCGTACTCACGGTAGCGCGCTATTCACTCGTGGTGAAACTCAGGCGATCGTTACTGCAACGCTAGGTACTCAGCGTGATGCTCAAATCATCGATGAGCTAACTGGTGAGCGTAAAGATCACTTCCTACTGCACTACAACTTCCCTCCATACTGTGTAGGTGAAACTGGTTTTGTAGGTTCTCCTAAGCGTCGTGAAATCGGCCACGGTAAACTGGCGAAGCGTGGTATTGCTGCAGTAATGCCTTCTGTTGATGAGTTCCCATACACAGTACGTGTTGTATCGGAAATCACTGAATCTAACGGTTCATCTTCAATGGCTTCAGTATGTGGTACTTCTCTTGCACTTATGGACGCAGGTGTGCCAATCAAAGCATCTGTTGCTGGTATCGCAATGGGTCTTGTTAAAGAAGGTGACGATTTCGTTGTACTTTCTGACATCCTTGGCGATGAAGACCACCTAGGTGACATGGACTTTAAAGTAGCAGGTACTAACACTGGTATCACTGCACTTCAAATGGACATCAAGATCGAAGGCATCACTAAAGAAATCATGCAAATTGCGCTTAACCAAGCTCAAGGCGCACGTAAGCACATCCTATCTGTAATGGATGAAGCAATCTCTGGTGCTCGTGAAGACATCTCTGAATTTGCTCCGCGTATTCACACGATGAAGATCAGCGCTGAGAAGATCAAAGACGTTATCGGTAAAGGTGGTGCAGTTATCCGTGCTCTAACTGAAGAGACTGGTACAACTATCGAAATCGAAGACGACGGTACTATCAAGATTGCGGCAACTGAAGGCACTGCTGCGAAAGAAGCTATCCGCCGTATCGAAGAGATCACTGCTGAAGTTGAAGTGGGCCGTATCTACACAGGTAAAGTTGCACGTCTAGCAGACTTCGGTGCATTCGTAACGGTTCTTCCAGGCAAAGATGGTCTTGTACACATTTCTCAAATCGCAGAAAAACGCGTAGAGAAAGTGTCTGACTACCTAGCTGAAGGTCAAGAAGTTCAAGTTAAAGTTCTTGAAATCGACCGCCAAGGCCGTGTACGTCTAAGCATGAAAGAAGCGGTAGAAAAGCCAGCTGAAGAAGCTGCTGCTGAAGCACCAGCTGCTAAAGACGAGTAAGACAAAATGAGACTTTCAGCCTTTTATTAGATTAAGGGCCTGAAAGCATGTTATAAAAGGGGAGCATTTTCGCTCCCCTTTTTTGGTTTGTTTCGATGTATTAACCTCAAACGAGGTTATCGCCTATATTGCATTAAGAGAAATAAATCTTGAGCGGTCCAAACAGGAGTATCAATTAGTGAAATGGTTTCAAACCGCAATTTTATGTGTTGCTATCGCGCTGACCGGTTGTGCAAATACTTCTCAACAATCAGCACAAAAGTGGTTATATCCACCGATGGCGGTGCCACTTCAGCCTAGTGTTCAACAAGAAGTACAAATCGCGCGTCTCTCGCAGTTGCTACAACGTCCCGACCTTAGTGATGAAGTGCGCGCTAAAATGCATTATGAGCGCGGTAGCTACTACGACAGCGTTGGTTTACGTGATCTTGCCCGTTTGGACTTTAACCAGTCTTTGCAGTTGAATCCTGCTCAGCCGGACATCTTCAATCTTTTGGGAGTATACTTTACCCAAGTAGGAGAGTTTGATGCGGCATATGAAGCGTTTGACTCGACCATAGAGTTGGCTCCTGATAATACCTATGCTGAGCGCAACCGTGCGATTGCACTGTATTATGGTGGCAGAATCGATCTCGCTTTAGAAGATATGACCAAGCATTATCAAGAAATGCCAACGGATCCTTTTCGTTCATTATGGCTGTACATCATCGAAGCTGAGCAAAATCCAGAGCAAGCAAAAGCCAATCTTCAACAGCGTTATTTACGAGATCGTAGTGAAGAGTGGGGATGGGTTCTTGTTGCCATCATGCTACGAGACGTCTCGGACGAAGACGCGCTTAAAGCAATTATGGATGGAACGAGAGAGAACTATCGCCTAGCTGAACGATTGACGGAAACGTATTTCTACCTTGGAAAGCGTAATCAGCTTGAAGGTGATATCGCAAGTGCCATCTCACTTTATAAGCTCGCGATTTCGTTCAACGTTTACGATTATGTTGAGCATCGCTATTCTTTCTTGGAGTTGGCGCAAATTTACGATCAATTACAGCAAGATAGATTGGCCAAGTTAAAGGCTGCCAAGAAGCTGGAAATTGAATGATTTAGAGCCGCTCGATGAGAGCGGCTTTTTTTATGATTGAACTTGATGAGTGACTCATTTAAAATAGTTAGTCTTGCTAACTAAGTGGTGGTGGCTTTTATGGCATTAGAAGAAAGCTTGATTGATTTAGAGCGTTTTTGCGCCAAAGCTTGGCGTGTCTATGCCAAAGAAGATCCATTATCACATCTAAGCTTTAATGAGTTCGATTATTTACGTGTGATTCAGGTTTACCCTGAGGGTGTGCGAATAACCGATCTTGCAGAAGAGCTGCAAGTGACTAAGCCTTCCGCATCGACAATGGTTGTGCGTTTGGAAAAAAAGGGTTTGGTGAAACGCATCGCATGTAATGAGGATGCTCGTGCTAAGCGTGTGTTGCTTACGGAAGAAGTCGCAGAAAAAATGTCTTTGGAGCAGGTAGTGTACAAAGATATCTCTGACCAAATGATGCAACAATTAAATCAGCAAGAAGCTGAACAGTTACAAGCTTTATTGAATAAAGCATTGAGTAATAAGTCATTTTAAACTAAAGCAAAGGCCTCAGCTGTATGGTTTAGTTTTTGTTGTTTCATCTTTCTTTTATTTAATTTAACCATTTAGTTAGTCTTGCTAATTAAATGGTTAGCTTTGCTAACTACTGGTGACAGTCATGCAAAACTCAATTTATAGACAGTTTTGGAAATATACGATTCCAACCGTCGCAGCAATGCTCGTAAACGGTTTGTATCAAATAGTTGATGGCATTTTTATTGGCCGTTATGTTGGCGCTGACGGATTAGCTGGGATCAATGTTGCGTGGCCTATTATCGGTTCGATCCTCGGTATAGGAATAATGATTGGGGTGGGGACTGGCGCGCTGACTTCGATCAAGCAAGGAGAGAACGATCATGAAGGCGCTAAGCGAATCCTAACGACCGGATTGACGTTGTTAGCGGCATTGATGCCGGTCGTTGCTACAATATTGTTCTTGTTTTCGGATGAATTTATTCGCTGGCAAGGTGCGGAAGGGCGAGTGTTTGAACTTGCGCTGCAATATTTGCATATTCTGATTGTCGCGTGCGTATTCACGTTGGGTTCTATCGCAGTTCCGTTTCTGTTACGCAATGACGACAGCCCGAACTTAGCAACGATTTTGATGGTCATCGGTGCCGTTATTAACATCGTATTAGACTACGTATTTATTGCTTGGTTGGAGTGGGAGTTAACCGGAGCCGCTATTGCCACTGCACTTGCACAATTAGTGGTCACTGTGCTCGGTATTGGTTACTTCTTTACTTCAAAAGCAACATTACGCCTTCGTATCCGCGACTTCAAAGTTCAGGTTGATGCTGCACCAAAGATTATCATGATAGGTACATCAAGTTTCTTTATGTACGCCTACGGCTCTGTGATGGTGGCACTGCACAACGCGTTATTTGCTCAATACGGAAGTGCAATGTTGATCGGAGCGTACGCCATTTTGGGGTACATCGTGACGGTTTACTATCTGATAGCCGAAGGAATTGCGAATGGTATGCAGCCTTTAGTGAGCTTCAACCACGGTGCACGTAATCAGGAGAACATCAGAAAGTTATTAAAGGTCGCGATGGGGACATCTGTGCTTGGTGGGGTGGCGTTCGTTGTTTTGATGAACCTTTTCCCGTACGAACTGGTTGCGGTGTTTAATAATGCTGACCAACAGTTGATTGATAGCACTGTGATCGGGATTCGTTTACACATGTTTGCGTTGTTCTTAGATGGTTTTTTAGTTGTGGCGGCCGCGTACTATCAATCAGTAAACAAAGGCAGCAAAGCTATGTTTGTAACACTAGGCAACATGCTGGTCCAGTTGCCATTCTTATTCATTATGCCGAAACTTTTCGGCGTGACAGGCATTTGGTTAGCTTTCCCATTGTCTAACATTGCATTGAGTTTGGTCGTGATCAGTATGTTGTGGCGAGATGTGAAAAAGCTGCTTAATGAAACTTCGGCTGAGCCAACAGTGCAAGCCTGTTAACAATGGCTGATAGAGAAAAGCGAGGTTGGGCCTCGCTTTTCTTTTTTGGGGAGCTAAATGTTTTTTACTTCTAAGCCAGCTAGCTGATGCCAATAGCCATTGCATTGGCGGCTTTCAAGTTTTTCAGGGTTGTCGCCGTGCTCGTTTGAGCGAAAATGCTCTAACTCAGAAAGTGTACTCACACCGAGAGGGCTTAATCGGACCACATCAACTAGGCCTTGCATACTTGGTAAGTCATTGATCAGGTTATAACAATACCCTGATTGCGTTTGAATGCCGTTAAGGTTAAAGACTTCTTGTCCTTCTTGGCTGCTGACCTGGATACCCGTAGGGTATTTGATACAGCAGGTTTCGCAATCGTCTTTCGCTAGGTTTTCAGCTCGGGCTGTGAAACAGCGAGCGGAATATGCTAAAGGCAAATAACCGTGGCTAAATACCTCAACTTCAAACTTGTTACGAATACCAAGCTCGTCACACTGAACCAAAGTATCGTTTAACCATTCGCGAGAGAGCTCGACAGGCATGCACCAACGCATCATACCTTGCTTCAAAAATAAGTTGAGCGTGTGTGCGTTATAAGTATTGATTGCAGGGCCAACGACGAAAGGCACTTTATGCTCTGATGCCAATTGAACAGCAGATACGTCATTTGCTTCAATCGCGAAGTCACCGTTGTCGATGTACTTCTTCATTATGTTTACTTCACTCGGAGCTTCTAGTAGTGCCATTGTTGATAGCACCACTTGCTTGCCAGATGCAGACAGCTCTTTTGCTATTTCAAGCCAATGCGAAGGCTTCATTTCTCGACGTTTTGAGCATACGGTTTCCCCAAGATAGATGATGTCCGCGGAGCTTGATTTCGCTTGTTCATAAAACGCTTCGATGTCTTGTTTTGGCCAGAAGTACAACAGCGGGCCAAGCGCGTATTTCATTGAATTATCCATCTTAACCTCTACTGCCATTTGCGGTGATAAGCACCAAGTGTGGTCTGCGTACCTTCAGACACGTTTGCCAATGCGGCATCCCAAGCCGCTTCGACTTGATAAGCTTCTGGGTTTGCTTGGTAACGGTCAATCGCGGCTCGCCATGTTCGAGTGACTTGTTCTACGTAAGCTGGGCTACGTTGGCGACCTTCAATTTTTACAGACGCCACATTTGCAGCAAATAGTTCTGGCAGCATAGAGAGGGTGTTCAAACTGGTTGGTTCTTCCAGTGCGTGGTAGCGTTTTTTCTCGCCTTCGATTTCTGCTTCGAAACGGCCTTTACACAAGGTAGGGTAGCCCGCATTTTCACCGGTGCTGTAGCGATCGATCAAAATGTCGTTAAGGCGGGATTCCAGACCATTTTCTGTTTCTTGCCAGCGAACGTACTTAGCTGGAGAGCATGCTCCCACAGTGTTTGGAGACTCGCCTGTCATGTATGACGATAGGTAGCAGCGACCTTCAGACATGATGCAAAGGCTACCAAAAGCAAAGACTTCTAACTCGACATCGCTAGTGATGTTGCGTGAGAGCTGTTTGACCTGATGAATCGATAAAACGCGGGGTAGCACTACCCGTTTTACGTTGAAGTTTTGTTTGTAAAAATCAATGGCTGCGACGTTGGTCGCTGATGCTTGCACTGAAAGGTGTAGTTCCAGATCGGGATATTTGCGAGCCGCGTACTCCAGCACTGCAATGTCTGCAACAATCAGCGCGTCTACACCCAGTGCCGCTGCATTGTCTACTGCGTTCGTCCAGCGCTCGAAGCCATTGGGATGAGCGAAGGTATTCAACGCGACATGAATTTTTTTATTGCGGTCATGAACGTATTGCACCGCTTTTTCTAACTTTTTGCCGTTAAAGTTGAGGCCAGCAAAGTGACGGGCGTTGGTATCATCTTTGAAACCAATGTAGACGGCATCGGCACCGCAATCAATCGCAGTTTTTAACGCAGGCAGGTTACCCGCGGGACACAAGAGTTCCATATGCTCACAATCATTGAGAATAAAAAGGTGTCCGCATTTTATGAAGAATTATGAATAGCGAAATTGACCTAAGTTAGGTTTAGCTCAATAAAGTCGATATTTACCCCTTGCGAGTAAGGGTATCGGGTCGGGGTTAGTTCTTGTGACGACGATTCTGTACAAACAGCTCTTCAATTTCGTGTTTTGGCTGTGGGCGATAAAAATGGAATCCTTGAATCGCATTACATTGAAGGTTAGAGAGCAAAGTAGCTTGCTGGTGGGTTTCCACCCCCTCGGCAACGACAGTTAAGTCGAGCGACTTACCCAGATTAATGATGTTTTCAATCACAGTGACTTGTTTCGGTAGTGTGTCTATATCATTAATAAAAGCGCGGTCGATTTTTAGCTCGTCAATAGGGAAACGCGCTAAGTAGGAAAGAGAAGAGTAGCCGGTACCAAAGTCATCGATAGAGAGAGCGAAGCCAAGCTTTTTAATCGCATTCAACATTTGCAGTGTATGTTCGCTATCACTCATCACGGCACTTTCGGTTAGCTCGAAGGTAATGCAGCTTGGATCAAGCTCGGTAGTGCGAAGCAACTTTTCCATAAAGTCGATCAGCTGTGGGTTGCCAAATTGCTCGGGAGAGAGGTTGATGGCGACACGGCCTGGCAGTATGCCCTGTTGTTTCCAACGTTTTACCGTATTGAAAACATCACGCATCACGACACGTCCAAGGTGTTCGATTAACCCAGCGCGCTCGGCGACAGGAATGAATGAGCCAGGACTAATGTACCCTTCGACTGGATGCTTCCAACGAACGAGCGCTTCTGCGCCGTTGATACTGAAGTCTCGCGCGTTAACCTTAGGTTGATACCACACTTCCAAACCGTTCTGCTGCAATGCTTTTTGCAGTTCGATTTCAAGCCACAAACGCATACGCGCTTCTTTGTTCATTTGATCGTTAAATTTGATCAGACGATTTCTACCACGATCTTTGGCTTCATACATCGCAGTATCGGCATTTTGTAGTAGGATTCGCGCATCTTGTCCGTCTTCAGGGTATCGAACGCTACCAATTGAACAGGCAAGGCGTTTACTGAAGTGGTGCAAGTCGAAAGGTTGGTTGATCAACGAGATAATGCGATCGGACAAAATTTCAGCCATGCGGGTGTTTTCTGGCTCCGGCAGAATGACGCCAAACTCATCGCCACCCAAATGACCAATAATCGCTTGGTTTGGTAGTAACCGTTTAAGACGGGCCGATACCTCTTGAATCACTTTATCGCCAATATGGTGACCAAGTGAGTCATTAATGTTTTTGAAGTTATCGATATCCAAATAGAACACCAGAAGCGGTGTTTGCTTTTTGATCAGCTGTTCCAAACGTTTGGTGAAGCCAAAGCGGTTGTAGAGTTTGGTGAGCGAGTCAATGTGTATGTCTTCATTCGATGCAGAAGACAGGTTTTTGGGCGCATCATCAGCATCTTGGATTAGGATAATTTGAGATTCGCTACCTAATATCGCCGTGGAATCCGCGTGTAGCTGAACTTTCCGTTCAAAGCCGCATCTTGCACTGGTTAAGCAGACAAAAGGTTTGTCAGAAATTAATGTACTCAATCGATGACTAAATACCTTTTTACTGTTTTCATCGATGAATAAACGACTTAGCTCTTCGCCCAACAATTCATGAGGAGAGTTAAGTCCGAGAAGGCGCGCTGATGCGGGGTTCGCAGAGATGACAATATCATCTTCGATAAGCAGTAAGCCGTCTGGTAGCAGTTGTGTTAACTTCGCAAACTTACTTTCGGACTCTTCTAAGGAGCGAACGAGTATCTGCTTTTCTGAAGTATCGACAGCGTGAAAAACAACAAAGCGAATGTCGTTACCTTCAAAAACTGGCGAAAGACTAAAGTGAAGACTGGTTTCAAGGTCGGTTTCATCGAGCGTGATTTCGGCTTCGACATGTGCCCCTTTGAACGCGCGCTGATAGTATGGTGCAAGCTTCTTATAAAACTGTTCACCCAGCACTTGGCAATCGTTTAAGCCGACGATTTCCTCATGACTTAAACCTGCGATATCGCAGTAACGGTCACTTACCATTCGATAATTGTGTTTTTTATCAAGAATGGCAAAGAAGAAAGGGCTATTTGAGGTTAGCGTGGCAAACCAATGTTTTAATTGCTGGGAAGGCATTAGGGTATTACCGATCTCCAATGAGCCAGATTATTCGTCCGTGTATAAAAAGCGACACCCTGATAAGCCTGCGGCGGTCTACCACCAAGCTAAAGTGTTACCTGCCATTAAAGGGCTCGCGGTTTTAGCTGTGCAGTCGACAATCACATGGATACGCTCAGATAACTATAACTTTGAAAATACGGTTGTAAAAGTGTTTATCCACCTGTTCGCATCAATAATACACGTAAGTTCAAAAAAAGAAGCGTTAGTGAGCAATAAACCACCAATCTAAAATAAGCACTTTATTGATACATAACAGTAATCTCATCGCCACGATTGCTTAATATAAGCAACCTAATGACAAAGTAACGGATAATGAACGTGTTAAACAAGATTCGCAGTCAACTAGTAAAGAACGCAGCTAATATTTTGCGTTCTCCAGTCCAGTTATTACCACAGCCAATTCAGCAAAAAGCGTTGCTGGAAGGGCTAAAAATGGTGTTTAAAGAAGCCTTGGAAGATGGTGACTTTGAGTTCCTTGAAGACAAGTGGTTAAAAGTTGCGATTAAAGACTTGAACTTAGCATGGTACATCAGCTATCAAGACGAAAAATTGGTGGTAGCTGAAAAACCAGTTCAGGAAGATGTGAGTTTTAGTGGTAATCTAAACGACCTAGTACTGATTGCTGGTCGTAAAGAAGACCCTGACACACTGTTCTTCCAACGTCGCCTTTCAATTGAAGGTGATACTGAGCTTGGCTTAGAAGTGAAAAACTTAATGGACAGTGTCGACTTAGAGCAGTTACCGAAAGCAATGCAAGTCGCTTTGAATCAATTGGCTGATTTTGTTCAGAAAGGAGTTCAAGCGCCTGCACAACCAACCGGAGTAGCGAATGCTTATTCGAACTGAAGCCCCAGCGGACATTCTTACCATTGACCGCTTATTGAAACACGCCTTCCCGACGGAAGCTGAAGCTGAGCTTGTGATGCGTTTGCGCGAAAACAGCAAATTCACGCTTTCCTTAGTCGCGTGTACAGATGAGGGAGAGGTGATAGGCCATGCTTTATTTAGCCCTGTGACCTTAAATGGTGAAGATTTGTCATGGCAAGGGCTAGCGCCATTAGCTGTTCATGAAGATTACCGTCGCCAAGGCATCGCTGCAGAGTTGATCAAAGAAGGTTTTGATTCACTGCGTGATTTTGGCTACCCAGTGTGTGTGGTGTTGGGCGATCCTGATTATTACGCGCGCCAGGGTTTTCAATCATGCGACGAGATGGGCTTTGAATGTGCTTGGGATGTCCCTAAAGGTGCATTTCGAGTCGCAGAGTTGGTCGAAGGTCAATGTGCTGGACGCTCCGGACGCATAGACTATGCGCCAGAGTTCTCTGAACTGTAAATGAAAGAAGCCCACGACTAAGTGGGCTTCTTTCTTATTCACTGAAAACTGAGATAGGGAGGTTAGGATGACTGGTTACTTTTCTTTTTGCCCCAGACCTCTATTTTCGCTTTTTTACTTACCCCTAGCAGGCTAAGTTTTGTGCTTCCCCAGCTACTGTAAGTCATTTCAATCCGTTTTAGCTTGGCTTCTTTTGTACCTGGAAGGCTCCAGGCACGAGTCGACAATCCGCTTGTTAGTACGCCCATAGAGGAAAGCTTTTTCTCACTACCATCTGTCATGACGACTTTTAAACCATTAATGTCTACCGTTCCTTGCACACATTTTAGTTTTATTTTACTGAAGCTTCGGTTTCGGAATAGGCTATTTGGTGTCACGGTATCTGTTTCTGTATGAAAGTTAACGGTTTTCGTTGCAATCAGCTCCCACTCATCGCTGTTATTAGCAAAAACACTCACGCTGGTGGCGGCTACCAGTGTGCAAAGTAGTAGCGTATTTAAGAATTTCATAATGTACCTCATATGTCATACCCAATGTGTGGCCGTTGGCAAAACGCTATGTTCAGGAATATCCAAACCATCTCATTGTGTTCAGGTGTTCCTTGAAGTCCTTTAGGTATAATCGCGATAATTTGATAGGATTGCCCTCGTTCAAATAGGTGACGGAAAATGTCAATTAACGAGAAACAGTATTTACGTGAAATGGGGATCAGCACATGGGAGCTGGTACACCCTGAAAGACTGGAAGGCTATCAATCGCCATTATTGGATTTGCAAAGTTCATGTAAACTCCTATTGGTATCGCCAATATGTCCAGAAAACGAGACGGCATTGATGTTTGAGCGCGTATTAAAAAGCATTAAGCTCACGCTTGATGATGCGCTACACCTAGAGCCTGAGCGCTTATCCATGCTGGGTGAACATCAGCTAGAGTGGGTGTGGTTTGCAGGCTGTGAGGCTGATCAAAGCATCAAGGCAAAGCACCTGGTCTCGCCACTATTACAAGATATTGATGGTAATAACGAACAGCGCCGCGCATTGTGGCAACAAATCTGTTCGTACTCTTAACGGAGCTAATGCGTGACAATTGAAATTACGCCGATGCGTGCAGAGCACCTCGACCAAGTTTGGCAAATCGAGCAGCAAGCACATTCTCACCCTTGGGCCGAATCTTTGGTTCGTGACTTATCCAGTCGCGGTGCTTGCCATCATGTGATGCTGGAAGGCTCTCAAGTGGTTGGTTACTTCTATGGACAGAATATTGTTGGAGAAGTGACACTATTAAATATTGCAGTAGCGCCTTCTCAACAGGGCAGAGGGCTAGGGCAAAAATTGCTGGACGCGTTTATTGAATACTGTGAACAAGCCAAAGCAGAGAGTGCTTGGTTAGAAGTGCGTGAAAGTAATCACCCAGCTATCCATATTTATGAGCAAGCAGGTTTTAATGAAGTGGACCGTCGTTACAACTATTACCCAGCTAAATCGGGAAATGGTAAGGAAGACGCCATTATCATGAGTTACTTATTTTTGAGTTAGTTTTAGGCCGTTACTAATTACCTCATCAACACTTATGCTTTAAATGCGTATCCGGATTCGAGGCTTTTGAATATGTAATAACAATTTTTTGAATTTTTACATCTCTTTGTGTGGCGCTGGCTTTCCCTTGTTAGTTGCAGGTAAAGGCTGGTGAGCCGAGTAAATTCAGTTCATGTCTTTCCAGTTTGCTAGCACAGCGATAATAAGCGAGAATACCGCACAATATCGAATAGTAGATATGCTTGCCTATTTTGTGAGCATGAAAGTAATTTAGAAGATTAACTAATGTCAAATCCCCTTTTTTTAGGCGAAGTGTCTAAGCGCAGAACGTTCGCTATTATTTCTCACCCGGATGCGGGTAAAACCACCATTACTGAAAAAGTCCTTTTATTCGGAAACGCGATCCAAAAAGCAGGTACGGTTAAAGGTCGTGGTAACGCACAGCACGCAAAATCAGACTGGATGGAAATGGAAAAAGAACGTGGTATCTCGGTAACCACTTCTGTAATGCAGTTCCCTTACAATGACTGTCTGGTAAACCTACTTGATACGCCTGGACACGAAGACTTCTCGGAAGATACATACCGTACGTTAACGGCAGTAGACTCGTGTTTGATGGTTATCGATGCGGCGAAAGGTGTCGAGGATCGTACACGTAAGCTGATGGAAGTAACGCGTCTGCGTGACACGCCAATCGTAACCTTCATGAACAAACTTGACCGTGACGTTCGTGATCCAATGGAAGTATTGGACGAGGTAGAAAACGAGTTGGGCATGATGTGTGCGCCAATTACATGGCCAATCGGCTGTGGTAAAGAATTTAAAGGTGTGTACCACATTCACCGTGATGAAACGATTTTATACGAATCAGGTCACGGTCATGAGATTCAAGAAGTTCGAATCATCAAAGGTCTCGATAACCCAGAGCTTGATGAAAAAGTTGGTGCAGGCCTTGCGGAAAGTGTTCGAGAAGAGCTTGAGCTTGTTATGGGTGCTTGCCCTGAGTTTGATTTGGAAATGTTCCTAACAGGTGATCTTACGCCAGTTTACTTCGGTACTGCATTAGGTAACTTTGGTGTGGATCATATGCTAGACGGTCTAACTGAATGGGCTCCAGCGCCGAAAACTCGTCAAGCGGTTGAACGTGAAGTTGAAGCGACTGAAGAGAAGTTCTCTGGTTTCGTATTTAAGATCCAAGCGAACATGGACCCAAAACACCGCGACCGTATCGCATTCATGCGTATTGTATCTGGCACTTACACGCAAGGTATGAAGATGAACCACGTTCGTCTTGGCAAGCAAGTGAGTATCTCTGATGCAGTAACCTTTATGGCTGGTGACCGTGCACGTGCAGAACACGCTTACGCCGGAGACATCATTGGTCTACACAACCACGGCACTATTCAGATTGGTGATACCTTTACGCAAGGTGAATCACTGAAGTTCTCTGGTATTCCGAACTTCGCTCCGGAACTATTCCGTCGTATTCGCCTGAAAGATCCACTAAAGCAGAAGCAGCTTCTCAAAGGTTTGGTTCAGCTATCAGAAGAAGGTGCGGTACAGGTATTCCGTCCTCTACAGAACAACGATCTGATCGTTGGTGCCGTTGGTGTACTTCAGTTTGATGTTGTTGTGGCTCGTTTGAAGTCTGAGTATAACGTTGAAGCGATTTATGAAGGCATTAACGTTGCAACTGCGCGTTGGGTTGAGTGTGGTGATGCGAAGAAACTGGATGAGTTCCAACGCAAGAATCAAGCGAACTTAGCATTGGATGGGGGTGATAACCTAACGTATATCGCTCCAACAATGGTTAACTTAAACTTAGCGAAAGAGCGTTTCCCTGACGTTGATTTCCGTGCGACGCGCGAGCACTAATTTGTGCGGTTAGGGTAAGCCTTAACGCAAACTAGATTTTAAAACGCCCTTGGCTATAAACTTAGCCAAGGGCGTTTTTATATAAGGATAAGATATGAACTGGTTTAAACGTGGGCTAAAGCGTTACGACAATTGGTGTAAAGAAATGGGGTTAACCCCCGACCAGAAACGCAGTTGCGTCCCATATCGAAAAGACCCTGCCCATCAAACTAAAGAGAAGAGTGAAGCCCAACCATCCTCTGATTTTCTGCCCGCAGATACAGATAAAAAGCGTCAAGATGAAGCTCTTTGATACGCACTGCCACTTTGATTTTGATGTGTTTCAAGATGACTTTGCGCATCAACTTGAGCTTGCTCAAACGCAAGGCGTCGCAAGAATTTTGATTCCTTCCGTCGGTCCGCAAAATTGGGCTCGTATTCAAACTTTGGCAGAGCAACATGCCAATTTGTATTATGCTCTCGGCTTTCATCCGTATTTTCTTGAAGATAACGTTGAGCAGCACCTTACAGAGCTAGAAGGCTATCTAAATCAAAAAGGGCAGCAGTGCGTGGCAATAGGAGAGTGTGGTTTAGATTTTGCCATTGATGTTGATCCACAGTTGCAAGAAAAGATACTTGAAGTTCAATTTGAGCTGGCTAGACGCTTCGAACTCCCAGTTATTTTACATAGCCGAAAAGCGCACAATCGCCTCATTCAAATGGTGAAAGCGGCGAATCTCCCTAGAGGTGGTGTGCTACACGCTTTTTCTGGGAGTTATCAGCAAGCCATGGAGTGGGTCAAATTAGGTTTTTTTATCGGTGTAGGAGGAACGATTACCTACCCAAGAGCCAAGAAAACACGCGACGCAATTCAAAAATTACCACTCGAAAACCTAGTAATCGAAACAGACGCACCAGATATGCCTATACTTGGATATCAAGGGGAGTCAAATCACCCAGCCAAACTCATTCACGTCTTTAATGAGCTCGTAGAGTTGCATAACGGCCGAAAGCAATCGATTGCCTCTCAACTGTGGAAAAATAGCAATTTTGCTTTCTCGATATGTGAATAAAATCTAAAGATGTGGTTTGAAATCGAAAACGTTTTCCTGCTTATTGTGAATTAACTCACAAAGCTGGTTGAATCAATCATGAATCTTATAGGAAAGTGTGAGGCTGGCATTACTTTAATTGATTCTGCATGAGTATAATTGCCCCCGCTTTATAGCTCCATTTTGTAACACGCCAATAAATAACTTATAAGGAAGTCATAAACTATGAGCCTGTTTATGAGCCTAATCGGTATGGTAGTGCTTCTTGCGATTGCAGTGGCATTTTCTAACAACCGAAAAGCTATCAACTTTAGAACTGTGGGTGGCGCATTCGCTATCCAATTCGCATTAGGTGCATTTGTTCTGTATGTACCTTGGGGCCGTGATCTACTAAACGGTTTCTCTTCAGGTGTTTCTAACGTTATCAACTACGGTAACGATGGTTCATCATTCCTGTTCGGTGGTCTTGTTTCTGACAAGATGTTCGAAGTATTCGGCGGCGGCGGTTTCATCTTCGCATTCCGTGTTCTTCCTACACTGATCTTCTTCTCTGCACTGATTTCAGTTCTTTACTACATTGGCGTTATGCAATGGGTTATCAAGATTCTTGGTGGCGCACTACAAAAAGCGCTAGGCACTTCTCGTGCGGAATCAATGTCAGCTGCAGCTAACATTTTCGTAGGTCAAACTGAGGCACCTCTAGTTGTTCGCCCATTCGTTCCAAAAATGACTCAATCAGAGCTATTCGCGGTAATGTGTGGTGGTCTAGCTTCTGTTGCTGGTGGTGTACTAGCAGGTTACGCATCTATGGGTGTTCCACTAGAGTACCTAGTTGCGGCATCATTCATGGCAGCACCAGGTGGTCTACTGTTCGCTAAAATCCTTCACCCAGAGACTGACCAGCCTCACGAAAGTATCGAAGAAGCGATGGACGGCGGTGACGACAAACCAGTTAACGTAATCGACGCAGCTGCGGGCGGTGCGGCTTCTGGTCTACAACTTGCGCTTAACGTAGGTGCAATGCTAATCGCATTCGTTGGTCTAATCGCGCTAATCAACGGTATGCTAGGTGGCATCGGTGGTTGGTTCGGCATGCCAGAACTAACACTAGAGCTAATCCTAGGTTACGCGTTCTCTCCACTAGCATTCCTAATCGGTGTTCCATGGGCAGAAGCTGTAACAGCTGGTTCATTCATCGGTCAGAAAATCGTAGTGAACGAATTCGTTGCTTACTTGAACTTCACACCATATCTAGGTGAAAACGCTCAAGTAATCGCGGCAACTGGTGAAGTAATGTCTGAGAAGACAACAGCTATCATCTCATTCGCACTATGTGGTTTCGCGAACCTTTCTTCTATCGCGATTCTACTTGGTGGTCTAGGTAGCCTTGCACCAAACCGTCGTAGTGACATCGCTCGCATGGGTGTTAAAGCAGTTCTTGCAGGTACGTTGTCTAACCTTATGGCAGCGACAATTGCAGGCTTCTGCTTAAGCCTTGCAGCACTATAATTAGAATCGGTTCTTAATATATAGACGCCGTTTTACATCATGCCCTGTAGCAAGAGATTGCTGCGGGGCATTTTTCGTTTTTCGGGCTCCAAAATTTCATCGGGTGTTTGCCTTAGTCGAGGTATTACGCAGTCAATGGAATAGGGGCTAGGAAATTTTGAGATACAAACCGTTTGCGCTCTATTTGGTGCTACAGTTTTGCGGTGAAACTCTATAATGTATTAATCACAGGATAGTGGTTAAGCTTGATTCTTAATCACGTAATGAATATTACATAATCGATGGGCAAATGAATTGCCCTGCAATATCAGATCTAATAGGCGTTTTGCTTTGTGATGTGATATTAAAGACACCGCAATCATAGATTGTTGTGCCATAGGCCAAACTGGTACTGTGCGGTGACAAGGATAGCAATTGGCATATGATAAATTTTCGCTGTATATGCCGAGTCTTCAGGGAACCAAGTCCGTTCATTAATAGACTGTTTAGCCATTTACTCACATTGTCTCGACTTGTTGATTATAGTTAAAGACGTGATGTAAGGCTGAGTAGTGAATTTTTTGAATATTGATCGGAGATAGAAATGAGCGATTTAAAAGCAGCAGCGCTACGTGCAATTAAACTTATGGACCTAACTACGTTGAATGACGATGACACTGATGCAAAAGTGATCTCACTATGTCATGACGCGAAAACAGCAGTAGGCAACACAGCTGCAATTTGTATTTACCCTCGCTTTATTCCTATTGCTAAGAAGACACTTCGTGAGCAAGGTACGCCAGAGGTTCGTATTGCAACAGTAACGAACTTCCCACATGGTAACGACGACATTGAAATCGCAGTTGCTGAAACAAAAGCGGCGGTTGCTTACGGTGCAGACGAAGTTGACGTAGTTTTTCCTTACCGCGCGCTAATGGCGGGTGATGAGAAAGTAGGCTTCGAACTAGTTAAGCAATGTAAAGAAGCTTGTGGTGACATTCTTCTTAAAGTGATCATCGAAACAGGTGAACTAAAAGAAGAAGCACTAATCAAGAAAGCATCTCAAATCTGTATTGAAGCAGGTGCTGACTTCATTAAAACTTCAACTGGTAAAGTGCCAGTAAACGCAACACCAGAATACGCTCGCATGATGCTTGAAGTTATTCGCGACATGGGTGTTGCAGAAACTGTTGGTTTCAAACCAGCAGGTGGTGTGCGCACTGCTGAAGACGCAGCAGCATACCTAGCAATGGCTGACGAAATCCTAGGTGACAACTGGGTTGATGCTCGTCACTACCGTTTTGGTGCGTCTAGCCTGCTAACCAACCTACTAAATACATTAGAAGTATCGGACGACGTCGCTGATCCAACAGCGTACTAATTCCAATAATACGTCTGAACGGTAGCACCTAAACGGGTGCTACCAAACCTCTTCTATCCTACTACAACCATGGCTCAAAAGAGCTTGGGAGGCACTAATGTATTTACCACAAGAAATCATTCGTAAAAAACGTGACGGTGAAGTACTTACCGCAGACGAAATCAACTTCTTTATTCAAGGCGTAGCGAACAACACGGTATCTGAAGGTCAGATTGCGGCGTTTGCTATGACGATTTTCTTTAATGAAATGACCATGGATGAGCGCATCGCCTTAACGTGTGCAATGCGTGATTCGGGCATGGTTATCGACTGGAGCCACATGAACTTCGGTGGTCCAATTGTCGACAAACACTCAACCGGTGGTGTGGGTGACGTAACTTCTTTAATGCTTGGCCCAATGGTGGCAGCGTGTGGCGGTTTCGTACCTATGATCTCTGGCCGCGGTCTTGGTCATACAGGCGGTACGCTGGATAAACTTGAATCTATCCCTGGTTACAACATTACGCCGAGCAACGATGTTTTTGGTCAAGTAACCAAAGACGCTGGTGTGGCGATCATCGGTCAAACTGGTGACCTTGCTCCTGCGGATAAGCGTGTTTACGCTACTCGTGATATTACCGCAACGGTAGACAATATCTCCCTGATTACGGCGTCGATCCTTTCTAAGAAACTGGCGGCGGGTCTGGAATCGCTAGTGATGGACGTAAAAGTGGGTTCAGGTGCATTTATGCCAACTTACGAAGCGTCTGAAGAGCTAGCAAAATCAATCGTTGCGGTAGCAAACGGTGCTGGCACTAAGACTACGGCAATTCTTACGGACATGAACCAAGTATTGGCGTCTTCAGCGGGTAACGCAGTAGAAGTTCGTGAAGCGGTTCGTTTCTTAACAGGTGAATACCGTAACCCTCGTCTACTTGAAGTGACCATGGCTTCATGTGCTGAAATGTTAGTACTTGGCAAGCTTGCTGAGAACACAGAAGACGCACGCGCAAAACTGATGGAAGTGCTGGATAACGGCAAAGCGGCTGAGTGCTTCGGCAAGATGGTTGCTGGCTTAGGCGGCCCTGCGGACTTCGTAGAAAACTACAACAACTACTTAGAAAAAGCAGAAATCATCAAGCCAGTTTACGCAACAGAAACGGGCATTGTCTCTGCAATGGATACACGTGCTATCGGCATGGCTGTGGTTGCTATGGGTGGTGGTCGTCGTGTTGCTACTGATGAAATCGACTACGCAGTTGGTTTCGACGAGTTCATCCGCCTAGGTGAGGTCGCAGACAGTGATAAACCTCTTGCGGTCATCCACGCTCGCACTGAAGAGCAATGGGAAGAAGCGGCAAAAGCACTGCGCAGTGCAATCAAAGTAGGTGGTGAATACACACCAACTCCAGAGGTTTACCGCCAAATTCGTGCAGAAGATATCTAATAGAACAAGCAATTACACAAGGCCTACTCAACCATAATAAAAAGCCGAGTGGGCCTAAGGAACGAGCAATGAAAAGAGCATTTATTTTAGTACTAGACTCATTCGGTATCGGTGCAACTGCCGACGCTAAAGAATTTGGTGATGTAGGTTCAGACACACTAGGTCACATCGCTGACCAATGTGAAAAAGGCTTAGCAGATAACGACAATCGCCAAGGTGCACTTCGCCTTCCAAATCTATCGAAACTTGGTTTGGCAATGGCGCATAAAGAATCGACAGGTCGCTTCGCACCTGGACTAGACGCAGACGCTGAAATCATTGGTGCATACGGTCATGCAGCAGAGCTTTCTTCAGGTAAAGACACGCCGTCTGGTCACTGGGAAATCGCAGGTGTTCCTGTTCTGTTTGACTGGGGTTACTTCACTGACAAAGCAAACAGCTTCCCGAAAGAACTGACTGACCGCATTCTTGAGCGTGCAGGTCTTGACGGTTTCCTAGGTAACTGCCACGCATCTGGTACTCAAGTTCTTGACGATCTTGGTGAAGAGCACATGAAGACTGGCAAACCAATCTTCTACACCTCTGCGGACTCTGTATTCCAAATCGCATGTCACGAAGAGACTTTCGGTCTAGACCGTCTACTAGAGCTTTGCCAAATCGCACGTGAAGAGCTAGAAGATTACAACATTGGTCGTGTTATCGCGCGTCCATTTGTTGGTGCTGGTAAAGGTCAATTTGAGCGTACAGGTAATCGTCGTGATCTTTCTGTTGAGCCACCATCAGCAACGGTTCTACAGAAACTTGTTGAAGAGAAGCAAGGCAACGTGGTTTCTATTGGTAAGATTGCTGATATCTACGCAAACTGCGGCATCACTAAGAAAGTGAAAGCGACAGGTATCCCTGCATTGTTCGAAGCAACGCTAGAGCAAATCAAAGAAGCGGGCGACAACACGATCGTATTCACTAACTTTGTAGACTTCGACTCAGCTTACGGTCACCGTCGTGACGTAGCGGGTTACGCAGCGGCACTTGAGTACTTCGATGGTCGCATCAATGAAGTGCTAGAGATGATGAAAGAAGACGATGTGCTTATCCTAACGGCTGACCACGGTTGTGACCCAACATGGCCAGGCACTGACCATACTCGTGAGCACATCCCAGTATTGGTTTATGGTCAAAAAGTACCAGCTGGTTCTCTTGGCCGCCGCGAAACATTCGCAGATATCGGTCAAACATTGGCAAGTTACTTCGGTACTTCTCCAATGGATTACGGTAAGAACTTCCTATAATTAGTTAGGTTTTTGAAAACTAGGAGCTTGATTGCTCCTAGTTTTATGTTTGCAGTATGTAAATGCTGCTTGTCGGAAATGAGAATACTCTGGCTTATATCGCCTTAAGCGCGGAGCGCTAGAGAAAGGTTAAGGAAAAGAAAATGGCAACTCCACATATCAATGCTGAAATGGGTGCATTTGCAGACGTCGTACTGATGCCTGGCGATCCACTACGTGCAAAATACATCGCAGAGACTTTCCTCGAAGATGTCGTTCAAGTGTGTGACGTTCGTAATATGTTTGGTTACACAGGCACATACAAAGGCCGTAAGATCTCGGTAATGGGCCACGGTATGGGTATCCCATCATGCTCGATTTACGCGACTGAACTAATCAAAGACTTCGGCGTGAAGAAAATCATCCGTGTTGGCAGCTGTGGCGCAGTGAATGAAGACATCAAAGTGCGTGATGTTGTGATCGGCATGGGTGCATGTACTGACTCTAAAGTGAACCGTATCCGCTTTAAAGGTCATGACTTCGCGGCAATCGCAGACTACAACATGGTTCGTGCGGCAGAAGACGCTGCAAAAGCTCGCGGTATTGACGTTAAAGTTGGTAACCTATTCTCAGCAGAGCTTTTCTACACGCCAGATCCAGAAATGTTCGATGTAATGGACAAGTACGGCATTGTTGGTGTTGAAATGGAAGCGGCTGGTATTTACGGTGTTGCGGCAGAATACGGTGCAAAAGCTCTGACAATCTGTACGGTTTCTGATCATATCAAGACTGGCGAACAGACTACATCTGACGAGCGTCAAACGACATTCAACGACATGATGCTAATCGCACTAGATTCAGTATTGCTTGGTGACGAAGAGTAAGCGACGAAGAGTCATTCTATTTTTCGCTCTCAAGAGCTAAAAAAACAGCCCACACATTGCGGGCTGTTTTTATATGAGTTGTTAGCGCTACCTAGTTACTTGGTTAGCAGCAGGTTTGGCGCTTTTTTACGACGTATCGGTTGTCGACGTAAAATCAAGATGAACAACATACCACAGACAAAGCTCATTAAGACCATCATGTACATATAACGATCGCTCTTGCGATAGTGGTGGTCAGAAATAGCCGTCACCCGGCCCGTCTCAAAGGTCACGCGAACAAAACCGATAAGCGCACCATCTGCAAAAACTGGTTCAACCAACTGCTGGCGACCAATGGAAGCTGTTGCCAAAGGCGTATCCAGGCCAAGAACTTCGCGTACCGATAATGCCTCTTCACTAGACGCTAAACGTACACCCTGTGCATCGTAGATTGTTGCATCAAACACTAAACGGTCTTGTGCTAGCTGGTTTGTTAGCTGAAGTAATCGTTCTTGATCTTTAGTTAAAATCATCTCACTGGCAGAAAGAGACGCCTGTGAAATCAAAACTTTGGTGAGCGTTTCAAGCTGTTGTGCTTGAATTTTCTCATTACCCTTACTGATCACAACACTGTTTTTTATTGTGATAAACAACATCACACACAGTAGGATTAGTGCCAGAATTCTTAGGGCATTCCTTACTGAGAACAAAGATTCACTCATGCTCTTTACTCATCCATTTAAAATAAAACAAAGACTTGCCTTTTTAGTTTGTTGAGGTAACGTTTTAGCAAAGTCATAAGGGATTATATACATGGACGCGTCAAAAAGCTTGCCTATCAGAAAACATACGACACTTTTAAAACGATTACCCGAGACTCGATTTGCCTCCCAATTAGATAAAGCAAAAGCAAACTGGATCGTATTTGCTGAGTACCTTTCGCCAAGTCACTTCGAAGACATTGATTTCTTCACCGGCTTTTACAACCCAATACTAGAAACGTGGAAAGTTGGCCAATATGAAGTAGCCCTGATGGCCGGAGAGTTGACTCCTCAACATGAAACGATCTTACAAAGTCTCAACCTAGATTACGCCTCGCTTAATGAAGTGCCCGATCTATCAACCCAAGGGTTGATTGTATTTGATATGGATTCAACGGCGATCCAGATAGAGTGTATTGATGAAATCGCGAAACTGGCAGGAGTAGGGGATGAGGTCGCTGAAGTCACTGAACGTGCCATGCAAGGTGAGCTGGATTTTGAGCAAAGTTTACGTCAGCGAGTTGGTAAGCTCAAAGGTGCCGATGAATCAATTCTTGAACAAGTTCGTTCCCAGTTACCATTCATGCCGGACTTTGAAGCGCTAATTGCGACGTTGAAAGCCTTGGGCTGGAAAACAGCGATTGCCTCCGGTGGTTTTACTTACTTCTCTGATTACATCAAAGATAAAGTCGACTTAGACTTTGCTCGCTCCAATCAATTAGAAATTATTGACGGCAAACTCACGGGTAAAGTACTTGGCGATGTGGTAACGGCGCAGATGAAGTCTGACATTCTAGTGGAACTGGCGGATGAATATGAAATTGAGCAGCACAACACGGTTGCTGTCGGTGATGGCGCTAATGATCTTGTGATGATGTCGGTGGCAGGATTAGGGATTGCGTATCACGCAAAACCAAAAGTGGAAGCTCAAGCGCAATCAGCGATTCGCTTTGCAGGGTTGGGCGGTGTGCTCTGTATTTTATCTGGCGCATTGGTGAAGCAGCAAAAGGTCAGCTGGAAAGCTAAACCTTAACCATCCATTCAAAAACACCGCCAGAAAGGCGGTGTTTTTTTCAATTTGGTATGACTTTGAATTTACTCGGTTAACTCCAATCTAATTACAACCTCTTCAGTAATGTCTTCAAATTCACTGTAACCAACGAGCGCTGTTAACTCTTTTTCTAACTTGCTCGCTTGATGTACGCCAAATTGGGTTAAGTCACTTAAATCTTGTTGCAGTAATGATGTCATCGGATCGAAAATTGGCGCAGTAGAAAGGCGAATCACGTAAAAGTCACCCATCATTCGCGCTTTCTTTATAAATTGAATCCGCTCTTTTACGCTGTTGAACTCTTGATGAAGCTTTGACTCAATGCCTGTAATTTTATTACCTACTTTTACGGCGCTTATGTAGATATCCTGATGTCTGGCTTGAGCACCTTCTACACGTTTTATTGGCTCTGCGATTAATGTGCTTGTCCGGCCTTTAAAGATAGGTTCAAGTGACAACAGTTGGTCATGCCCAAGACGGGCAAAAAGTTCAATGTGTTTAGGTAGCGGCAAGTTCACCCCGATAACGGGGGTTTTTATTGAAGATGACGTACTCTTACTGATAAAAATGGGCGTGCTCAGCGTACGCGAGAGCAACATGCAGTGCAGCCTTTCAAGTAGAGCATTACTTGGTAGCGTCTCTTTTTGCGCGATTAGCTTGTCTTGATTGTGCTCGATAATGCTGTTGAAAAAAGCGATTACCTTCATGGTTTGGCTGCTTTCATCAATAACTAACTGCACGCTACAACCATCTGGGCTTACACGAATTACTCGGTATGGCACCGACATTAACGGCAATTTTTTATCGTAGAGTTGTAATTCTCGAAAGTTGATTCTTACCTCTTGCCCAGAACGTAACATCGTGGGCTCACTTAGCCTAATTCCGAGTCCTCGTTTGGAAAGGTCAACAGTACAGCCGCCTGTTTTAGTTTGTCCTGAGTACAACTCTAAAGGTGTTTTAAAACGATAACGAGGCTCTTTACGACGAGACTTTGCATCAAAATAAATGCCCTTTGGATTGCCAATAACTCTTCTCGGATGGCGAAACGCGTTTAACGTATTAGCGGGTAAGCGCGGCTTTTCAGTTAGCAGGTAATCCTGCCCTGACTTTTCGTCAGCAATTTCTTGCAAAATACCAATATGAGTCAGTGATTGAGACGTTTCTGCCAACTCTGGAGAGAATGCTGCTAGGTCTTCCTGTTCTTGCTCTGATAGTTCAAAGATTGAAATTCTAAAGGCGCGCCAACTCTCTCGTTTGCCACCTAAATGCCAAAATAGCTGGCGCTGTTCGCGAGTTGCTTCAGGGCGAAACATCGAATAGAAATAGGTTCGATTCTCGTGCTCGTGAGTAAATGAATAAAGGACATTGGTTGTTCCTTTCACACCAGGCTTAATGAGTGACGCGATGCGTTGCTCGTTGAATAAGGAACCAAACATTTGCTGGTTTCTCTCATCGTGCCAGTATTGCCAAAGCTTTTGATTGTTTGGCGTTAACATTGCTAATTTTAGGTCACTACCATCAAAGAATAGAGGCAAGCTGCTGGTGTGCTTTAGTGCGATGTGCTCATAACCGCGAGTTCGAGCTCGAATAATCTTGTCTTGATTGTCGTGACGAGCCCTTTTAGCAGCACTGTTGAGCGCTTCATCTATCACTCTGGTGACGACATTGGTGTCAGTTAAGCGTATGGTTCTGAGGTATCGAACTGAGTCATTTTCGTAACAGTCATCAACCGCGAGTATGCGGTATGCAAGCGGTTTCTCTATACCTGCAACGTTAGATTTGCTGGCAAATTCAGTAAACGTGACCTGAATAATTTCCCCAAGGTTATATTTAAATGCGCTAGGGACTTTGAACTTTGCGCCAGAGCTAGATAAATCAATGCTTAATCCATGAAGAAGCTGTCCTTTAGAACGGCAAATTTCAACTTGAGATTGGACTTTCAAGCGTTTTTCTTGGCGCTTTAAATCGTAGCCTAGGTGAACGGGTTCTGCTAAGAACGGGCTTTTAGGATCCGTTAACGATTGCGTTTTTTGCTGAGTAAGGCGCTTGCTCATTACGCGAAAGTTATTTCGCGTGTTGACCAATGCTTCCCACATTCCTTCCGTGTAGCAGCCAAACTTTTTGATGTTTTTATGGTAAGCGTTGAAAGCAACATCATCCAACCAATGTGGAATACCATCCAAAATATACTCGCGACATTCGCCTTGAACGCGACCTCGCAAATCAATACTTTTTTTGCATGGAGCCATTAAGCGGTTAAGTTCCATTTTAACCAAAATTTTGGCCGAAGGCGGCTCTTCCTCGGTCAGTTGGCCAAGGACAAAGTCAAAGTCATTCGTACCGTAAACGGGAATGAGTCGTTCTGCGAGCGAGAGAATTTCAGATTGCTGCATTATTTCTGTTAGAGTATGTCGTTACTTTAAATTGTATCGGCTAAGCGAAGTAATACTTAAGTATATCAATAGTTCATTTCAGTTCAGGTCTGACTTGGCTGTGCTTAGTCACATTTGTAGAAAAAATTGAGGCATCATGGCGAAAGCAAAACGAGCGTATGTTTGTAATGATTGTGGCGCGGACTTTCCCCGTTGGCAGGGGCAGTGTAACGCATGTGGTGCATGGAATACGATAACAGAAGTACGTATCGCTGCATCGCCAACCGTTGCTCGCAATGAACGCTTAAGCGGCTACGCTGGTTCCGCAACAGAAGCTACGGTTCAAACGCTATCCGAAATTGATCTGCAAGAAGTACCTCGCTTCACCAGTGGGTTTAAAGAGCTTGACCGCGTGTTGGGTGGTGGGGTTGTGCCAGGTGCCGCAATTTTGATTGGTGGTAACCCTGGTGCAGGTAAATCAACCCTTCTGTTGCAAACCATGTGTAGTTTATCTGCGCAAATGCCAACGCTTTACGTAACCGGTGAAGAGTCGTTACAGCAGGTGGCAATGCGTGCTTCCCGATTGGGCTTGCCGAAAGATCATTTAAAAATGCTATCGGAAACGAACGTCGACAAAATTTGCCAAATCGCCGAAAAAGAGCAGCCTCGTATAATGGTAATAGACTCGATTCAGGTGATGCACGTTTCTGATGTTCAATCGTCGCCTGGCAGTGTTGCTCAGGTACGTGAATCTGCGACGGCTCTGACACGATACGCAAAACAGAATAATGTTGCGGTATTTATTGTTGGTCACGTAACAAAAGATGGTACCCTTGCGGGCCCCAAAGTTCTTGAACACATTATCGACTGTTCGGTACTACTCGATGGTGGAACGGATAGCCGATTCCGCACTTTGCGTAGTCATAAAAACCGTTTTGGTGCTGTGAATGAGCTTGGTGTATTTGCAATGACAGGCCAAGGATTGAAGGAAGTGAGTAACCCATCAGCGATCTTCCTTTCTCGTGGTGAAGAAGAAACATCAGGCTCTTCCGTCATGGTGGTTTGGGAAGGCACGCGCCCTCTACTAGTAGAGATTCAAGCGCTGGTGGATTACTCGCAGTTAGCCAACCCTCGTCGTGTTGCGGTCGGCTTGGAGCAGAACCGCCTATCACTTTTGCTTGCTGTGTTGCATAAGCATGGTGGCTTACAAATGGCAGACCAAGATGTCTTTGTTAATGTGGTTGGCGGTGTTAAGGTGACGGAGACGAGCGCTGATCTTGCTTTAGTTATGGCGCTTTTATCGAGTTTTCGTGACCGTCCACTCCCTAAAGATGTGGTGATTTTTGGTGAGGTAGGGCTTGCGGGCGAAATCCGTCCAGTGCCAAGTGGGCAAGAGCGTTTGAATGAAGCGTTCAAACATGGTTTCAAGAAAGCCATCGTGCCAGCAGCCAACATGCCGAAAGGTGGCATCCCTGGCATGCAAATTCACGGCGTTAAGAAATTGTCGGAAGCTATAGAGGCTTTTGACGAGCTGTAATGCTCATAAGAATGGTATTTGTGCAATCACAAACTGTTCTATCCGTCCTCAATAAAATGCGAATAAAGTACATAAATTGCTGTGTTTGACTATGCTTTGGGGACGGAAATTTCACGTTAAAATTTTTTTTCTTCCATCCGCACGCAAGGGTATCAGTATTGACAGAATGTGATATACTCTGCGCGCACTTTATACCTTATTAACAGAGTAAGACAATGACTGATTTATCAAAATACAGAAACATTGGTATTTTTGCTCACGTAGACGCGGGTAAAACTACCTCTACAGAGCGTATCCTAAAGCTAACTGGTAAGATCCATAAGATCGGTGACACTCACGACGGTTCAACTACTACTGACTTCATGGAGCAGGAAGCTGAGCGTGGTATCACAATCCAGTCTGCAGCAACAACTTGTTTCTGGAACGATCACCGTCTAAACATCATCGATACTCCTGGACACGTTGACTTCACTATCGAAGTTTACCGTTCTCTAAAAGTACTTGACGGTGGTATCGGTGTATTCTGTGGTTCTGGTGGTGTTGAGCCTCAGTCAGAAACTAACTGGCGTTACGCTGACGAATCACACGTATCACGTCTGATCTTCGTTAACAAACTAGACCGTATGGGCGCAGATTTCTACAAAGTTGTAGATCAAGTACAGAACGTACTAGGTGCTACACCTCTAGTTATGACTCTACCTATCGGTATCGAAGAAGATTTCGTAGGTGTTGTAGACGTACTAAGCCAACAAGCTTACGTATGGGATGAGTCTGGCCAACCAGAGAACTACGAAGTTCAAGATATTCCAGCAGACATGGTAGAAAAAGCTGCTGAATACCGTGAAATGCTAATCGAAACTGCTCTAGAGCAAGACGAAGATCTAATGATGGCTTACCTAGAAGAAGGCGAAGAGCCATCTCTAGAAGACATCAAACGTTGTATCCGTAAAGGTACTCGTGATCTAGCATTCTTCCCAACTTACTGTGGTTCAGCGTACAAGAACAAAGGTATCCAACTTATTCTTGACGCGGTAATTGATTACCTACCATCTCCAACAGAAGTTGATCCACAGCCTCTAACTGATTCAGAGACTGGTGAGCCAACTGGTGAAGTTGCGACTGTATCTGCAGACGAGCCACTACGTGCTCTTGCATTTAAGATCATGGATGACCGCTTCGGTGCTCTAACCTTTATCCGCATCTACTCTGGTAAGATGAAGAAAGGTGACACAATCCTTAACTCTGCAACTGGTAAAACAGAGCGTATCGGCCGTATGGTTGAGATGCACGCGGACGAGCGTAACGAGATCGATTCAGCACAAGCTGGTGACATCATCGCTGTAGTTGGTATGAAGAACGTTCAAACTGGTCACACTCTATGTGATCCTAAGCACGAATGTACTCTTGAGCCAATGATCTTCCCAGATCCAGTAATCTCTATCGCAGTTAAGCCTAAAGATAAAGGCGGTTCTGAGAAGATGGGTATTGCGATCGGTAAAATGGTTGCAGAAGATCCATCATTCCAAGTTGAGACTGATGAAGATTCAGGCGAAACTATCCTGAAAGGTATGGGTGAACTTCACCTAGACATCAAGGTAGATATCCTTAAGCGTACTTACGGCGTTGAGCTAGAAGTTGGTGCTCCACAGGTTGCTTACCGTGAAACTATCACTCAAGCAATCGAAGATAGCTACACGCACAAGAAACAGTCTGGTGGTTCTGGTCAGTTCGGTAAGATCGATTACCGCATCAAACCAGGTGAGCCAAACTCTGGCTTCACGTTCAAATCAACAGTTGTTGGTGGTAACGTACCTAAAGAATTCTGGCCTGCAGTTGAGAAAGGCTTTGCGTCAATGATGGAGCACGGTGTTCTAGCTGGCTTCCCTACTCTAGACGTTGAAGTTGAACTATTCGACGGTGGTTTCCACGCAGTTGACTCTTCAGCTATCGCTTACGAAATCGCAGCGAAAGGTGCATTCCGTCAGTCTATGCCTAAAGCTGGCGCGCAACTTCTTGAGCCAATCATGAAAGTTGACGTGTTCACTCCAGAAGATCACGTTGGTGACGTAATCGGTGACCTTAACCGTCGTCGTGGTATGATCAAAGACCAACAAGCAGCGTCTACTGGCGTACGTATCAAGGGTGATGTACCTCTATCAGAAATGTTTGGTTACATCGGTACTCTACGTACTATGACTTCTGGTCGTGGTCAGTTCTCTATGGAGTTCTCACACTACGCACCATGTCCAACAAACGTTGCAGAGCAAGTAATTGCTGACGTTAAAGAGCGTAACGCTAAGAAGTAATTCTTAAGTTAACTCTATAACTTGAAAGCCCCGCTTAGTGCGGGGCTTTTTGTATCTAGCAGTCTTATACGCAGAGCGTTTTTGTTTTATTCCTATTTAGCGTTTGTTTTGACGATTGTTATGATGCCGTTCTAGTGCTGTTGCCTTTTAGGTCAATGGTCTTAAAGTCTGGTACCACTGACTTTTCAAATATTTCTATTTCTTCCTTCAACCATTGCGCAAACAATTGAGCTTTAGGTCTTTTTAAGTAGCCTTTTGGCGCACACAAGTAATACGCAAAGTTGGGCTTGATAGCGATATCTCCAATTCGGACCAATTTGCCAGAACGAAAATATTGATGAGCTAAACTGTGTTTTACTAATGCCACGCCTTGAAGTGATAGTGCAGCCTCAAGCACGAGATGTGATCCACTGTATTTTAAGGTAGGCTTTGCTGCGCAGTGACCCAAGGTTGCTAACCACATATTCCAATCAAGATCAGGCCAAACATCTTCAATCAGCTCAGCTTTGCTTAAATCCTCGATGTTATAGATCCCGTGCTCTTTCTGGTACACCGGATGACAAGCTGGATAAAAAGCTTCGTCCATTAGCCATTGTGATTCTAAATTGGGGTACTTTCCTAAACCGTAACGAACACATAAATCTATCTGGCTATCTTGAAAAGACACCAAATCATTGGTTGGTTCTAATAGCAAGGCGATATCAGGGTGACGCTGACGAAAAGCCGTAATTTTCGGGACTAACCAATGATGAGCGAAAGAGGGGAGTGTTGATATCGAAAGGTGGTTCGGGTTTGGATCTTGATTGACTAATCTAACCCCTTGCTGCAAATGAGCAAACCCTCTTTCTGCCTGACTAAACAGTAGCTCTCCCTCAGGTGTGAGCACGATTTTTCTGTGCTGACGAACAAATAGGTCCGTGCCTAAGAACTCTTCTAAATGACGAATTTGCTGACTAATGGCCGCTGGCGTAACAAAGAGTTCTTTTGCTGCCGTTTTAAAGCTTCCTTCCTTTGCTGCAACGAAAAAGTAATACAAGCCCTGTAAGGGAGGCATTCGATCTTTCACATTAGTTTTCCTTAACTCTATGGCAGATTCTATCGTTTGAGGATATCAGCGTAGTCGCTGATTATTAAGTGGTCAACATTGTATAGGGATCTTTGAAATGGAAAACATGACACACACTTGTGAGCGTACTATACCTACTGCCCATCAGAGCGGGTTACAGTTAATTTATTCTAAACTGGCGGCTTGGAGAAGGAACTATAAGACACGTCGTCACTTGAGAGAGTTACCAAAGCACCTTTGGGACGATATTGGGTTAGGTGAAAGGGAGATTAGTTGTGAAGTGAGTAAGCCATTCTGGAGAGAGTAGTTTATGAGTTTGATTCAAGCTCAAAGTTAAGTTGCACTCCCCAATGGTGTTGAGGAGTGCAAGCAAAATTACAAGTCTTCTTCCCACACGACCAATTCATCTTTTGGCCAATTGTGGCCTATCTCATGATACTTTTGTTCGAGCACATGACGTTTAATTTTAAGCGTTGGCGTCAGTACGCCATTTTCTATACTCCAAGGTTCTTTAATCATTAACACACCTTTGATTTGCTCATGAGAGGCGAGTTCTTGATTCATCCTGGCAATAACTTTACGTGTGGTACGTGCGTATCGCTCTCGATCAAAGTTAGGGAAGTCATGTGGCACAACCAAAAGAATCGGAGCGGGTAGCCCTAAACCGATGAGACACATCATCTCTACGCGACTGTACTCGAAAAGCTTTTTCTCGATAGGAACCGGAGAGACAAATTTACCTTTGGCGGTTTTGAAGTTATCTTTTTTACGGCCTTGAATCGTTAGATAACCATCTGAGTCGATAGCGCCGATATCGCCTGTGTGTAGCCAGCCCTCTGAATCAAAAGACTCTTGGGTGGCAATGTCATTTTTGTAGTAGCCAGAAAATAGCCCTTTGCCACGCACCATGATTTCATCATCAGCTGCGATTTTTAACTCAATGCCTGGTCCTGCATTACCGACACTACCGATTTTGTCAGCTCTAAATGGGTAGTTGAGCGTGCTGTAGGCAAATGATTCCGTCATCCCCCAAGCCTCTGTGATATCAAGGCCCACTGAGTGGTACCATTCCAACAGCGCTGGCGAGACAGGTGCAGAGCCACAGCCTAATACTCGAGCCTGATCTAAACCTAGACCATCTGCTAGCTTTTTCTTGATCAAAGAATTGACGAATGGGATTTTCAACAGAATATTGAGCTTCTTCTGTGGAAGTTTGTCTTGAATACGTTGCTGGAATAGCGTCCATAATCGTGGGACGGAGATAAACAGAGTTGGTCGGTGCATCTTCACATCTTCGATAAAAGTGTCCAGTGACTCTGGAAATGCTGTTGGCACGCCACCCATAATCGATGAACCGAAGATATAAACACGCTCTGTAATATGAGCGAGCGGTAAATAAGAGAACAATCGGTCGTTTTCTTGGATACCAATATGATTGATCAGTTGCTGAACAGACCAACTGAATGCGCCGTAAGTTAGCATCGCGCCTTTCGGTAACCCTGATGTGCCTGAGGTATACACCAACGACATTAGCTTGTCATCGTAATGCTGCGGACGCTCTTTACTTGGCACTGCATCAGCAATGAGCGCTTGGTATTCGTGCTTACACTTTGGTGCCGTGTCATAAGGTAGAGCGATGCTAATGAGTTCAGGCATAGCATCAATGACTTGCTGAGTTGCTTTGGGATCATCGAGTTTTCCGCCAATGATCGCTTTACTTTCACTATGAGTCACACAGTATTCGATGGTGTCTGCACCGGCGGTAGGAAAGATTGGCACACTGACATAGTCACCAAGCATCATAGCAAGATCGCAAATAAACCATTCTGCACAGTTTTTAGATACTAATGCGACTTTGTCGCCAGGCTTTACACCAAGTGAGCGTAGTGCGCTGACAAGTTTTAAGGCTTGATCTGCAACATCAGAGAATGTGTACTCAACAAATTGTCGGTTAATAATTTGTTTTAGGTAGACCTCATTTGGACGCTCTTGAGCCCATTTGAGGATCATTTCATTTGGTGGTGGGAGAGCGCAACCAGCAGCGCTATTTAGATTCGGCTGATTCATTTTAAGTGACTCCATGTCTTCTCATTGTATTTATAATTGTTAACGCATTGTTAACTTTAGCATGTTAAATCGCGACACGGGAATGCATTTTGATGAAATATGTGGGGAAGATAGCGTTAGTTATGGTTGAAGTCGGAGCGACTCGATCTAAAAAGCAATGTGATTGATGCTACGCAAAAGAGAACAGGCTTTTCAGCTGTTATGTCATACCGACTTCATACTAAGAGCACAGGTAAGCAATTTATTTTATTAATAATATTGCGAAAACATAGAATCTATCCTAATTATTTATTAACTAGTGGCTTAGTGTTGAAGATAAGTATAAATGTCTCCTAATTTCTTCAAAGCGCCAAACTTAAAGGTATGTCGTGGTTTTGAAGTAGCTATACTAATCTTACTTTGGAAAGTTAGGAGCTTCACCTCAAGCTATTGCCTGAGATTACTTGGGTACGATCATCAGCAAAAGGAAAGATGTGATGTTACGGAAGACTTTACTGGGTACCTATCTTTGTAGTTTATTCATTGCGGGGAATGCATATGGTGCTGAAGGAGATGATATTCCTCAGCGCGCCCAAACGGTTGGTGATGTTATTGAGCGCCCAGGCGTTCTCACACCTAAAGGTAAATGGTCATTTGATTCGTCTTTAAGCTATACACAAAACTCTTCAAACAAAGTATCTGTTGTTGGGTATACAGTCTTACCAACTCTGATTGTTGGGCGAATTGAAGTGAGTGATTCGGATAGGACTACAGTAACCGTTGGATTAACTGCTCGGTACGGTTTAACAAACGCCACAGAGTTAGAAGTTAGAGTGCCGTATGTGTATCGTAATGACCAAGTTTCTACGCGCCCCATTCAAGATGGTTCAAACAGTGAAGTAGTAAACACAACGGTGGATGGCGGAGGGCTTGGTGATGTAGAGTTCGCATTGAGGCACCAGTTTAACTTTGAGTCTGCGCCATACTGGGTAGGTGGCCTTAGAGTAAAGTCGGATACAGGACGATCGCCTTATGATGTTTCTATTGAAGATGGAAGCAACTCATTTAGTGATGTCCCTACAGGTTCGGGTTTTTGGAGTTTTGAGCCTAATTTATCTCTTATTCACCCTGTTGATCCTGCGGTCTTGTTCGCTAGTCTAAGTTATATTTATAACTTAGAGGATACTGTTACAGTTGGCGACACAAAAGCTGATGTTGAACTTGGAGACACTATTTCTCTTTCAGGGGGAATGGGGTTTGCGGTGAATCCCGATCTTTCATTCTCTTTAGGACTTAGCCATAAAACTATTTTAAAAAGCAAAGTAAATGGCAGATCGGCAGATGATGCTAAGTTGCTTCAATTAGATGCATTAACTTTTGGTATAAACTATGCCTTTAGTGAACGCTCATCTATCAATGTTAGTGCTCAAGCTGGTCTTACAGAAGATACTCCCGACTTTCAATTAACAGTACGAGTACCTTTTAATTTGTAAAATGGATATTAGGCCTAGGCCCTTGAGTCTTGGGCCTAATTTATCGTTAGCGCCTAGTGTTCGCATTATAAATTGATTGGATTATATTGGATAAAGTAGGTATATATTCTTTAAATGATGGTGGCCGATTGATATATCGAACTTTCTTTTGGTATGTAATCATAGATATCAGTCGTTTCTAATATCAAAGAAGCTTAACGTGACAATTTTTCAGATAAAAATGGAAATGCTCATTGAAGGTGGTTCAATAAGGCGTCTTCTAATTGTTGGTTTGCTTTGATTTCCCGTATTACCCCATTTACTTGAGCATCAATGTCTACGAGCGTGCTAAGTCCAATAATACTGTTATCTTTCGTGTTTTGAATAATATTGATAATACTTGAATTTATAAAGTCTGAACTTATTATATTAGGATTTTGAGACGAAGGCATTTTGGGTGAATCTATAGAATCATCTCCAATAATATTGCCTTCACCAAATTGTATGATGTTAACAATACCCTGGTTGAAAACATCTCCACTTTGATTTTCACTATTTGCGCTAATGTTTTTTAAATTACCATTTTCAATTACTAAGTTGGCAATGTTTGTGTTCAAAATATCATCGCCATTTATAGTCGTAGTAATGCTTAATCCAATATTAATAATATACTCGTCCGTAATTTGGAAACCACCTCGATATTCTTCTAAAGATGAATTTGAAAGAGGAGTAAGTTCTTGCAGGCCAACATCTTTAGCATTCACATTAAAATGAGGTATTAGCATACAAAGCACTAACAAAAATTTATTGTAGTTCATAATGCAGGCCTTTCAGGTTGTTTAGTTCTTAAAGTTATTTAAAACAATGGTATATTAATTTTCACCGGAAACTGGGAGAGTAATGCTAAATACCCCTAAGGAATCTCTAGACACTCCTGTTTTTAATGGTGATCTTTGATATACGGTGAAATTATCATTGGTTATAAAGCTAGACCTTCCCATTTCCGCTTCGTTACGGACCAGTAACACAATTCCTTGGTAATATTTTTCAAACTCATCCAGTTTCATTATCATGGTTCCTCTAGAAGGGTCTCCTAGAATAACTGAGTGATTGTTTATACCTCTGATGACAACAAAATGCATATACCCATCGAAATTAACGAGAGTAATCCCAGGGACGCCGACTTCTTTAATTTTCTCCAATCCTACTTGAAAGCCGTCAGAACGTAACCCTATGGAATCCAAGTAAAACTTCATATCCAACAAAGAAAAACCTTTCTCTTTGATTTTTTCTTTATCACCTTTTTCAAACATGCTTTTGAAGATATCTTGTTCAGATGACTCTGTTGCATAATGAAAAGTGAGAAGAGAAGCCAGGGCGGCAGAGCCACAGCTGAAGTCATACTGTTGGCGAAAAACATCACCGAACACTATTTCTTTGTAGCTTTTAACAGGAACAGAGTAATGTGCTCGGTAAGGTAGCAGTTCTAATGAAATGGCTGATGCTGAATAAACGAGCATCAGCCAAATTAAGTTATTTAATACTTTCATATTGTTTACTTGAGTGTCAGGTTAACGACGGTAGAGTTCTGGATTAAAACGTTGTTTCCGCTGTTCTGAATTACGTTGGATATACCCGAACTGTCTGCGAACGCTCCACTTGATAGTATATTGTTACCACTCACGGTGTTTGACGCGACATTATCTGACGAAATACCATTGATATCTGATTCTGCATAAACCAAGTCGAGTTCAACATTTTGTCCACCTCTTGATTCATTCATGATATCCAAGCTAACTTCTCCGCCAGATAATGCAATGTCATCAGCGAGTGCAGTGCAGGCAACTATCATACTCAAAGTACAGATTGCCAAACGCATCGCTTTCTCCTACTAGTCGGTTACTCACCCCCAGTAAACACACTTGCATTAGTTGTAACAGATTGTTGTACAAGTGAATTTGAACCAGCATTTTGACCAACGGTAGTAATACCAGCTGCACCACCAAGACCACCAAGGGTGTTCATGTTTTCAACTCGAACTCGAGTATCATCCGCGTTAGTTGCATAAATAACTGATGCACCTGTAACACCACCCATTAGGCTTGAGCTCGCAACAACCATATCTGTATCCATATGGACTTGATTGAAGCTATCAACATTTGTTGAGCTCGAGTCACTTTGATAGTTACTATTGTCGTTAAAGCTGTTCGAGTTTGTTGTGCTTGAATCAGCGTAGCTACGGTTATCACTCTGGTTACGGTTGTCGCTTTGATTACGATTATCGCTGTTATCGTTAAAGCTACTGTTGATACTAGAGTCACTGTTGTCGTTGTTGCTACGTCTTACAGTAGTACTAGAGTCGCTGTTGTCGTTGTGGCTTCTATTTGTGTTAGTACTTGAGTCACTACTATCACTATTTAGGCTCACATCAAGATCAGCACTGGTACTGTTGTCGTTAGCGTTAGACGTACTATTGTCGTTGTGGCTTTGAGCTGTGTTAGTGCTCGAGTTTGAGTTGTCGCTGTTGTTATTAAAGCTGTCATCAACACCAAGAGTTGCACTGTTGTCAGTGTCGCTGTTGTCGTTGAAGCTATGACCAATACCTAGTGACGCACTATTATCGCTGTTGTCGTTGAAGCTATCACCAACACCGAGAGATGCGCTATTGTCACTGTTATCATTGAAGCTGCCAGATAAACCGATATCGGTATTAGCGCTGTCAGTCCATTGCATGTTGTCGTCTCCATCATCGATCTCATTCGCGATTAGAGAGCCACTAAATAAAATTGCTGACATTGCTAAAGCAAGCCCTGTTTTGTTTAGAGTCATAACGATTACTCCATTTCCTGTTATTCCTGATTAAAAATGACTGCACTTAACTTCTTGCTGCTTCCTTCAAATGTTGTGGGAAGCGATGAAATTATAAGAAAGGATCAGTGAAAGCTGTTCTCATTATTGAGAATGATTCAGGCTGGAAGGGAGTATTTAGGTGCGTCTCTTTAAGGTGTTAAAGAAAAAAATAACATAATCATAATGTTATTTTTTGTATTTACTTTAAGTACTCATCAAGTATGAAATGAAGCCAATATAAAGAAGTAATTCGTTCTATTGCACTGAGCGGAGCAGTCATCCATTTTTTATAAATGGTATTTTATCCAATTATTATCTTTATTATTTAATATTATAAATCATATCCTTATGCTAACACAGGTTGAAAAGTATGGATAAAAATATAACATGTTCATACTTTTTAAGTCTTTTTCGGTGCTGAAAAGCAATGCGATATCATTCTGAAGTGCTATATTTTCTACTTAAAATGAAGATAAATTCTCTTTGCTATCCCCAATTAATTTTCTAACGGGGGTTGGTGAAACAGGTAAGTTAATGTGGTGGGACTATGGAAAAGAAGCACTTGATACTGCTAGCTGAGAGTAATTTACAAAGTAACTTAATAAAAAAACAGCTGTCTTCCATTCATGATGTCGATGTAAAGATAATGCAACCAGATGAAGTGGTGTTCAGAAGTCACTCACTCAGTATCGATTTGATGTTTATTGATTACGATTTTATGCGTCAGCTTGAAGTACAAGGAAAGTTACCAGATTTTGATCTATTTGGGTGGTCCTTTATGCTTCACAACGTCCCTTGTGAAAAAGTACAAACGGACTTACTGCATTGGAAGTTGTTAAAAGGAATTTTGCTCCGAAGTGCATCAGTGACACATATATGTGATGGCGCGGAATACGTACTGAAAGGTGGGTTGTGGCTACCAAGAATGTACCTAGAGAAGTTAGTCCTCAATTATCGGCATGCAAATTTGTCCGAAGAACAGCAGCATGATGAGTTAACATGCAGAGAAAAACAGATTCTAGAGCTACTTGTGTACGGCATTTCAAATCAACAAATTGCTTCAAGACTTTTTTTATCTGAAAGTACAGTGAAAAGCCATATATACAAGTTGTACAAAAAACTCGATGTCCATTCTCGTCATGATGCGGTTAAGTTGGTAAGAATGAACAATGGCTTAACCGAGAGAAGTTAAGTCACAATTTGTGATGCTCTTTTTATCGGGGTCTGTTCCGTTTTCACTATCTAATCTAAGCAAGGGCACTCGTATTTGAGTGCCCGTGGTTTATCTAGATTCAATAGTTGGCGTATCAGCAGGCTACATCATGCCCGTGACAAGGCCTGCTGCCACAAAAAACACGATCATCCATAGTACCGAAAGGTTGAGCTTTTTGTGTAGATAGAAACCCGCAATCACTAACGCCATGTCGATGGGAGCAACAACTGCGCTGCTAAATACTGGCTGGTAAAGTGCCGCGAGTAGCAACCCTACTACCGAGGCATTTACACCGTTGATGGCGCCGGAGACCAGCGGTTTGCCTGCCAGTGCTTGCCAGTTTTTAAGAACGCCAAGCAGTAAAAGAAACCCTGGGAGGAATACGCCAAGCGTTGCGATCAGAGCGCCTAAAATTGGCGTATCCGAAAGCTCATAACCGATAAAAGTCGCAAAGGTGAACATTGGCCCCGGTACAGCTTGTGCAGCGGCGTAGCCTGTTAAAAATGCATCTTGGCTGAGCTGGTCGCCAACAATGTTTTGCAGAAGCGGCAGCACCACATGACCGCCACCAAACACTAAACTACCAGCTTGGAAAAAATCACTAAACAGCCCAAGCAAAGGTAACGTATGAGCCACTAATGGTAAGCCGAGTAAAAGCACCGCAAATAGAGCCAATGGCGCGATAGACGGTTTAAACGGCTCGGCTGATGACGCGGAGTCTTTCTTCAGATATCGCGTACCGACAAAACCTGCTGCGATCAACACGAACATTTGCGTCATGATGCTTGGTGCCACCAGCAACGCAATCGCAGTCGCGACGCACAAACCCGCGGTCAGTTTACTTTGGCAGAAGTTTTTGTACATGCCCCAAGTCGCATCCGCCACGACGACGACTGCGAGCAGTTTTAGGCCGTGAACGATGTTTTGGAACACTGCGGTGTCGGTGATTTGGCTGCTCACCATCGCCAGCGCCAACATGATGATCACCGAAGGAAGAGTGAATCCGACAAATGCTGCGCATGCGCCACCTAAACCGCCGCGTTTATAACCTAAAGCAAAGCCAACTTGGCTTGAGCCCGGTCCCGGCAAAAACTGACTGAGTGCGACAATTTGCGCGTACTCGCTGTCATCAAGCCATTTCAGTTTCTCAACAAAGGTTTGGCGAAAATAACCAATATGAGCCGCCGGGCCGCCGAAGCTGAACCAACCCAGCCAGAAAAAAGTTTTGAATATGGTGAACATGTCGAGCCTGTTTATCTAAAAAGCATTGTTGCTAATTTATCGAATGCTCTAAAATGACTCAAATTGATGATTTTAATTTCATCTATGAATGAAATGGGATGAGGATGTTGGAGTGAAAGAGGACATTCAGTGGCGCAACATTGACTTGAACTTATTGGTGACGTTTTCCTACTTGTATCGCTATCGAAGCGTTAGCGTCGCGGCAGAGAAAAGTTACGTTAGCCAGTCGGCGATGAGTCATAGTTTGTCTCGTTTAAGGTTGTTGTTTGACGACCCGCTTTTTGAGCGAAAAGGGCACAATATGGAGCCCACCGAGCACGCTCACCACATCGCGCCAACTGTGCATCACTTGTTGGATTCTATCGCCAAAGACTTGCTCACTAAGTCTGCCTTCCAACCTGAAAATTACGCGGGTGTATGTCGCATCGGGTTAACGGATTATGCCGAGTTTATCTTTGCTCCTCGGCTTTATGACGAAATACGCCAGCGCGCCCCAGAGGCGCAGATCAGTTTTATTAACGTCAATCGTAGCAACTACGTGGCATTAACTGAGCACGAAAAGCTCGATGTCATTATTGGCAGCATGCCGGTGTTGGATGACAACTTTGAGAGCTTGTACTTGTACACCGAAAAACACGTGTGCATGTGTGATAAACAGGTGTTGAAAGGGGAAACACTGCTGTCTCTGGAAGCGTTCGCGAACATCGAGCAAGCTCTGGTAAGTCCCGATGGGAGCTTAAAGACACAAGTAGACCAAAAGCTCGCAGAACATGGCTTGAGCCGCAAAGTCACCGTGGCGTCGCGCAACTTTCTCACTATTCGGCATCTATTGAAAAAGCGCGATCTCATTGCCATCGTGCCAGAAAAAATGGCGTTGGCGGAGGGCTTTTCGGACGATCTCATTACTGTTAAGCCGCCGATCGCCGTTGCGGATTTTGATATTGCCATGCTGTGGCATTCCAGCCGAAACAATGAAGACAAAGGCATTTGGCTACGCGAGTTGGTTTCTTCGACCATCACCTCTAAATGATAAACATTTGGGGCACTCATGGTGCTTAGAGTGATTTGTTGTTGAACTTCTTACTACCCGCTGAGTTATCGGCGTTACGCCGAAACAGTACTGATTGTGCAAAATGAATATCTTGGGTTAGGGGGGGATGTTCCAGATTTAATTCATAAAAGAAATTAATGGAAAAGGTATCATTGAGTTGTACCACGTAGTTTAAGCTCTGTTTGAACGTATACATGAAGAGGGAGTAAGCGTCCATCTCGGTATTTTTCCACTAGTAAGTTCACTCCCTGAGTTCCCATCAACTCAGAGTGAATACGAATTGTAGACAACGGCGGAAAGGTAAAGCGAGCAGTAGGAATATCATTCATACTAATCAGCGTAATATCCTCTGGTATCTTTAAGCCAAATTCATGGATTGCACGTACTATGCCAATCGCGATGGAGTCTGAATCAATGAATACTGCTTTCGGGAAGTCACCTTTGGCTAGCATCTCTTTCGCTAAGTTATAACCGGACAAACTAGAGCAGGCACAATAGTGTATATCATGTTCTGCGACCACGCCTTTTAGATAGCCATAGTCCAAAAACACATTTTCACGAGTGTCAGCTGCGTCGTGCTTGTCTTGACCGCCAATATAACCGATGCGGCGGTGGCCTCGTTGTACAAAGAAATCAACTACTTGCCTACTGATTCGAATAAGGTCGACATCAACGCAATCATAAGGGCAGGTTGGATCTGAAAAGTTTATGTAGCAAATGCTATCGGCTAGACGTTTAGGTAATTTATCTACTACCTTTTGGTCGACATTTCCGACTAAAAGGACACCTGTTATCTTTTTCGTTTCAACATCAATTTCACTGTTATAGCAATTGGTTAGCGTAATACCTAATTTGTCGCATTGCGTTTCAATCCCATGACGAATTGATAAGTAGTAAGGGTCATTCACCTCTGTTTCTTGTTTGTAGTTATATAAGGCTAAAAAGTGATGTTTTTGCTTAGCTTCTTTGATGCCTTTCTTCGAGCTACTGGTGCGGTACTCCAGTTTTTCTGCAATTTCCAAAATGCGGTATTTGGTTTCTTCTTTAACGCTCAACGTTGGGTCGTTGTTCAAAACCCGCGATACGGATGCAAGTGAGACGCCTGCTTCAATGGCGATATCTTTTAGCTTTGCCATGTAAATTTCCCGTTGGCACTGCCCAAGTGTGAGCTCAATAATCTGACTATTTTAAACAGCTACTTAGATATGCACAAACCTTTAGTAAGACAGTCCTAAACACTTTAAATCATCATATCAAGCCAAATTGTTTTCATGAAATAGACTCTATTGAGTAATAAATAAAGCCGTAAACGTAAGGATTATATTGCTGTAAAAATACTGAAAAACGCGACTGGTTTGGAAACTTGCTACTTGTGGTAACTCTAGTACTTAATAGGACTCGAGCTGTTTAGAGTTTAATCAAGCAAACGTTTTATTGTTCATGTTTATGTTTTGTGTCTCATTTTATAAACAAATCAATAGGAAAGTATTCAACTCTATTTATAATCTCCGCGCTTTTAAAAGCTGTCTAACAGTATGAAAAATTAGGAAATTATAATGAAAAAAGTATTGCCATTATTGGCTTTAGGTGCAGTGGTTGCTTCAGCATCAGTTCAAGCAAAAGGTAACTGGTATGTTGGTGCTGATTTGGTAAATTCAGATCTTAAAGTTAAAAGCTTGTCAAAAGATCTTTCTGCGACAGGTCTTAGCCTTGCTGTAGGTAAAGAGCTTCAATATTCAGAAAACTTCAAACTAGCTTTTGAAGGTGAGTACATATACTTTGGCGACTTTGAAGAAACATTTTCTTACATGGGGTGGCCGGTTAAATTTAGTGTTGATGCTTCTGCGTTCAATTTCAATGCGAAGCCTAAATACCAATTTGCAGGTACAGGCTTCTATGTTGGTGCGATTGCTGGCCTTGGTGTAATGAGTGTTTCTTATGAAGTGAAATCATCTAGCACTGTTACCGATGATGGTCGTGATGTAGGCTTTAACTACGGTGTTGAGGCTGGTTATGAGTTCGCTTCAGGTTTGGTTGTATCTGGTGGCTACCGTGCTTCTTCGGTAAGTATTGATGCCGAAAACGGTGGCAGCGAAGATTTTGATTTTGACAGCCTGTACGTTGGTGTTGATTACAAGTTTTAAGCTCGCGTAAGCAAAACATAGATACTAAAAAGGAGCCGTTAGGCTCCTTTTTTTATTAGATTATCAATCAACTCATAATGGTGATCTTGTACGCCTGCAAGGTTGCCATATTTGGGTTGGTGGCGGTCATTTTCTTTCGCGTGTTGCCAGCCAATGGTGTGACGCACAAAATGCTCTGCAAACGCGTGGGAAACTTCCAAGCAACCTGCCAGTACGGTATCAACATAACTTTGCATGATTGGGCTCTTTGCGCATGGTGGTAGTGGCTCGTCTTTTACGTAAACCCAAATGTCGTGTTCTTGGTTAAAACTCGCATCTGTTTCGATTTGATCTGGCTGCAGTTGAATACGATGATAACCTCGCTCACGGCGATCGAATTCTGCGAGCGCTTCTTTATTCACTTCGAGTAAAACGCCATTAACCTGTCCATCGCCTTGGTTCACCACTAATGGAGAGAGGCTGTAGCTGTCGTCAATCTTCCCCCAGTAGCGCACCAGTCCATGAGCAATGACGGGAATGGCTTCTCCCGTTTGTCCGGTTAACTTACGTGACGCAGAATTAATCAAACTGCCATAGCCAAATATGTACATCTTCGTTGCATCCCTTAACTGATGGTTGTGTCTCTCACCGTTTATACCTAACCCGCCTCTGAAGCACAACTTTACCTCTTAAGTATAATCTTAATTATAAACATGTATTTTTTATGCATGTTTGTGGTAGCATCAATATTGTAGTTGAGTCAACCAGCATCAAGAGACGCTTGAGGGCAAGATAATGCTGAATATCACCGATAAAAAAGTGGAAGAAAAAATCCCCGCATGGCTGCGATTAGGCTTTCGGCCGTTTTTTCTGTTTGGGTCGATTTACGCCATTGTTGCGATCGCGTTGTGGGTGTGGATGTTCCAGAGCGGACAGCCAAACGCATTAGCTGTACCGGCATTATGGTGGCACGTACATGAAATGTTGTTCGGTTTTTCGATGGCAATCGTAGTTGGCTTTGTACTGACCGCGGTACAAAACTGGACTGGCATTAATGGTACCAAGCATTACATGCTTCTGGCTTTATTTGGCTTGTGGTTAGTGCCCCGCATATTGCTTTGGACACAAGCACCGTTATGGTTAACCAGCAGTATCGAAGCGGTATTTTTACTGTTTATCGCCTATGAGGTGGGCATTCGTGTGTATCGAGCCAAAGGTTGGCGTAATTTGTTTTTCGTTCCACTGTTTCTTTTGGCCATCTTTGCGAACTTTGCAAGCTACGCAACGATAAAAGGTATGCCGCCCTTTAGCTCTTCAGCGGTGTGGCAAGCAATGCTGTGGTGGTTTACCTTGCTGTTGTCAGTGATGGGCGGACGTGTGATTCCATTTTTTACTGCGCGTCGATTTAATTTCGAAAAAGCGCAACCATTGGCTTGGTTAGAGTGGTTCGCGAACTTGCCATTGGTAATGCTATTTGTGCTGAGCTTTTTCCCTGTGACGTTTGCAGAACTAGGTAGTCCTTTGATGCTATTTGCAGGTGTTGCTCAGTTGGTGCGTTTTGTTCGCTGGAAACCTTGGTTAACCCTGAGCGAGCCTTTAGTGTGGTCGCTGCATGCTGCGTATTTGTGTTTACCACTAAGCTTAATTTTGCGAGGCGTCTGGGGAGATGCATTTGCCAGCCATAACCTCATTCACCTGTTTGCGATAGGTGCGTTAGGCGGTTTGATTTTAGCGATGATTGCACGGGTGACGATGGGACATACTGGTCGCATGATCTACAAAGGGCCAAACATGAGCCTTGCGTTTACAGCGATTACCGCGGCAGCTTTGGTTCGCAGTTTCGCCGTGATCTTTGACCCGGCGAACATGATGCTGTGGATTGATATCAGCGGCGGATTATGGATTGTTGCGTTTGGGCTGTTTGTGTGGCGCTTTGGTGTGATGCTTGTGACCCCTCGTGTGGATGGTCACCCCGGATAAGATTCTAATGTGAGTAGAGAAAAGAGGAGCCGCGTGCTCCTCTTTTGGTTTTTGTTCTTTATAGGTTTAGTGTTTATTCGTCTTCGTCGTCCGCTTTATTCGTGAGCCCCAAGCGTTTAAATAGCCACCACTCTAGACCAAAAATGACAATTAAGGCGATGCAGAACCAGGTGAATGCCATGGTGGATTCCACGCCTGGCATTCCACCAACATTGATACCGAGTAAACCTGTTAAGAAGCTGGTTGGTAGAAAAATCGTTGCTACCAAAGTAAACAGGTAACTGTTTTTATTGGTTTTCTCATCACGATGATGTTTGATCTCTTCTTGGAAAAGCGCCACTTCTCCAAGATAAAACTCAAGTGTTTCATTTATGCGCGTAATATTATTGTGTGCGAAGCGATATTGATGAGGTCTCAAAGCAATCAATTCTGATTCTGACTCCACAAGATCACGGATAGCGTACTGCTGAGGGCGAATAAAACGCTTGATAGAAATCAGTGCTTTTTGAGTCGCCATATGTTTGTACGTCGATTCATCATTCACGTCGAACTGGTTTAGTGTTTCTTCAATTGTATCAAGGTAAATGTCTATTTTACTGTTTAATCCTTCAATGATCTGATGAAGTAAACTAGCAAGACTTTTTGGGCCTTTGTGTTCCGCTAATGCTTGGCGAATCTCCATGATCGCGCGTGATGGAATTTTACGAGTTGAAATGAGTGCGCCTTGAAAGTAGAGAATTCGAATACTAAGCATATCTTCTGGTGATGCATTGCCGTTCATATTGACGCCTCGTAAAATCAACATGAAGTTCTCGTCATCTAAAGGATGGAAAGATGGTCGGCTTTCGTCGGCTAATAGATGATCAACCGTAGCTCGAGGTACTTGGTTTTGCTCCAGCCAACCACGAATATCAGGATGCAGCCGTTCGCAATGGTACCAATGCTTAGCTTGAATTTGCTCTGCCGTGGTGGATTGTTGAGTTGCTTCTGGGGTTGAGAAGTCCCAATGTTCAATCATAAAACCCATTTTCTTTTCCTTGTTTGAGCCGATACCAAAATAACCTCAAGATACTTCTTTCGCGAGAATTGCATTGCCATACAGAGGCAATGCTCTGAGTACGGTACTCTGAAGTCATTGATGCATTATTTTTCAAATGAGTATGATTGTATTTAACGCCAAATGTCTATGAATAGTTGTTCTTATTTGCAATCGAGTGGAGCGCACCAAGGTGTTGTGCTTAAACAACAAAACAATAAAGCCTGCAACTAAGCAGGCTTTATTGTGGGGGGAGGGAGGGGAGCTGTTAGCCAACTTGAGAAAGATTAACCACTTTCTGTTGTAGCTTTTTCTTTAAATAGTCCGTTAAGGCCTGTTTTTCTTCCTCGTTCATGTAAAGACCAAGCTTAGTACGGCGCCATAAAATGTCTTCATCGGTCATTGCCATTTCATGGTTCATTAAGTAATCGATCTCACGTTGGTAAACACCACCGGCTTGTGTCGAGAACGTTTGTCCTAAGTCAGCTTCACTTGTTGTACCTTCCATTAAGTTCCACGTTTGGGTACCAAACTGAGTGACATAACGAAGAATCAATGCTTCTGGCGCCCAAGTGTATTTAGCATGAATTTGTTTCGCTAATTGTTCACGACTACAGCTGAAGTTACCACCAGGAAGGGTTTGGTTGGCCGTCCAGTCTTTACCCATTTCAGGTAGGAACGGAGCAAGTTTCTTCATTGCTGCTTCACCTAACTTACGGTAGGTCGTTAACTTACCACCAAAAACAGAAAGCAGAGGTGCATGGTCGTATTCCGCATCGAGCTCTAGCGTGTAGTCTCGTGTGATTGCTTGCGGAGAGTCAGATTCATCGTCACATAAAGGACGAACACCGCTGTATGTCCAAACTACATCTTCGCGAGTCAACTGGTGGACAAAGTGTTGGTTTACGATATCAATGAGGTAATCGACTTCGTCATCTGAGATCGACACTTCACGTGGGTCACCTTTGTATTCCACATCTGTTGTACCAATGATTGAGAACTTATCTAAGTAAGGAATCATAAATACGATGCGATTGTCTTTGTTTTGAAGAATGTAGGCTTGCGGTTCGTTGTGGATACGAGGAACAACGATGTGCGAGCCTTTGATTAAGCGAATGTTACGAGGAGAGGCTTGCTCTAATCCATCATCAAAGAACTGTTTTACCCAAGGCCCCGCAGCATTGACTAACGCTTTCGCTTTACGTTCGAAACGTTGGTCTGTCATCACATCGTGAATAGTAACATGCCAGATACCACCTTCACGGTGTGCTTTTTCCACGCGGCAGTAGTTACGCACTTCAGCATGGTTTTCGCGAGCCGCAAGAACGTTCAGTAATACTAAACGTGCATCATCAACCCAACAGTCAGAGTATTCGAAACCCGTTTTCATTTCTGGTTTTAGCAAGCCAGATTTCGCAAGGTTGACGGTTTTACTGCCTTGCAGCGTCGTACGTTTACCCAAGTTATCGTAAAGGAAAAGGCCACAACGAATCATCCAAGCTGGGCGTAGGAATGGGCGGTGCGGTAAACGGAAACGCATTGGTAGTGCGACGTGTGGTGCTTTACGAAGAATAACCTCACGCTCTGCGAGCGCTTCCGAAACTAAACGAAACTCGTAGTGTTCAAGGTAGCGTAAACCGCCGTGTATCAGTTTAGAACTTGCTGAAGAAGTCGCAGATGCGAAGTCATTTGCTTCGTATAAGCCAACACTCAAACCTCGGCCAGCTGCGTCTGCTGCAATACCAGCTCCGTTAATGCCGCCACCGATTACGATCAAGTCTAAGGTAGTGGATGAGCTAGTAGTGGAAGCATTATTTTGTATACTCATAAATTTGACCTCTTGGTGAGCGAACGAGCATTTTAGAACATAATGTAATCCTAGCTCAGGTTTCGTTTGTGATCATCTATTATTTTCGTTTGTGAGCGTTTTGTGTGATTTAGACACAAAAAAACCTCTGTCTAATTAAGACAGAGGTCATTTGAGGGGGAGTTATACGATTGACGTTACTCGTTTTCGGAGTTTGATTCGTTAGCTTCAACCACTTCAAGTGGGATAGAAGCTTCCTTCAAAATTGACAAGATTTCTTCTGGTGGCTGCTTATTGGTAAAGATCATGTTGAGCTGTGCAATATTGCCTAGTTTCACCATAGCATTGCGCCCGAACTTGGTGTGGTCTACGGCAAGAAATACACTACGGCTATTGTCAATGATCGCTTGTTTTACCCGGACTTCGTGGTAATCAAAGTCTAATAGCGAGCCATCGAAGTCGATACCGCTAATGCCGAGAATACCAAAGTCGAGACGGAACTGTTTAACGAAATCGAGGGTAGCCTCGCCAACAATACCGCCGTCTCTGCTGCGGACTTCTCCACCCGCTAAGATGACTTTGATTTCAGGGTTAGGGAAAAGAATGGTCGCAACATTGATGTTGTTGGTGACAACACGCAACTGTTTATGATTTTTATTGAGCGCTCGCGCAACTGCTTCTGGTGTGGTGCCGATATCGATGAATAGTGTGGCACCATCTGGAATGTGTTTGACTACCTCGTCTGCAATGACATCTTTTTCATTGAAGTTGAGCGCTTTACGCGTGTTGTAAGATGTGTTTTCAGAACTGAGAGGAATAGTGGCTCCACCGTGATAACGACGAATTTTGTTGTCATCGGCGAGTTCATTGAGATCGCGTCGGATGGTTTGTGGGCTGACATTGAATCTTTCTACCAACTCATCCGTGCTGACATAGCCTTGTTTTTTCACCAGCTCAACAATCTGCTGGTGTCGAGGTATTTGCTTCACTTACCACTCCCTTGTGCATTGGTAACGGCCAATGCTTCAAATTCGAAGCTCTATTGTGCTCGAATTTGCTCGTTGTGAGAAGTAAGCGAGTTCAGGAATCGGGGATAAAGCGCAAAAAGAGCGCACAAATGGCGCTCTTTTTTTCGTATGGAGATGAGATTAATCTTCTTCGTCGTGAAGTTCAGACCAGGTTTGTGCACATTTCACTGCACGTTTCCAGCCCTTGTAACGACGATTGCGTTTTTCTTCATCATCGTGTGGCTCAAAGGTGCGATCAAGTACCGCTTTATTCTGCAACTCATCAATGCTATCCCAGTAACCAACGGCAAGGCCGGCAAGGTAGGCTGCACCAAGAGCGGTAACCTCAGTTACTTGAGGGCGGTGTACTTCTGTGTTCAATACATCGGATTGGAATTGCATTAGGAAGTTGTTCGCTACTGCACCACCATCGACTCGAAGGTTCGCAAGCTTAATGCCTGAGTCAGCTTGCATCGCATCCAGTACGTCACGAGTTTGATAAGCGATGCCTTCCAATGTTGCACGGATGATATGGTTTGAATTCACACCGCGAGTAAGGCCGACAATCGTGCCACGTGCGTAGGCATCCCAGTATGGAGCGCCTAAACCAGTAAATGCAGGCACGACATAAACGCCGTTTGATGTATCCACTTTTGTCGCGAAGTATTCAGAGTCTTCTGCACCGTTTAGGATTTTCAATTCATCGCGTAGCCATTGGATAGAAGCTCCACCCATGAATACGGCACCTTCAAGTGCATAAGCTGGTTCGCCTGCAGGACCACAAGCCAAAGTTGTTAGAAGACCATGTGTCGAAGTGACTTTTTCTTGGCCCGTATTCATTAGCAAGAAACAACCCGTACCGTAAGTGTTTTTCGCTTGACCCGCTTCAACACACATTTGGCCGTAAAGCGCCGCTTGTTGGTCACCTGCTATTCCAGAAATAGGAATACGAGTACCGCCTTTACCACCGATGTTGGTTTTACCGTAAATTTCCGATGAGCGCTTCACTTCTGGCATCATAGATGCTGGGATGCCAAGCTCATCTAACATTTTTTGATCCCAACATAGATCGTTGATGTTAAACAGCATGGTACGCGATGCGTTAGTGTAGTCGGTTACGTGAACGCGACCTTGAGTCATCTTCCAAACTAACCAAGTATCGACAGTACCAAACAACAGCTTACCTGCTTCTGCGTCTTCTCGTGCGCCTTCAACATTGTCCAGAATCCATTTAACTTTGGTACCTGAGAAGTAAGGGTCAAGCACCAAACCAGTGTTGTCACGTACATAGTTTTCGAGACCGCGTGCTTTTAAATCTTCACAGATATCAGCAGTACGGCGACATTGCCATACGATCGCATTGTAAACGGGTTTACCTGTTTCTTTATTCCAGACGATGGTCGTTTCACGCTGGTTAGTAATACCGATAGCCGCTAATTGGTCGCTACGGATACCAGACTTAGCTAGAGCTTCTACTAAGGTAGAGCTTTGTGTTGCCCAGATCTCCATTGGATCATGTTCAACCCAACCAGCTTCTGGATAAATCTGAGTAAATTCGCGTTGCGCGACGCTTACGATGTTCGCATCGTGATCAAGAATCACTGCGCGAGAGCTTGTTGTACCTTGGTCTAGGGCAACAATGTATTTTTGCTCAGTCATGGTAAGAATCCTTTTGTTTCGTTATTTATATTTTAGTAAATGTTCGAGTTACGTCAGTTTTAAGCTCTAGCTTCTTCTGTTTCTTCTTCCGTCTCACATTGGTTTGGAATCGTGCAACCGTGGCCTTGTTGTGGAAGGTAAGCTGCAATCGCTTTTGGATACAACCAACCACCAAAACACGCACCTGCAATCGGAGCAAGTAAAGGCACGATAAAGTAAGGAATGTCTTTTGCACCTGTCAGAGCGTAATCCCAACCTGCGAAGTAAGCGAACAGCTTCGGTCCAAAGTCACGAGCAGGGTTCATCGCAAAGCCTGTTAGTGGGCCAAGTGAACCACCGATGACGGCAATCAAAATACCGATCAATAGAGGGTTCATTGCGCCACGAGCCGCGCCGTTATTTTCATCGCCCAGAGCCAGAATCGCAAACATCAGCACAGCAGTGATAACGAATTCCACAGCAAAAGCACCAAAGAAAGAGAGGGAGGCATGCGGATAGGTTGAGAAGATACCAGCAGTTGCTAGTGCATCTTGGCTGCTGCGAACGAAGTTATGAGCGATTTCGTAGTCGGTGAAAAGGTTGCTGTATAAGCTGTATACCAATGCAGCAGAACAGAATGCCCCAAGCATTTGAGCGATAATGTATGGCACCACTTTCGCCTTATCAAAACCATGGAACATAGCAAGTGCGATGGTAACGGCAGGGTTGATGTGTGCACCAGAGACGCCAGCCGTACAGTAAATCGCGATGGCGACACCGAAGCCCCATACAATACTGATTTCCCATTGTCCAAATGATGCGCCTGTTAGAACTAAGGCTGCAACACAGCCTACGCCGAAGAAAATAAGTAGTCCTGTACCGATAAACTCGGCCAAACATTCTCCAAGCAGAGAGGGGTGTTTGTTCGTTGTCATGTTAAAAGTCCTTTGATCATTTTTGCCTGTCTAGCACGATACTATTGTGCATATATAAACGTTTGCGAAAACAAACGAGCGTTAAAAATGAGCGTTTGAGCATAAATTTGTTAATCAAAGTCTTCGTTTTTGTTAAATGGCGCATCTTTTAACCGGAAAAGAACACAACGAAAATAATTTATTTGTCACGAGGCCAGTGATGAGAGCGCTCAAATTACCGATGTGAAAAAGAATGCACAACTGGTAAGAGGAGTTTTGTGAAGCTGCTACGTGCTTGGAGATTTATTACACAGAACTTGTGCAGCAGTTAACCCTAAAGGAGTAGGAGAATGTCAAATGTATCAAGGGCTAGCAGTGATATAAAAAAATACGCTGTCATGTTTGGACTTTTAGAAAAATCGTCATCCCATTGATACCAATAGGATGAGTTGAGAAGAGAATAAACGCTGTTAATGTCTTGTGTTTGTGAATCATTGCTTCGGCTTGTATTCAAATAAAAATTGTTTTTTTTATTTCGTTTGATGCTAAACGTGATCGTTTTTCAGCTTTTTAGTTATTAGTTGGTTCGGAGCGAGTAGGGCAGGCGTAAATCGCCCTTTTTACGGTTAGTTTATGTTCTAATTCGAGCCTTTGTTTCAAAGGTTTCGAATTGGAATGCTCAAGTGAGAGGTTTGAATGTCAGTTTCATATTAACGAATCTTGAGTAAAGTTGAACGATGATCTAATTAATGCTCATATAATTTACTGTATTTACTTATATTTAATCCATGTGCAACATTTGTCACAGAAATAAAATCCTAACTCCATACAATTCATGAACTTTCGAACGAAGATTTATTTTGTTTCGTTCGCTCCTTTTGTGTTTTTACCATCGCATACAAAATAATGAGGTTCCTATGTTTGGAATATTCAAACCTAAGGCGCACATTGATCGTCTGTCCCCTGGCAGCATCGATAGCACCTACTCTCGCCTCCGTTGGCAACTCTTTATCGGTATCTTTGTTGGCTACGCCGGTTACTATCTAGTTCGTAAAAACTTCAGTTTGGCGATGCCTTATCTTATCGAGCAAGGCTTTAGCCGCGGAGACTTAGGTGTCGCCTTGGCAGCTGTTTCCATTGCATATGGTCTCTCTAAGTTTCTAATGGGCAGCGTTTCAGACCGCTCCAACCCTCGCTATTTCCTTAGTGGCGGCCTATTGATGTCTGCATTAGTGATGTTTTGCTTTGGCTTTATGCCATGGGCGACTGGTAGCGTCACTGCGATGTTCATTTTGCTTTTCTTAAACGGTTGGTTCCAAGGGATGGGGTGGCCTGCTTGTGGCCGAACCATGGTGCACTGGTGGTCACGTAAAGAGCGTGGTGAGATCGTTTCGGTTTGGAACGTGGCGCACAACGTGGGTGGCGGCTTGATTGGTCCACTATTTATTCTTGGCCTATGGGCATTTAACGATGATTGGCGCACTGCATTTTATGTTCCTGCATTTTTCGCCACGTTGGTTGCTGTGTTTGTTTGGATGACGGTTCGCGATACCCCTCAGTCTTGTGGTCTGCCTCCGATTGAAGAGTACAAAGACGATTACCCAGATGACTATGACAAGTCCCATGAACAAGAAATGACAGCGAAGGAAATCTTCTTCAAATACGTCTTCAACAACAAACTTCTTTGGTCGATTGCAATTGCAAACGCATTTGTTTACCTAATTCGTTACGGCGTACTGGACTGGGCACCGGTTTACCTAAAAGAAGCGAAGGATTTCTCGGTAGATAAATCGTCATGGGCTTATTTCTTATACGAATGGGCTGGCATTCCAGGAACACTATTGTGTGGTTGGATCTCTGACAAATTGTTCAAAGGTCGTCGTGCACCTGCTGGTATCTTATTTATGGTTCTAGTGACAGTTGCAGTGATGGTTTATTGGTTTAACCCTGCGGGCAACCCAACAGTAGATATGATGGCGCTTATTGCAATTGGCTTCCTAATCTATGGTCCGGTTATGCTGATCGGTTTGTACGCACTTGAACTCGCTCCGAAGAAAGCCGCAGGTACTGCCGCTGGTCTTACTGGTTTGTTTGGATACCTGGGTGGGGCAGTTGCCGCAAACGCGATTTTGGGCTACACCGTAGACCACTTTGGCTGGGATGGTGGCTTTATCATCTTAGTGGGTTCTTGTATTACTTCTATCGTGTGTTTGATGTACGCCTTCTTAGGTGAACGTGCGCACCACGAGCAAAAAGAGCGCGAGAAGGAAGCGCTAGCGTAATATTTATTTAAAGAGGCAGTGGAATACTGCCTCTTCGCTTTATCAAGGAAATAACAATGAAAACAAAGTCAGTATGTCTTACTTTTTTAGCACTTAGCCTCTCTGCTGGTGCGATTGCGAAGCCGCTTGTCATTGCGCACCGTGGCGCATCGGGCTACTTGCCTGAGCACACGCTAGAAGCCAAAGCACTTGCTTACGCAATGAAACCTGACTACATAGAACAAGATGTGGTAATGACGAAAGACGACCAGTTGGTCGTGTTGCATGACCATTATCTCGATCGCGTAACGGATGTTGCGGAGCGTTTTCCTGATCGTGCACGTAAAGATGGTCGTTATTACGCGATTGATTTCACTCTGGCGGAAATCAAATCCTTGCGAGTTACCGAAGGGTTCAACATCGATGAGAAAGGCAACAAAGTAGCGGGCTATCCAACCCGATTCCCTATGTGGAAATCTGACTTCACCGTGCCGACGTTTGCTGAAGAGATTGAGCTGATCCAAGGCTTAAACAAAACGCTGGGTTATGACATCGGTATTTACCCAGAAATTAAAGCGCCTTGGTTCCATCGTCATGAAGGTAAGGACATTTCTAAAGCAGTACTTAAAGTCTTGAAGCAGTACGGTTACGGCTCTCAAGACGACAAAGTCTACCTTCAGTGTTTTGATGCGAATGAACTTCAACGCATCAACAGTGAACTCATGCCTGCAATGGACATGGACTTAAAGCTCGTTCAGCTTATGGCTTACACGGACTGGAACGAAACTATGGTGTACAAAGGCGACAAGGCAACACCATACAGTTATGACTGGATGTTCGAAGCCGACGGAATGAAGAAAGTAGCGAGTTACGCGGAAGGAATTGGACCTTGGAAGCCGATGCTGGTGGATGATAAGTCAACCAAAGACAATATCATCATCAAGCCGTTGATGAAGGCTGCAAAAGACGCTGGCTTGCAAGTGCATCCATACACGTTCCGCGCCGATCCAGGACGCATTCCAGCGTACACTGACAGCTTTGAAGGCATGATGGATGTGTACTACAACCAAGTAAAAGTGGATGGTTTGTTTACTGATTTCCCAGATAAAGCGGTCAGCTTTTTAAATCAGTAATCACGCATTTTTCTTTAAGCTAAAAAATCCCCCAACAGTTTCCTGCTGGGGGATTTTTCTTAACTATTTATTAGTTGTTTTTATGCAGTTCGCTGTTCAGTTCAACCGCGCTCTTGTTAGCAAGACATTCGATTTGACCTGTTACAGAGTTACGACGGAACAGTAGGTCAGAAACTCCAGCAAGATCGCGTGCTTTCACCACTTCGACTTCTTGACCGTCAGAATCTAGCATGCGTACTTTAGAACCAGCAGTTACGTATAGACCTGATTCGATAGTACAACGGTCACCCATTGGGAAGCCAAGACCTGCGTTCGCGCCTAGTAGCGAGTTTTCACCTATAGAAACCACAACTTTACCGCCGCCAGATAGCGTACCCATGATAGATGCGCCGCCGCCGATGTCAGAGCCGTTACCAACCACTACACCAGCAGAGATGCGACCTTCAACCATGCTCACGCCAGTTGTACCTGCGTTGAAGTTGATGAAGCCTTCGTGCATTACCGTTGTGCCTTCGCCAACGTGTGCGCCAAGACGTACGCGAGAAGTGTCAGCGATACGAACGCCAGTTGGTACCACGTAGTCCACCATTTTAGGGAACTTGTCTACGCAATCTACGCTTAGTGCACGACCCGCTAGGCGAGCTTCGATTTGACGCTCTGCCAGTTCAGGTAGGTCGATTGGACCTTCGTTAGTCCATGCGATGTTGTGTAGTAGACCGAAGATACCGTCTAGTACCGTGCCGTGCGGTTGAACTAGGCGGTTAGAGATAAGTTGAAGTTTTAGGAAGCCTTCAGCAACGCTTTGTGGCTGCTCGTCAGTTGCAAGGATAACCAGTACAAGTGGTTGTGCTGATTCTGCTGCTTTTGCTGCGAAAGAAGCGTTTGCCGCATCGCCGTTTGCTTCAAATGCTGCTGCCAGTTCTGCGCTTTGTGCTGCAGAGATCTCGATAGCTTGGTTGCCTTGCTCGTAACCTGCTACTGCTGCTAGTGCGTTAACAAGCGCTTCGCTTGGGTTAAGAACTGGGTTTGGGAAAAACGCTTCGATGATTTTGCCGTCGCGGTTTTTAGTTGCCGTACCAAAGGCTAGAGAGAAGAAAGCCATAGTTGATCTCCATGTGTTGAGTCTTGTGTCTCGTCTGTTCACTGACAAGAAATAATTAAGTTGTCAGTCATCATAAAGAGAGTGTTGGGGAGTTTAAAGAGGGGAAATGGAGAAAGTCCGTAGATGGATACCTTTTGTCTTTTTAGAGATATGTTTGTCTGATGAGAAATGTGGCTACGAGGTGGTCTATTGGGGGAGTTTTGCTGAAACGATAGAAGGCAGTTTCTTGTCTCGGCTCTAGAAAGAAAGGGCGTTTTCCTATTCTGGCGAGTTCTTTCGAGATACAGAGGTATGTTTTTAATTGTTTAGAACAAGGTGTCGTATAAGTTCAAATAAATTTGGCGCAAGCTTGAGGCGGCTCGGTTTTGAGATAAATAATCCTTTATATTCATATTGATTCATATTAAGGTTGATCTACGTTTTTAAGCATTTTCAATGAGATCAGTATGGGTAAAAAAGTCGTTACGGTTACAACGTCTGAGCTGGAAAGAGATTTGTTTAATGTGACTGGTGATAAGTTATTCGCTTCCAAGCAAGCTTCGCAATTTCAAATATTTTATGCAGGTTCAGTGATAGATTCTATTAAGTATAAGAGAGGGGTGATATCCAAAGATGATCTTTTACTTAATCAACATATAAGGTGGGAGCATAATAAGGCCCATAGTTATCGCTTGGCCAAAAACATCCTTAAAAAAACAGGGCAATGTCGTCCTAAGAATGTAGCTGCTCATCATATTGTATCATGGAAAGACATTAGAGCTGCAAAGTCCAGAATGAGGCTATCAGCATTTCGAATCGATATAGATAGTGCGGAAAATGGTGTATTTTTACCAAGATGGAATAAACATGTGCCCCATTCGCAAATGGTTGAAGCTTATTCTCACTCCTGTATCCATACTTCATTTTACTATTTGAACGTTGAACATTTACTTGAAAATACGATTGCTCAGGATGCAGATAGAGAAGATATCGTTGAGGTTTTAGAGGATATTGGAGACGACTTGAAAATGGGCATGTTTCCAATAACCAGAAAAATAAGGGCGAATGAAATTGCAGTTTAAAAAACAAACTTTTACTAAGGTATTTGGTATTCAGCCAGATGTGGATAAATATTTATATCTAGAGCACACGAGCCTATTGGGTTTAGACGACGTGAATAATGAAGTTTTACCAATATTCAATGGAGCTTCAAAAATATCAACTTGGCAACCATTGACACTTGATTGGCTCCGGCATGATGATTCCGATGACTTAATAAAACCAATGATTGCTGCCTGGGGTAGCTGTACGTACGTAGTTCGCCATGATATTGCGAGCTTGTTCAAAGATACGCTCGGAGATTGTTGTGAATTCCTACCTGTAAATGTGGATAACTCCATTTGGTATGCACTTAATGTGACTTCTAAATTGGATGCATTACATACTGAACTGTGCGAGATAAACTACAAGCCAAATGGCAGAGTTCATAGAACTAGACCATATAAGCGTTTTGTTATTGATCGTGCTAAAGTTTCAACCCCGAGGCTCTTCAAATTAAGTGGTTCTCCAATAAGCATCTATACTTCAAATATCGACAATAGCTTTTTAAATCTAGTGACTAAAAACGAGTTTACCGGGGTTAGTTTTTATGAAATAGAGAGTGTTTAACTTCAGGAATAAAAAAACGCCGCATAATGCGACGTTTTTTCTAAACAAATGAGAGGCTTATGCAGCGTCTTCTTGCTCGCTATCTTCTTCAACAGCTTCAAGCTTCTTTGCTTTTTTTGGTGCAGGTTTACGTTTTGCACCCAGAGCGTAAAGCACTTCTTCTTTGTTTTGCGCAAGGTACATTGCAAGATCTTCTTGCTTACCTTCGTCTTCTAGAAGTTCACTTTTACCCAGCAGTGAGAATAACTCGTCTGCCATATCCAGCATTTTGTCGTATGCGTCAGCTTCCGCTTTAGAGGTAAAAGTCATTTTCTCTTCTCCATTGCGTTCTACCACGTACTTGACGATTACAGCCATGGTTGGTCCCCTAATTTGGTGTATTGATACTGGCTTTTTATACAGTTTTTGACCAATCAAGTCTAGCGACAAGCCTCAGAATGAGAGACACGTACAACTAACTGACTAGCATTTAAACTATCTTGGTTTCACTTTGCGGGTTTGTCCGTCAAAGGAAGGTTTGTTGGTCGCTCCCAATCTTGGCAAAATTCGATAAACGTTTTGAGCAATGGGCTTTGATATTTCTCTTTATGAACCAGTAACCAGAAGCGACGTTTCATATCTAAAGGCATGTCGAGCAGTTTTACGCGGCCGTCACGAATAGCAGGTTCTGCAGACAAACGTGACAAGCAGCCCAAGCCTAACCCTGCCGATACTGAGTTGATCAACGCTTCGGTGGTATTGAGCTGAAAAGCTTCATGCCAATGTTCCAAGCGCGGCGCGACAACGCGCATAAAAAATTCGCGTGAACCAGATCCTGCCTCTCGCAATATCCATTCACTGTTTTCTAGCTCGGTTAAGTTTACTGGCCCTTCGTGCGCGGCTGGGGAATTGGGCGCGCAAATCACGCACATTTCATCTTCGCTAAACTGGGTAGACTGCAATTCAGGGTGAAGTGTTTTGCCTTCAATGAGGGCTATGTCTAACTCGTAATCGGTCAGCATGTCGCAGATTTGTGCGGAGTTAGAAATGAACAGACTTTGAGAACGATGGTTCGTTTGCTGACGAAATTCGCTAAGCAAATAGGGCGCGACTTGGTTGCCAATGGTGTCGCTGGCACCAATGCGAAGTTGGCCCGATAGCGCTTGGTCACCATCGAAAATGCTCTCGATGTCCTTGGCTCGGTTGAGTAATTCATCCGCCAGTGGCAGTAGTTTTTGACCTTCTTGGTTCAAAATCAGTCGGTTATTAACACGATCAAATAAGTGATGGCCGATCTGCTTTTCTAATTCTGAGAGTGCCATGCTCACTGCGGCTTTCGATAAAAAGAGACTATCAGAAGCCGCTGTGAGCGTTTTGTGCTGCGTGATCGTCGTAAACACTTTCAGTTGTTTAAGAGAAATGTGACTTGCCATACCCCACCGTTAAGTAATTCTGAACGTTTGTTTTAAATAATTAGATATATCGGAACGAAGTGCAAGCGTATTATACGTCCCATCAAGAGTGAGTCTGGTTGAGGTCATCATGATTCAAAGAACAAAAGCAAAAGTAATGGGAGCACCAACTCCAATGGCGGGTTTGGCTCTTGGTATTGCAAGCTTGGGCTGGAGTTGGGAGAACTTCGCCGAATTACATGGCTACGGACAGTGGATTAGTGCGGGTATCGCGAGCATATTGTTGGCTATATTGGCAACCAAGTTTTTGCTACATAATCATCTATTGAGACAAGATCTTGCTCATCCGGTTGTGGGCAGCGTGGTTCCGACATTTGCGATGGGCACTATGGTGGTATCGAACTCTCTCGGCCATTTTTACCCATTAGCTGGCGATGCGCTTTGGCTGATTGCGGTGGTTTTGCACATCGTATTCTTGGTGAGCTTTGTTTACCATCGCGCCAAAGATTTTGAATTGCACCACATGGTTCCTAGTTGGTTTGTACCGCCTGTGGGTATCATCGTTGCGGATGTGTCTTTCTCTGGCAACCCGATGTTAGCACCAGTGGCACAAGGTGCATTGATGTTTGGTATGGTGGCGTACGCGATCATGTTGCCGATGATGATTTACCGTTTCATGTTTACCCATGAAATTCCGGATGCAGCGAAACCAACAATGGCAATTATGGCGGCACCAGCAAGTCTATCATTGGCAGGGTACTTAACGGTCACTGCGACACCATCACCAGTGATCATCGCTATGCTATTTGGTATCGCGGTATTGATGACAGCCATCATTTACCTCGCATTCTTTAAATTGCTTAGACTGCCATTTAGCCCAGGCTATGCGGCGTTCACTTTCCCGATGGTGATCGGTGCGACGGCGCTGTTTAAAATGGCGAATTGGATGGAGTTGCAAGGATTGGCTGCGCACTATGTTCAACAAGTGCGAGGCTTAGCTAGTCTTGAGTTGATTGTGGCAACATTTGTTGTCTCTTATGTGGCCTTACAATACATCAACAACTTGTTGATTCAGCCACGCTTGATGCACGCTCATCACGCTTAAATAGCAGATAGGAAAAAGCCTCTTGGTCTTACAACCAAGAGGCTTTTTTATTTCAATCGGCGTCGATGTTGAACGCTAGCCTTTTTTGTAAAATCGCGACATCTCATCCAGAGAATGACGAATGATATCGACAGGAACTTTCTGTTCTTTCTCGACTTTTAACTGGCGATTCAGTTGCTGAGAGTGCCCGCCAGGGTTGACCACAAGCATCAGTTCTTTGCCGACCAATGCATAGTTGTAGTAGCTGCCTGCAATATACCAATCGCGAGAGGCTGAGCTATCAAACAAGTTATGACCAACGCTGTATGAACTCGTTGTGCCTTGAACGTCAAACAGCGTATTCATCATGGTTGGCACGACGTCAAAATGGGTCGTGCGGTAATCAATTTGCTCTGGCTGACGATTTGGCATGTACACGTAAAGAGGCACATGTACTTGAACGTCACTGTAGTTACCCGTGTGGCCCCAATAGTTCATCTTATGGTCATTAAACTCTTCACCATGATCTGATGAAATCACCACAATGGTATTGTCTAAGTCGACGTTTTTCAGCACATCACCAATCAAGCTATCGATGTAGTACAACGAGTTCTTGTATCGATTATGGTAAAGCGAAGCGTCAAAATCGTTGTTGAGCAAAATGTGGTCAACGCGTTCCCAGTATGGTTTGAATTTCGCAAATTCAGGTTCGGGAAATACTGTGCCATGGGCGGCATCGTAGAACAGAAAACCAAAGTACGGCTTGTCGCTATCCTGCTTTTGGAACTCGATGAACTTGTCTGTTATCTGCTGATCGCGCTCGACAGCTGTTTCCCCAGTTTGTTTCAGGGTCAAGTCCGACACTTTTTTGAATACCGTGCGAGAAAGTGGCGGGCTGGTGAGCGGTGCCGAGCCAAAAATGCCCATGCGGTAGCCTTCTGCTTGCAGCGTATCCATAAAAACAGGAGAGCGTTGACTTGCGTAAAAGCTTTCCCAGTAGGTCGCTGGCAAGCTGTAAAACAGGCTGAAAATACCCGCTTGAGTTGAGTTGCCGCCGCTCATATGTTGTGTGAAATTCACTGTTTTTTCGGCGAACTTGCTGACATTTGGCATGACTTCCGGCGTCGCATCACTGTAGCGCCACGCATCAACCAAGATAAACAAGACATTGGGTTGTTTCTCTTTGCTTTGCACTTGAATCGGCGCAAGCGGATAGTTGAGTGAGCTACGTTCAATGTTGGTTAACTCTACGCGGTTCTTCGATGCAATGTTCTCATCCACTAGGTCGTGTTTGTAAATAAATTTACGAGCCGTCAGCGGGTAGTAAAGTGGCCAGTTATTCGAAAACTGACTGACTTCATCGTCGTAAAGTGCGTTTTTGTACGCATGAATCATCTGCGTGCTAAGCAATACAGCAAACCAAACGCTGATCAAAACGAACTTAGCTCGGCTTTGTGCCAGTTTATTACTTACCCAAACGGTACAGGCAAGCCCGATCACCAGAACGGCAACTTCACTGACGAAGATAAGCCAACTCATCCAAGAAATATCGAAGACATCACCGCCACCTTCGAAAAACATACGGATTAATAGGGCGTTGATGTGAAGTTTGTATTGCTGAAAAACGAGGATATCGACTTTAAACATGATCAATAGACAGATCGCGATAGCGATCACGATACCTTTGAATGCTCGAGTCGGTAGAAAAGAGAGCAATAAACTCAACAACATAAATGGAAGAGCGATCAAGCCCAGCCAGCCATATTGAGTCGAAACCAAATAGTAACCTTGCAACAAGGTTAGCGGTTCATTCTGATTGTTAGACAACACAAAAGGATAACAAGCGATCGACAGGTACACTGCAAAGCAAGCAAAAAAAGCAATCAGCCAAGCGCTGTTGGAAGACAGTTTGCGAAACATACTTTTTGTTTGTTTATAAATTATGGGTAGAGGGAGTATAAAACAGTGTTTTTTATTATGGAATAGTTGCGACGAATGTCACATTTTGTATGGAAATGTCAGACTTGATTGACATGTGAAAATTCAGAAGATTCATACTCTATTTGAGTGATATATAACCTTTTGTTTTTTCCGAACGCGAGATCACTGCGGGTTTAAATGGGGCTGTGCTAAGCTAGCTAACAGTTTCAATCGGCGCTCGGTATTCCCAATTTGTTTACTGTTTATCACTCCAACCAAGTTGACGTTCTTAAATCACTCCTTGTCGAACTGATTCGAATCAGTCCGCTGGAAAACCCGTTCGAAAAAGAACAAATTCTGGTTCAAAGTCCAGGCATGTCCCAGTGGCTAAAAATGGAATTGGCCAAAGAGTTTGGTGTTGCCGCGAACATTGATTTTCCGCTCCCTGCGACTTTCATTTGGGAAATGTTTACGCAGGTATTGCCAGACGTGCCAAAACGCAGTGCGTTTAACAAAGAAGCGATGACGTGGAAGTTGATGCATTTGCTTCCGGGGCTTCTCAACCAAGAGGTGTTTTCGCCGTTAGCGCAGTACCTCAAAGATGACATTGACCACTCTAAGCTGTATCAGCTGGCTGAGAAAATTGCCGATATTTTCGATGGTTACTTGGTGTATCGTCCGGAATGGATCGCAAGTTGGGAAGCTGGGCAGAGTGTGCCAGAGCTGGAAGATGAGCATCCGTGGCAGCCGATCTTATGGCAAGCGTTGTATGATCACACTGTGTCATTAGGACAGTCTCCATATCACCGTGCCAACCTTTATGAGCACTTTATCGACACGTTAGAGAGTTTTAACGGCAATTTTGACCATTTACCCAAGCGTTTGTTTGTTTTTGGCATTTCTTCGTTGCCGCCTCGCTATATGGATGCGCTAAAAGCAATTGGTGAACACATCGACGTGCATCTGATGTTCACCAACCCGTGTCGTTATTACTGGGGTGAAGTTCGAGATCGCAAATATCTGGCTCGTTTGGCGGCGAAACATCGTCAGCACGTTGTGTGGCAGGACGATCACTCGGAAGTGCAAGGTGAAACTGAGCAACTGAAAGGATCACTGGAAGATAATGTGATCGATGAGCTGCACACCGATGTGGTCGGAAACAGTCTGTTGGCGTCCATGGGTAAACTCGGGCGCGACAATATGTATCTGTTGTCTCAGCTGGAATCTCATGAAATTGAAGCCTTTGTTGATGTTGAGCGCGACAGTCTGCTCCATCAATTGCAAGCGGATATTCTCAATCTTGAAGAACATCAAGATGACCAACAGATTGAAAACAGTCATCACAAACAAGTGGTTAGCTTGGGTGATAAATCACTGAGCCTACACGCTTGTCACAGCCCGATGCGTGAAGTGGAAGTGCTGCATGATCAACTATTGGCGATGTTCGATGCTGACTCAACGTTAAAACCGCGCGATATTATCGTGATGGTCGCGGACATCAACGCTTACAGCCCTGCGATTCAGGCGGTCTTTGGTAACGCACCGGGTGAGCGTTTTATTCCCTATTCGATTTCTGACCGAACCGCCGATCAAGAGAGCCCAATTCTGGCCGCATTTATGCAGTTGGTGAACTTACCCAATACGCGCTGTTTGGCATCAGAACTACTCGAACTTTTGGAAACTCCGGCGATATTAAAGCGTTTTGAACTCAGCGAAGATGATTTCTTACAAGCCAAACAATGGGTTGAGGAATCGGGGATTCGCTGGGGGTTGGATGCCAATACCGGACGCGAATTTGAACTGCCGGAAACCCGTCAAAACACATGGCAATTTGGTATTCAACGCATGTTGCTTGGCTACGCGATGCCAGAATCCGCAGGTTTGTTTGAAACCGAGCAAGGCAGTTTATCTCCGTACAACGAAGTGCAAGGCATGGGTGCAGAGCTGGCGGGCAAGTTGGCACACTTTATCCAACAAATTAGCACTTATCGAAGCAAACTTTCTCATGTTCAGACTATTGATGGTTGGCGAGAGACTTTGGTTTCACTGCTGGATGACTTCTTCTCAGTTGAGTTAGAAGGCGAAATGGCGCTCAAATCCATTCGCGATACGCTCAGCCAACTCAAAGAGCAATTAGCTGATGCCGCATTTGATGATGCGTTGTCGCCGTCGATCATCAGCCAATACCTTCAAAACAAATTATCTGGCACACGAGTCAGCCAGCGCTTCCTGGCTGGTCAAGTGAACTTTTGTACCCTGATGCCGATGCGCTCTATTCCGTTTAGAACCGTTTGTCTACTGGGGATGAATGACGGCGTGTACCCACGCTCCATGCCGCCAGAAGGCTTTGACTTGATGACCGGAAGAACCAAACCGGGCGACCGTTCGCGTCGAGATGATGACCGTTACCTATTCCTCGAAGCAATGCTATCGGCACAGCAAACGCTCTACATCAGTTATGTTGGCCGTTCAATCCAAGACAATACCGAGCGAGTACCTTCGGTTCTGGTTTCTGAGCTGATGGAATACTGCCACCAAAACTATTGTTTAAGTGGTGATGAAGCGTTGCCCGTTGATGAGTCTGGCGACAACTTATTAAATGCGTTGGTGAATACCCACGCCATGGTGCCGTTTAGCCCAAGTGCGTTCCAAGGCATGCACGCCAGCTACGCGAAAGAGTGGATTCCAGCGGCATTAACTCAAAGTAGTCAATCGCAAGGCTATGTTCGTCGTGATTTTAATCGGGCATTAGACGACTATCTGTTAGGAGCGACGTTCCCACTTGAGCTCGACTTAGTCGAGTTGCAACGTTTCTGGCGCTTACCTGTGCAGTATTTTTTCAATCGTCGTTTAAAAGTAATCTTTGAACCGCCACTACCGGTGATGGAGGACGACGAACCCTTTGTTTTAGGTGGTTTGGAGAGCTATCAAATGCGTGATGAGCTGTTAGAAACCTTGCTTGAAACGACATTGATGCAGCCAGAGAAAAAAACAGAGGTACTTAAACACTTTATGAGTCAACAGCGCGCGCAAGGCAAACTGCCGGTGGGGGCGTTTGGTGATATCGAATTTGAAACTAACCGAGTTCAGGCGGAAGAGCTGGTGGATAAACTGGCGTTTTTATCTGGTGCGCCTCAAGACGATTTGGAAATCGACCTGACGTTTGATTCCTTGTTTGAGCGAAATGAAGGCGAAGAGAAAAACGTTCGCCTAACAGGTTGGCTGACTCAATGCTACCAATCCGGTTTGATTCGCTATAGAAGCGGTAAGATTCGCTCGCAGGATTACCTTGCTGCGTGGATCGATCACCTTGCCATGTCGGCGTCGGGTCATGCTAAGAAAACTCACATCATTGGTTACGATCGTAAAGAAGGCGCGCTGCATTTGATCTACCCAGAAATTGCCGATGCGCAGTATGCCAAACAGCTACTGACTGAATTAGTTCGCTTATTTTTCGAAGGCATGACTAAGCCTTTGCCTTATTTCCCGAAAACGGCGTTGGCTTGTGTTGAAGCGGGCTTTAGCCGCGGTCAGTGGGTCGATGACGAAGAGAAATCTTTGAAGAAAATGGCTGACGCATTCAATGATGGCTTCATGAGCCCGGGCGAAGGCAATAATTCGTACATCTCTCGAATTTGGCCTGCTTGGAATGATGAGTTGGCCTCAGAAGTTCGTTTGCTGACAGCATTAGTACTGCAAGGTGCGCGCTTAGCGGTTCAAGACGCTGATGATGTAAAAGCGTGATAAAGAAAGTTGGATAAAGAGAAGGAAGAGTAGGGTGGCCGCCAGAAAATCATTATTTTTTGTAGGGCGTTCGCTGTACGGCCACAAGGTCAGAGGGACCATGATACTTTTGTTTAATTCATTTGAGTTGTGCCGCCAAAAAGGTTTGGCTTATCTCGTGGGGCGCATACTAACGGTACGTCTTATGGATAACCGTGAGAAAGATCTCACAAAGCTCTAAATGATCCAACTTGTTAAACATATTAATAGAATTTTTAACTATAGATCACATTTATTAGGTGATACGTCCTAGTAAATAATCCGGAGAGATTCAGCGTTATGGATCAAATGTCAGGTGCAGAGTGCCCTCTACATACGTTAGACCGCACAGAGCAACCTCAACCAACGCCACTAGAACCGATGACGTTTCCTCTGCATGGCGCGAGGTTAATCGAGGCATCAGCAGGTACAGGTAAAACCTTCACTATTGCAGGTTTATATCTGCGCCTTTTGCTTGGTCACGGCAGCGCGGAAACTCGGCATCGCGTACCGCTTACGGTCGACCAAATTCTGGTTGTAACCTTTACCGAAGCGGCAACTGCGGAATTACGCGATCGTATCAGGGCAAGAATCCATGATGCGCGAATCGCGTTTGCGCGTGGACAGAGTTCCGACCCGGTGATCCAACCTTTGCTTAATGAGTTTGACGATCACAAGCAAGCCGCAGAAATTTTATTGCAGGCAGAGCGTCAGATGGACGAGGCGGCGGTCTACACCATTCACGGTTTTTGCCAACGTATGCTAACGCAAAATGCGTTTGAATCTGGCAGCCGATTTAATAACGAGTTTGTGACCGATGAAAGTCACCTAAAAGCGCAAGTTGTAGCCGATTACTGGCGTCGCAATTTCTACCCGTTGCCATTTACGTTGGCTGGAGAAATTCGCCAGCTATGGGGCTCTCCATCTGCGTTGTTGTCTGACATCAGCAATTACTTAACTGGTGCGCCGTTAAGCCTTTCTGTTCCAGCAATGAAAGGCAGTTTGGCTGATCTTCATACTGAAAATTTGAAAAAAATTGATGAATTAAAAGCACAGTGGCGAGAAAGCCAAGATGACTTCTTAACGCTAATTTCAGATTCAGATATTAACAAACGTAGCTATACCAAAAAGTCTCTGCCGACGTGGTTGGAGGCGGTAAACGCTTGGGCGGCAACGGAAACTACAGGTTACAATTATCCAGACAAGCTGGAGAAATTCGCGCAAAACGTCTTGTTGGAAAAAACACCGAAAGGCAGTGCGCCGCAGCATGCGGTATTTGAAGTCATTGAAACATTTCTTGCCAACCCAATCAGCTTAAAAGCGCCACTGCTTGCTCATGCGATTGAACATTGTCGTGTGATGCTGGCTAACGCGAAAAATCAAAAACAGTGGCTCTCTTTCGATGATTTGCTGACACAACTTTCTGCTTCTATCGATACGGACGAAAGCAAGCTTTTAGCTGCGCGTATTCGTACTTTGTATCCTGTCGCAATGATTGACGAGTTCCAAGATACCGACCCGCTTCAATACAGTATTTTCAGCCGTATTTATCTGAACAACCCGGAATGTGGTTTGTTTATGATCGGGGACCCCAAGCAGGCGATTTATGGCTTTCGTGGCGCAGACATTTTCACTTATATCAAAGCGCGTAACCAAGTAAGTGCCCACTACACGTTAGGAACCAACTGGCGTTCTAGCGCAGATATGGTGCAGGCGGTAAACCAAGTATTTGCTTTGCCAGACAGTCCATTTATCTATGATTCGGATATTCCGTTCTTACCCGTTAGGTACAGTCCCAATGCCGAAAAACGCATTTGGACTATGGGTGGCCAAAAGCAACCCGCGCTGACCTATTGGTTGCAAGAAGCGGACGATAAACCGCTACCAAAAGGCGAGTATTTGACTCGAATGGCAGAGGCGACTGCAAGCCAAATCCAAACTATTTTGACGCAGGCTCAACAGGGGCAAGCGTGTCTGGTGAATGGCGAAAAACAGAAAGCGGTTCAAGCGGGCGATATCGCGGTGTTGGTTCGAACAGGTAGTGAAGGTCGAATGATCAAACAAGCGCTGGCTGAACAAGGCATTGCCAGCGTGTACCTGTCTAACCGAGACAGTGTGTTTACCAGTTCAGTGGCGCAGGATCTACAGCGTTTGCTGCAAGCGGTGCTGACTCCAGAAAATGACCGTGCGCTGCGTGCAAGTCTTGCTTCTGAGCTGTTTGCCCTCGACGCAGCAAGTTTGGATGCACTTAATAACGATGAAGTGGTGTGGGAAAACGCCGTAAACGAATTCAAAGAATATCGCAAACTTTGGATTCAACGTGGTGTGCTGCCGATGTTGCGCGCGGTGATCAGCAAACGCCATATTGCCGAGCGATTACTAGAAGAAGGTGCGAGTTCACAGGGTGAAAATGGTGAGCGAGTACTTACCGATTTAATGCACATTGGTGAACTGCTTCAACACGCCAGTAATGAACTGGATAGCGATCACGGTCTGCTGCGTTGGCTCGCTCAGTCTATCAGTGATGCGGAAAACGGTTTGGGTGGCAGTGATGACCAAATCCAACGTTTAGAATCGGAACGTAACTTAGTGCAGATCGTAACTATTCACAAATCAAAAGGCTTGGAGTATGACCTCGTATTTCTGCCGTTTGTGTTCAGCTATCGAGAAGCCAGTGAAGCCAAATATTACGATGCAGCCAATGACCGCACGGTACTGGATATCACTGGCAACGATGCGTCCATGAAGCAAGCGGACAAAGAGCGTTTGGCGGAAGACTTACGCTTGATATACGTGGCACTAACGCGTGCTGTTTATGCGTGTTTTATCGGTGCCTCACCGTTGCGCAATGGCCGTTCGACCAAAGAGCCAACTGGTGTACACCGCAGTGCGATTGGCTATTTGATTCAAAATGGTCAAGAAGGTGGCATTAACGATTTGCACCAAGGTTTAACAAAGCAACAAGACGAGCTTGATTGTGTCGTTGTGGCCGATCCGCCGCAGCAACTCGAAGATAAGTACGTAGCGCCACAAGAAGAAATACACGATCTTAGTGCGAAAGAACTGCAAAACCCTATCGACAGAAACTGGCGCATCACCAGTTATTCTGGCTTGGTCAAGCAAGGCTCTCATCACGCCGAGCATGATGCCACGATTGAGATTACAGGTTTTGATATCGACTCATCTGAAGAACAAGACGAAGCGGATTTGGTGGAGCCAGAGCGTTCGATTTTTACCTTCCCTCGTGGTGCGCGTCCGGGTACGTTCCTGCACAGCCTGTTTGAGGAAATTGAATTTACTCAGCCAGCCACGACGGAAGAGAATACACAAATCATCCTTGGCTTGATGGAAAGCGAACAGCTCGATGAAGAGTGGTTGCCCATTTTACAGCAATTGATTGATACCGTACTCGCAACGCCGTTGGATGGTAAGTCTTTGCTGCTGAATCAAAATGCACCGTCGCAACGTTTGGTGGAGATGGAATTTTTGCTGCCGATTGAAGTGTTGTCTGCACCGGCGTTAAACCGAGTCATTCAACGTCACGATCCGTTGTCGGCGAAAGCGGGGGATTTAGGTTTCCAAACCGTGCAAGGTATGCTCAAAGGTTTTATCGACTTGGTGTTTGAACATCAAGGTAAATACTACGTGCTTGACTGGAAATCGAATCATCTTGGCGACGATGTGACGAGCTACCATGGTGAGGCTCTGAAATCGGCGATGGCGGATCACCGCTACGATTTGCAGTATCAGATTTATGCGTTAGCACTGCATCGTTTCCTACGTAGCCGATTGGCCAATTATGATTATGAACAGCACTTCGGTGGCGTGTATTACTTGTTCTTGCGCGGCATGGACGGGCAGAGTGACCACGGCATTTTTGCCGCGAAACCAACCTTAGACTTCTTACAAGAGATGGATCGTTTGATTGATGGTCAAGCACTTGAAACGCGCTCAACTCAAGCCGGGCAGATGGAGCTACTTTAATGACGACAAATCGCAATCTTCATTCTGACCAAGATAGTCTATTGGTAGTGCTGGAACGCTTGGCGCACAAAGGTGCTATTCGTCAGCTCGACTACCAATTCGCCTGTTTTATTGATTCTCAAACGCATGATGAACAGTCGGATAGCCAAGCACTGGCGTTTATCGCGGGTGTTGTCAGTAGTGAGCTCGGCAAAGGACATATCTGTCTGTCTCTGTTCGATGCACAAGGGCAATCTACGGATTTAGCCAGTAAGCTAGGGCTGTTTGGTGAGTCGGCATTGGCGCTCAATACACAGTTGCAAGGCATAGATTGGATTCAAGTATTACAAAATTCCAGCTTGGTCGGCGCGCAAGGAGAAGCCTTACCGCTGATGTTCGATGGCGAGCGTCTGTATCTGCACCGCTATTGGCATTATGAAGTGACACTGGCGGAAAAGCTCAATCAGTTGGGCGCCGCAGTTAACTTGCAACCACAAGAGTTTGCGCGATTATCCAAGTTGCTCAACCATTTATTTGCACGCCAATACCATTTTCTGTTTAACGCGTTAGGCAAAGCAGTAGAAGCGGGAAGCAGCAACCAAGTGTTGCGTCAACAATTGGTGTGTGACCACCTTGATGTGGTCGCAAGCGAATCGTTGGATTGGCACGCCATTGATTCCGTGCTTAGCAATGCGCGCAAGGTTCAGGATTTACAAACACTGGATGAACTCGTGCCACTCTCGGCTTGCGTGAACTGGCAAAAAATTGCGGCGGCAGTTGCGTTAACCCGTCGATTTGCTGTGATTTCTGGTGGCCCAGGTACGGGTAAAACGACGACAGTAACCAAATTGCTTGCTGCTTTGATTGAACAGGCAACGCACGAGAAAAATCTGACCATTAAGCTGGTGGCCCCGACGGGGAAAGCGGCGGCGCGATTAACCGAGTCCATTGGTAAAGCAGTGCAAGAACTGCCAGTTTCTCCGGAGCTAAAAGCCAAAATTCCGACTGAATCGAGTACCTTACATAGGTTGCTGGGCGCGATTCCTAATAGCGCAGAATTTCGTCACAACAAGCAAAATCCACTGCATTTGGATATTTTGGTTATCGATGAAGCGTCGATGGTCGATTTGCCAATGATGTATAAAGTGGTCGATGCCTTACCGAAACATGCGCGGCTGATTTTGCTAGGTGATAAAGATCAACTTGCTTCAGTTGAAGCAGGGGCCGTGTTGGGTGATATCTGTTCGTTCCACGCATTGGGTTATGGAAAAGAGCAGGCGTCAGCCATTGCAAAACTGACGGGGTTCGATACTTTAGCCCATACGGGTAACAGTGCATCTAGCATTGCCGATAGTTTATGTATGCTGCAAAAGAGTTACCGATTTGACGCTCGCTCAGGCATTGGTCAGTTGGCAAAAGCGGTTAACTCAGGTTCTGCAGCGAGCGTAGATAACGTCTGGGCGCGTGACTTTTCTGATATCGAACATTTCGCGCTAAGTAGTCAGCACTACAACCAAATGATGCAGACGTTGGTGCAGGAATACGGTCGTTACCTCAAACGCATTGGACAACAGGAAACCGATCCTGAAACCGGAGAGCCAGAGTCGCTAACGCGTAAAGCCAAAGCGGTATTAGATACCTTCAACCAATGCCGACTGCTTTGCGCGATTCGTGAAGGTGACTTTGGTGTTGCTGGGCTAAACCAGCGCATCGAGAAAGCGCTCGCGGCGCGCAAGTTCATTCAGGTTCAGGATGAAATTTGGTATCACGGTAGACCTGTCATGGTTACGCGTAATGATCATGGTCTAGGTTTGTATAACGGTGATATTGGTATTTGCATGCGAGATGACAGTGAAGAAGAACCGCGTTTGAAAGTCTTTTTCGAGTTACCTGACGGCAGTGTGAAATCGGTCTTGCCAAGCCGAGTGCCTGAACATGAAACGGCTTACGCCATGACCATCCATAAATCGCAAGGCAGTGAATTTGATTACACCCTGATGATTTTGCCACCAGACTTTAGCCCGATATTAACTCGTGAGTTGATTTACACAGGCATTACCCGCGCGAAAAAGCGTTTAGCTCTTTACGCCGAACTCAACGTTCTGAAGCGAGGTATTAAGGTGAAAACGACTCGCGCGAGTGGGTTAGTACAGCGGCTTACTAACTGATTATGGACTTAGTTTACAGTCAGTTTTACCTTTGTTACATGTCAAACTTGGTGATGAGTTGTGTTTTAACAATTCTCTTTCTGAAAGAAAAGTCATTTCAATTGATGTTTTTGAATCTGAAACGTTAACATTATGCGCAATTGTGAGCATAAGGATTTGAATGGAATGAATACAACTTATTTTAACAGCGTTAATAGGTATAGCTACATATATAGTGTTAAGCCTGGTGATACTCTTACGAGAATTATATGGAAGTTTTATCATTTTAAGTTTGGAACAGATGGCTATAATTTTGCTGTTGCTCAAATAAAAAAAGACAACCCAAAAATTTCAGACCCTAATTCGATTAAATCTGGTCAATCTATTTACTTGAGAAAGTTGAACGTTTCAAACACCAAGCAATCTGAGTTTTCTTCTAAAATTGCCATTTCAGATCATGATCAAGCGCAATTTGAATCAACGATGAAATCTATGTCGCAAAACGAAAAGGAAGCATTTTGGGCTCTTTCTTGGCTTGATGACAATTGGGGGCCTGCGAGCGCAGGTATCGGTGCTACTTTTGCGTCCATGGGGGCTTTATTAGGAGATAGTGAAAAAGGAAATGTCGCAGAGCTAAAAAAGCTTGATGGTTTATATAGAGATTATAAATCAGGAAAGTTTTCGAAAGGGCAATATGATTACCGCAGGAAAAAACTATTAGAGAATGTAGCAAAAAACCTTGGACCAACTGAGAAGCTTCTCTTTAATGGTAAGAAAGCTCGAGAGGCTATGAGGATATCTCGAAACGGCGGGGTTATGACTACCGCGGCGCTTCAGAAGAATACTGATAGGTTAGCAAAGTTATCAAAAGTAGCAGCTAAAGGTGGCACTGTATTGACTGCAGTTAATATTGGTATTGCCTGCGATCAGATAGCTAGAGCAGACTCTAAGGCAAAGAAAAACGAAATATTGGTGGAAACTGCAGCAAGTACAGTTGTAGGTACTATGTCTGGTATTGCAATATCATTATTTGTTGTTGCTACACCCGTTGGTTGGGTGGGAGCTCTGGTATTGGGAGTTGCTTCATCTGTCGGAAGTTATTATTCAGGAAAACAAGCTGCAGCGGTATATAAAGAGCACTATTCTCACTTAGACGTAGTTGAATCGACAGGTGTAGGTAATATATGCAGTTATTAGATTGGTCCTTTCTAACCTTCTTTATCGCCGGAGGAGTCGCGTTTTTATGGTTCGTTATTATCGGAGCAATTTTTATATTTTTTATACCGCCAAAGGTGAAGCGGTTTGCTTTTAATCCGAAACATTATTCAGAAGTAGAGTTAGCCTTAGTCTCGGGTTTTCACTTTGGTGCTTTAGTACATGGTGTAGGCTTAGTTGCGGCGGTCGCTTTACCAACTTTAGCGAGGAGAAGGGGCTTTGCTGATATTCATCAAGTTTGCTCCGGTCTATTCATCGGAATTTGCCGTATTTATATAAGCGTTTTATTGCTTCTAGCTATGATCACTTTAGGCTCAATGGTGGTTTGGATGTCTATTACTTGAGAGCTGGAATAGAAGGTCGGTGAAGTTTGCAGTTATTAGAAGTTTCTTTTATTACATTTTTTGTTGCAGGTGCTTTGTTAGTTTTTTGGTACCTGATAGTAGGTATTTTGCTTATTGTTATCACGCCGCAAAAAGTAAAGCGCTATGCGTACACTAGTGAGCATTATACAGATATTGAGCTTGCTTTAGTTTCTGGATGTCACTTTGGGGCCTTAATACATGGATTAGCCCTTGTTGCCGCAGTTGCATTTCCTAAGTTGGCCAAAAAAAGAAAGCTAACAGATATTCGTAGAGTTTGCCCAAAGTGGTTCATAAGTATTGGGGTAGTGTACTGGACTATTTTAATCTTTATCGTAGTCACTATTTTTGCATCTTTGTTGGCTATGATTTTTTTTTGAATTGATTACGTACGTAAAAGAAGACCGAGCTTATGGCTCGGTCTTCTTTTATGCATGTTTTGCAAACGCATTGGTAAAAGACACGCTGCGTATTTTGTATTGCTGTTGATAAGCAAGAATAAAATCTCGGACAGCGTCATTTACGGGGAAAACACAGTGGACGTCTAGGCCTTCTAAAAACTGATTGTCAGCCATATCCCAGAAGCTTTGAAGCGAATTACAAATGATTGTTCTCATAACAGTGCTCGTCTCGGCTTATTTAAAGTCAGATTAACAACTGTCCTTGGTGTGCAATACGGAGCTAACTAGTTTTTCAATTGCCCAGTATTTTAGGGTGAAGGCTACATTACATCACCTAGATCCATTCGTATTGGTTAAAAACCAATCACTAGCGAGCAGAGTATAGCCAACCAAATGTATATTTAAAAGATAAAATTGGAACGAAAATTAAGCAATGGTTTGCGCATTTCTAAGTTGGTGTTTACATGATGACTCACTAGCTCGAAGCAGGATTTATGTGAGGCTTTACTCCAAAACAAACTTGATGTGTGGGATTGAGCGTCAATGAGCTGAATCCCGCACCTTGAGGTGTTGGTATAGCGGGACCTTAAATTTCTCTTCCTGATTTAAGGTTAAGCTACAAATCTAGCGCTAAGATTTTTGACTTACGCTGGAAGTTATATAGCCCTTGTTTGGCTCCGGGCAAATAGTCGACACTGACTTCGTAAAAACCTTGCTCTCTGAACCAATGCAGACTGTGTGTCGTGAGGACAAAAATCTGATCAATGGTTTCGGATTTAGAACGATGTTTCATGTAGTTGAGCAGTAACAAACCTCGGTTCCCATCACGATAGTCAGGGTGAATCGCTACGCAAGCCATCTCTGCTTTGCGCTCTTCTGGGTATGGATAAAGGGCTGCACAGCCAATAATCAGACCGTCCTTTTCGATAATGGTAAACTTTCCAATCTCTTGCTCTAGCTGCTCTCGAGAGCGCCTAACGAGTACACCTTGTTCTTCTAAAGGACGAATGAGGTCTAAGATACCGCCAATATCGTCAATATTGGCTTGCCTCACTTGTTCAGCGCTCGCCATAACGACTTGGGTTCCGATACCGTCGAAAGAGAACAACTCCTGAATTAGGGCTCCATCTACTTTATAACTGATCAAGTGGCTGCGAGGTACTCCGGCACGGCAAGCGGCAATAGACCCTTTAAGAAAGCGCAGTGTCCCAGTGTTGTAATCTAGGTCAGGAGACGTATTTTCAGAGAGCGTTTTGATGACATGCTCCGCCTCAATTGGCAGCAACTCGGCGACAGCATTACCGTTGTCATCAATGACACCTTGTTCTGAACAGAAACCAATCAGTTTGTCTGCGCCTAATTTGATCGCCAGTTGTGTCGCAACTTCTTCAGAAAGTAAGTTAAAACACTCGCCAGTCACAGAGCTCGCAATGGGGCCAAGTAGCACAATAGAGCCTTGATCAAGAGTGCGGTTGATAGCATCGGTGTCAATGCGGCGAATACGTCCACTATGGCAATAATCCACCCCGTCATCAACGCCGAGTGGCTGAGCAATGATGTAGTTTCCGCTAACGACATTGAGCTGGGTGCCTGCCATCGGAGTGTTGTTGAGGCTCATTGATAGGCGCGCAGTAATCGCAAGTTGAAGTTGTCCGGCAGCTTGCATAACAACAGATAAAGCCGATTCATCCGTAATGCGGATATTTTTGTGGTAAGGCGTAGTGAGGTCTTGTTTTTCTAGCAGCTGATTAATTTGAGGACGTGCACCATACACCACCACGACTTTAATTCCGAGGCTGTGCATGAGTGCGATATCATTAATAATATTGCCAAAATTTTTGTGTGCGACGGCTTCTCCGCCCAGCATGATCACCATGGTTTTTCCGCGGTGAGCATTGACATAAGGTGTTGATTGACGGAATCCTTTTACGAGAGCAGTACTACGAATTTTCACTACAGCCATCCCTTTGTTTAATTATGTTAAAATAATGCCTTTTTATTCACTCGGTGGCAAGGTGAAATTTTGGAATAAAGCACAAACATATTGAGGTAGGTTCTTGGTCCCGTTAAGAGGGAAGGTTACAATGGTGGCGTCTTTCCTCAATACGTGAACCTCATGTCTTCTGCTGTTAATAAGAATGCTGCGATCACTGCTTCAAATCTGTCAAAAACGTCATCTAAATCAATGCTTCGTAAGTGGCTAGAGCGTTCTCTCATGCTTATAGCGATAGTTGGAACCGTTGTCGTGTGCATGCTGTATAGTGATTTGATTACTCGAACCATTAATCCGCCCATTCCCAAATCGACAATTTATGGTCGCTGGGTTGAGCAAGATGTTGCGCCTTATGCTCGTGAAGAATTTGTGTTGAGTGAGCGCGGTGTTACCGTAAATGGTTCTACAGTGGCGACCAGTTTTGAATTCGATGGGGATTCGTTTTCGTATCGAGTGGGTTCAAATGAGCGGCACTTCAATTTTGTGGGTAAGCAGCATGCAGAAATGAAGCTGGATGCCAATGCACATTATCTACCTGTATTCCGTTTAGAGGGGCGTGCAAGGATTGCGGTAAGATAGTCGTTTTTATCTTTGTCTGTTAAGCAGAGATCTCTTGCGTCTGTGAGTCACATGGATGATCACAATTTCATCTCTCAATCAGTAAATCTTACTTTCAAACATAATCCGGACAATTCCGTAATTCTTCCGCTGCTATCATGTTGTATTAACTGAATGAATTCACAACGAGTAAACGGATTGGCTTAGCGTTGAAACATTTTGTCGTTGCTTTTCAATTGCACCGTATGCATTTGTTTGCCATCCTTTTGCTATTCTCTTTTACGGAAAAGACACGTGTTAAAAAAACTCCTTCCTATTATCTCTTTGAGCCTACTCTTTGGCTGTGCTCAACAAAATGATCGTGCTCAGCAATATCTTGATGGTGAGTTTCCTCAGATCCTCAATCAAGTGGATGTGGTTGAGTCTAACAAACCACGCGATTTTACTGAATTTAACAAGCAAGCAGAGCAAGTGGTGATAAAGTCACCATCCATGGCGAAGATTTACCAACCGCTATATCAACGATTAAGTGAGTGGGCGCAACAAAGCGGAGATACCAGCGCGTTGAGTGCGTTTGGCATTCAAGCTGCGCAATTAGGCGGTGGTGATCAAAAAGGTAATGTACTGTTTACCGGATACTTTTCTCCCGTGATGGAGCTGCGTCATACACCAAACGACATTTTTAAGTACCCAGTTTATGGCAAGCCAAACTGCTCATCAGATTGTCCGACTCGCGCGGAGATCTACAACGGGGCATTAGATGGCCAAGGTTTAGTGCTAGGTTATGCGCCTAATCGTATTGACCCGTTTATGATGGAAGTGCAGGGCAGTGGCTATGTGCATTTTGAAGATGATGATACGTTGGAGTACTTCGCGTACGCAGGGAAAAATAATAAAGCTTACGTTAGTATTGGCCGCATTTTGATTGAACGTGGTGAAGTGCCGCGTGAAAAAATGTCCCTCAAAGCAATCAAAGAGTGGGTGATGGACAACGACGATGCGACAGTGCGCGAGTTGTTGGAGCAAAACCCTTCTTACGTCTTCTTTGCGCCAAAAGAGGAAGCGCCAGTAACGGGGTCGGCTGGTATTCCTTTGTTGCCAATGGCGGCGGTCGCGGGTGACCGTTCTATCTTACCAATGGGGACACCAATCTTGGCGGAAGTACCATTGCTGAATGCGGATGGTACGTGGAGCGGTGCGCATCAACTGCGAATGCTGATCGTTTTAGACACTGGTGGTGCGGTAAAACAGAACCATTTGGATCTGTATCATGGCATTGGTGCGAGAGCAGGAACGGAAGCAGGGCACTACAAGCATTTTGGTCGAGTTTGGAAACTTGGGCTGGAAAACTCACCAACTCAAGCGCCTTGGGCTTTACCGCCAGAAAAGCTACAATAGTCGTCCAAGAGAGAGGAGCACTCTCTTATCTAGACATTTCATCAAAGAGTGCGTATAAATCGCACTCTTTGTTTTTCTATCGATCATCTGGACTTCAATATGCGTGAACTCGATACCCCAGCATCTGACAGCTACAATCAACGCTTTGGCGGCACTCGTCGTCTTTATGGCAACAGCGAAGTAGACATTCTTCGCGCTGCACACGTTTGTGTGATTGGTATTGGTGGCGTAGGTTCATGGGCGGTGGAAGCGCTGGCTCGTACGGGGATCGGTGAGTTGACTCTGATTGATATGGACGATGTTTGTGTCACGAATATTAACCGCCAAATTCATGCGATGACGGGCACCGTTGGCCAAAGCAAAATTGAAGTTATGGCCGAGCGTGTCAAATTGATCAACCCAGAGTGTAAAGTCAATCTGATTGATGATTTCATCACGCCAGACAATCAACATGAGTACTTAAGCAAAGAGTTTGATTACGTGCTAGATGCGATTGACAGCGTAAAAGCGAAGGCGTCTTTGTTGGCGTATTGCCGCAGCAACAAGATCAAAGTGATCACTACGGGGGGCGCTGGTGGTCAGGTTGACCCAACGCAGATCATGGTCGCTGATTTAACGAAAACGATCCAAGATCCTCTAGCGAAGAAAATCAAAGACACCTTGCGTCGTCATCATAACTTCCCTAAGAATCCGGCTCGTAAGTTTGGTATTGATTGCGTGTTTTCAACCGAGCAGCTGAAGTACCCTCAAGCAGACGGTTCAGTGTGTGGTGTGAAGTCGACAGCGGAAGGCCCAAAACGTATGGATTGTGCTAGCGGTTTTGGTGCGGCGACTGTGGTAACTGCAACGTTTGGCTTTGTCGCGGTATCGCGAATCGTTGAGAAGTTGATTTCAAAATATAAGAAGTAAACTAGAAGAAGAGCGCATCATGACAGATTTTCCCGTTTCTCCATTTGGTACAGATATCACCAGCGAAGACATTGTAGCGACTATGCAGCAATTTCAAGGCTGGGAAGATCGCTACCGTCAGGTTATTCAGTGGGGTAAAAAGCTGCCACAAATGCCAGAAGAGCTGAAATCAGAACAAGTTACCGTTTCGGGTTGTGAAAGCTTGGTGTGGTTAGTGAGCAAAGAGCAAGATGGCGTTTGGCATTTTTGTGCGGACTCCGATGCGCGTATCGTCCGTGGGTTGATTGCCTTGGTGATGGCAGCTTATGACGGTAAAACGGCCGATCAAATTCAAGCATTTGATATTGATGCTTATTTTGATCAGCTGGGGCTTGTCTCCCATTTAAGCCCGTCACGTGGTAATGGCTTGAAAGCTATTGTAGAGCAGATTAAGCAAATCGCCGTGTAACGAGTCATTTTCCCAACTCTTAAAAAACGCCGAATAGCCTAACTGTTTGGCGTTTTTTGTATCTGAGTTGAGATATTTTTTGCATATGGATAAAAAGTATGCAAATGGTCGACTATTTTAGCGTTAATTAACCATTCTATTGATCCTGGTTCATTATATTGCCCACTTGGTTTTTATAAACTCAATTGTATTTAAAATTTGTCTATATTAGATAATAGACATATGCCCCATTCGCTCCTATTCCCCAATGTGGAAACACACTTGGAAGCGATTGGGTTACTTAGATACAAATGCTAGGAACCTCCCTATATGCAATTCACCTTGGAACATGCGCAAGACGTGTTATCCGGAATGCCAGACCCCACTTTTATTCTGAGTGAAGATGGTATCTATATTGATGTTTTTGGAGGAACAGATAAAAAAGCCTATCACGATGGAAGTAATTTGATAGGTGAGACGCTGCACAGCGTACTCGAGAAAGATAAAGCTGACTGGTTTATCGAACAGATAAATCGGTCACTGAAACAAGACAGTATTGTGACGATCGAGTACAAGATGTGCGCCGACAGCATTCAGGGAATAGATGCTAACAGTGGGCCAAGAGGCGACCTATACTACGAAGGCAAGATCTGCCCACTCGCTATAAAATACCGGGGTCGTCGCGTTGTCCTTATTCTTACACGCAACATCTCCAATCGCCACCGAGTTGAAACCCTTCTTCGCCATCAAAGCCAAATAGATGCTCTCACCAATATCTACAACCGACGTGTTTTTTTCGAAAAGCTCACAGAAGAGGTCATTAAAGCTCAAGAGCCGAACTATCACTCCGCGTTGTTATTGTTTGATTTGGACTTTTTTAAAGTCATTAATGATAAACGTGGTCATGATGCGGGAGACCATGTCTTAGAAACGTTAGCTGATTTGGTTTCTCACTTACTCGTCAAAGATGAAATTTTCGCAAGAGTCGGAGGGGAGGAGTTTGCGATTATTTTGCCAGAAACTTCTCTGTCGGCGGCGAAAGAGGTAGGAGAGGAAGTACGTTCCCACATTCAAAATTGTCAGTTCGAATTTGAAAAGATTGAAATTCCGGTCACGGTGAGTGTAGGCGTGGTGGAAATAGGCAGAAATGAAACCACCAAACGTTTGTATGCGCATGCAGATAAAGCGCTTTATGCTGCGAAAAGAAATGGCAGAAATTGCGTGGCGACTCTGGATAGGCAGATGGAGTAACCTTGTTGGTTACTCCAAATCAAACCGTTGGCGTTATAGCATGTCGACGGCTTTTTCAACGGCGGCGATGAGTCTTTCCACATCGCTCGTCGTGTTATAAATACCAAAAGAGACGCGTACCGTGCCTTTCACATTTAGCGCATCCATCAATGGGTGAGCGCAGTGGTGTCCTGCTCGTACCGCAATGCCTTGTTGATCGAGCAGCGTCGCAATATCTTGGTGATGAACGCCGTCCATTACGAAGGTCAGTACAGAGGCATTCGGTTGATAGCCTAGAATATGGATGTCATCCAAAGCGCTTAGTGCTTGGTAGGCCTTATCCTGAAGCGCATGGAGATGAGTCTCTACTTCGTGATGGTCAAAACCTTGGTACCACTCAATGGCTTTCGCTAGAGCAATCGCGCCCGCAACGTTTGGTGTGCCCGCTTCAAATTTTCCAGGAAGTGCAGAAAACGTCGTTTTTTCGAAAGAAACGCGTTCAACCATTTTACCGCCGCCGTGCCATGGTGGCATGGCTTCCAAAAGTTCAAGCTTGCCGTATAAAACCCCAATGCCTGCTGGTGCATAAAGTTTGTGACCTGAGAAAACGTAGAAATCGATATCTGATGCCGATAAATCAAGTTGCTCATGTACGATGCCTTGCGCGCCATCAACTACAATAACCGCGCCAACGTTGTGCGCCAGTTCAGTGATTTTTTCGATAGGTTGGCGTGTGCCTGTTACGTTGGTTATTTGTCCGCAAGTAACAATTTTACAGCGGTCAGACAGAAGCGCCTCAAATGCACTGATGTCGAACTGACAATCTGATGTCATCGGAACTTTAATGACTTTAGCCCCCGTTTGCTCTGCCACGATTTGCCAGGGCACGATGTTGGCGTGGTGCTCCATCTCGCTAATTAAGATCTCATCACCTGGTTGTAACGTGCTACGGGCGTAGGTTTGAGCAATTAAGTTCAGTGCTTCGGTTGCGCCCCGTGTCCAAATGATTTCCTTAGAGCTGTTTGCACCAATAAAGCTTGCCACTCGTTCTCGTGCCGCTTCAAATTGGCTGGTAGCATTAGCCGTTAAACTATGACTGCCACGGTGAACATTGGCATTTTGCGCACTGTAGTAATGACTGATGACATCAATCACACATTGCGGTTTTTGCGTTGTCGCTGCGCTATCTAGATACACTAAGGGCGTATCGTTGACGGATTGATTTAGAGCGGGAAATTGCTCACGTACAGCATTTACGTCAAACATTATTCTTCACCAAGCTTGTGGTAGTGCAGAGTAGGCAGAGGGAGCATTGGTTCAGCAACTGACCATGCGTGTTTTTTACCTGAGAGTTGAATGATTACTTCCATCGCGAACTCTAAAGCTGTACCCGGACCTTGACTAGTGATCAGGTTGTGGTTGATATCAAAGGTCACGCGTTTGCTGCGCCACTTCTCTTCCGGGATATGTGACTGAAAGCTCGGGTGACAGGTCATCAGTGATTGTGGGAAAAGATCATGGTGTTGCAATACCAACGCCGGTGATGCGCAGATAGCAGCAACCAATTTTCCCTCGTAGATGTGCTGCTTAAGGATTTCTATCATCACCGTACTATCACGGAAAATTTCTGCACCACCAACACCACCAGACAGTGCTATGGCATCAAACTCATCATCAGCGATATCGACTAGCTTACAATCTGCCGTTAATGTGACTCCGCGAGAAGCTTTCATCGTCAATGAGCCATCAAAAGCAGCACTCGCTACTGTAACGTCATAACCCGCGCGAACCATCATGTCGATAACGGTGACGGCTTCCATTTCTTCGGTGCCTGGAGCTATTGGCACTAAGATTTTCTTACTCATTGTTCTGTCCAGCTTTGTTCTATTTGTTTGATGCGTTGGTAAAGTTTTAAATTCTCAGGCGTATTGATGCGATGTTTCTCGGCAGCCTTTAAAAAGTATCCGGTTATAAAATCAATTTCCGTTCGACGCTGATGGAATACGTCTTGTCTCATTGAAGAATAGTTCTCAGCTGTGGCGTTCACCACTTGCATTACCGTATCGAAAAGAGAGCGAAACTCGATAGCAATACCTTCTTTACTCATTACTTCAACCAGTTCTTGAGTGATGCTTTCGAGTTGTATCTTAAACTCGGGCTGCGCAAGCTCACCATTCTTACACTGCTGAATCGCAGTCAGTGGGTTAATCGCGCAGTTAATTGCTAACTTAGTCCATAACGCAGATTGGATGTGTGGATTCCAAATGACCTCTGGAAGAGCATGAAGCATAACATCTTGCAGAAAAGCGCACTGCATTCCTTTGTCATTATAACCACCCACTTGCGTTGTTCCGTGACCGGTATGCAGTACGTGTTGGTTATCTGGTTTGTATGCGCCGTGCGTCGTTGTTGCGAGCACTATCGGATTGTTTTGCACAACCTTCTCCACGCCAGAGGCAGTACCCATACCATTGTGCATCAGCATGATAATCGTGTCTGTATTGATATGAGGGAGCAAAGGCTGAATGGCGTCTTCCACTTGCCAAGCTTTTACCGTGATCAAAATGAGATCCGCTTGATTTACGGAGGAAATATCTTGATTACTGAATACGATTGCGGGTGTGTCATCCAACTGAAGTGATTGTTGTCTCTCTGAACTTCTTCCCCACAATGAAACATTGTGCCCGGCAAGCTGAAATTTTGTTGCCCAGAGTGAGCCCACCGCACCTGGACCGAGGATAAGGATATTCACCAAACGCTCTCATTAAAAAGGTTTGCTGCAAGGATAATGAGGGAAAAAAGGAAAGCAAATAAAAATGGCGCCGAAAGGCGCCATTTTTGATGAAACTTAGTGGTTCAATTAGAACTTGTAAGTTACAGCTACGTAGTGACCTACGCCTGAAGACTCAGATTTTGTCGAAGAATCCCATGGTAGACCAGTACCATCTTCGAAACCATATACGTCATGGTATAGCTTCAGACCGTAACCTACCGCGAAGCGGTCAGAGTGCCAGTAGATACCGTTGAACATAGCACCGCCATTACTAACTTGAGAATACTCGTCTTTCATACCAAATTGGTAATCGATGTAACCTTGGTAAGAGATGAATGAACCGTTCTCGAAGAAGTAGAATGGTTTGAACCAGTTAGTCGAGATTTGGAAACCGTTCCAATCTTTTTGGTTTGAGTCGTAAGTGCCGTAAAGGTTTAGACCCATTTTACCAAACCAAGGAACCATTACGTCAGAACCAAGACCTACTTTCTGAGTGTTAACACCGCCATTGTTACCGTCCCATTCAAAAAGAGTAGACAAGTAAAGCTCTTGTACTGGACCGAAAGATAAGTCTTTACCAGTAATAGCGTCTAGAGACATACGAGGGGCGAACTTCATAAAGATTTTACCATCTTTATCAGCTTTATCACTGCTGCTGTCGGAAGTTAGGTTGAATACGTCAACGTAGCCGTAAAGGTCGAAAATACCAGAGCGACCGCCAAATTCCATTTCTAGGTAATCGTGAGTTGATTCGTAAGGACCTTTCTCATTTATTGCGCCCATGATGTTGAACTGCATCCACTTGTAATCGTTCTTGTGGATATCGCCATCTGAGTAGTCAGCAGCCATAACTGGAGCTGAAGTAGCCGCTAGAAGGCTAAGAGCTAAAAGTGATTTACGCATAAGGGGACTCTCTATGTTTGTAATGATTCAGAACACGCAATCTGTGCTGCGCTTTCCAATTGGCGGGAATAATAGCGATAAAAATCCCAAATGAAAGTGATAAAGGGTGCAAAATTGAACGTTTTTGGTGAGTTATGTCACGAAATTATCTTTATTTACGGAACTTTTTGTTTGTTGCATTTGATTGCAATAAATATGTGATTTGGATCGTTTGCGTAAGCGATTTTATGACTTTTTAAGCCAGTCGATTAACCAACATAAATCGTTAGTGATCGGAGTGATAAGGGATTCGTATGTATCCGTGAATCAAAGAGGACGTTTGAATGAAAGAAGTCATGTTATTCCCACTCACTTCAGTTGTACTCCCTGAAGGTAAAATGAATCTGCGCATTTTTGAGCCACGATATAAGCGAATGGTAAAGGAATGCAGCCTACAAAATGTGGGCTTTGGAGTTTGCCTAGTAGGAAGTGAAGGTGACCCTAAAGACGTGGGTAACGTTTCATCTATCGGAACTTTGGTCAGGATCGTTGATTTTGAAACACTCAGTGATGGCCTTCTTGGTATTACAGTTGCTGGTGAGCAACGCTTTGTTGTCAAACGCGTCCGTGCAGATGCGGATGGCTTACGTCATGCAGAGGTTGAATGGTTAGACAATTGGCAACATCTAGACAACTCACCAGATTTCTTCTTTTTAAGCCAGCAGTTATCCCATGTTTATGAAGAGTTTCCTCAACTTGGAAGCCTCTACCAGCATCGTTTTTACGATGACTCTGCTTGGGTTACTCAGCGTTGGCTTGAGTTACTACCCCTAGACTGCAATCTGTTCGAACAGCTAGTCGGCGCAGAGGACTGTATTTCTGCGTTGCAATTTCTGACAGAAGCCATAGAAGCCCCGACTAACAAAGAGGCAAGGATATGAAAGGATTTAATAAAGCTGCGCTAACTATTGTTGCGACATTAGGACTGGCGGCGTGTGGCTCCGACAGTGACACTATCGAGTATTCCAATTTACAGGCAGTGCACGCGTCTTCTGATGCGCCGCTTGCAAATGTGTGGATCAACGATAAACCATCATTAACGAATGTTGATTATGGTGTGGGATCTGGCTACGTTAAATTGCGAGAGGGGATGAATTCGATTCAGGTCGATGTTCAGCTCCCAGGTAATGAAACCGCGACCGTAATACCTAAAACAGAACTAGATCTTGATTCCGACCTCAATTATAACGTGTTCGTTGTTGGCGATGCCGATGGTTCGCCAAACCCAGTTGAGCCTTTAGTTGTGACTCGCAGCGCCGATTCAATGGCTGATGCCAATAGTCTAGATGTTCAAGTTGTTCATGCAGCTTCAGGCGTTCCTGCTGTTGATCTTTATGTCACTGAGCCAGGTGTTGCTCTTGCTAGCGCGACTCCAATAACTAACCTTGCTTACAAAGCTTCTACCGACGTATTGAACATCCCAGCTGGTGAGTATCAAGTTCGACTTGCCGTAGGAGACAGCGTTGCTTTTGACTCCGGCACAGTACCTCTTGCGGCTAACTCCAACTTGACGATTGCCGCTATCGGCACAGGAGATTCGAATAGCACGTCACCTGTCAAACTCTTGGTGTTGGACGGTTCGGGCTCTTCTATAATTGAAGATATGGGCAGCCAAGCTGAAGTAAGAGTCGGACACCTTGTCGATGGAGCGCCAGTCGTCGATGTTAACGTTAACGGGGCGGCCTTCGCTCCTCTTGCCGACTTAGCGTTCAAAGAGATTCGTGGTTATTTGGATCTTGCTGCTGGGGATTACGATATTGATGTTTACGTGGATGGCACAACAACCAATCCGATCATAGATGTTGACGGGTTAATGGTTGCAGGTGGAATGGATTACAGTGTTTATGCAGTCGGTGTTGTTAGCCCAGCGATTGATATCGAAGCTCTGGTTGTTGAAGATATGAGACGCGCTGTGACGACTAGCGCGACATTGAATGTGACACACGCGGCGGCTAATCCTATAGCGGAAATGGTGGATATTTACCTCACTACGAGTGCAGGAATAGATGGAAGTGATCCAACTATTGCTAATTTTGCGTATAAAAATAGTGTACAAGGATTATATGTCGCTGAAGGTACATATTATGTAACGGTAACAGTGGCTGGTAACCCAAGTATTGTTGCGGTTGACTCAGCACCAGTCAATGTAATGAACGGTGTTGTGTACCAAGTCGTTGCCATTGATGATGGGAACAACGGTGGTTTCAACTTGTTGGTCGATGACGTGACCGATTAGGAAGAATGGGAGGAGGAAACTCCTCCCACAAATTAAGGCCGATTATGATGAGTGATAGCCCGAAAAAACTGGGGCGCAGTGATTGGAACGATTACATGGATAAAGTGAAGGCTCGAGACAAAGACGCGTTCGCTTTTGTATTCCGTTTTTACGCACCCAAGCTGAAGCAATTCGCTTACAAACATGTTGGTAATGAGCAAGTTGCTATGGAGATGGTGCAAGAGACCATGGCGACAGTTTGGCAGAAAGCGCACCTCTATGATGGTGAAAAGAGCGCGTTATCGACTTGGATATATACCATAATCCGAAACCTTTGTTTTGATTTGCTGAGAAAACAGAAAGGTAAGGAATTACACATTCATTCTGATGACATTTGGCCGTCAGAGTATTATCCACCTGATCTTGTTGATCACTATTCACCAGAGCAAGATATGTTGAAAGAACAGGTGGTTAAGTTTTTAGATATATTACCGAAAAACCAGAGAGATGTTTTACAAGCGGTATATCTTGAAGAGCTACCTCATCAACAGGTCGCGGAATTATTTGATATACCCCTCGGTACTGTAAAATCCAGGCTGAGGCTTGCAGTAGAAAAGCTAAGGCATTCAATGCATACGGAGCAACTATGAACAAACACCCAGATAACAGCTTGTTAGAAGCATACGCTTCGGGAAGCATTGATGCAGTTTCTGGTCTTGTGGTCGCAACCCATTTAGAAACATGCACCAAGTGCCGAGCTTATGTGAACCAAGTCGAAGCAAGTCAAGCGAACATCGTAAGTGACATACCTTCTGAGTATGTTTCTGAATTTGACGACATGTTTAATGACATCATCAATGCGGAGCCAGCGACTGATAATATCGTGATCCGCGACCCTGCTGCTGTTAATGTGGCAGGAAAAAGTTTCGCTCTTCCTAAAACTCTAGCGCGTTTCTCTGACCTCGTAGGGTCATGGAGAAGTTACGGAGGCAAGGTTTTCAGTGCTCAGATTGACCTAGGGGAAGACGCTCGTGTCAGCTTAATGTACATCGGGGAAGATGTGCAAATTCCTCAACATACGCACAAAGGCCTGGAGTCTACATTGATCCTACATGGCGGATTTAGTGACGAGGATGGCCAATATGAAGAAGGCGATTTGATGATTAGAGACGCATCAGTGAAGCATAGCCCTTACACTAAGGCCGGAGAAGACTGCTTGTGTTTAACCGTATTGACTGAGCCGATGATCTTTACTCAAGGCGTGGCACGTATATTTAATATGTTTGGTAAAGGGTTATACCCATAGACCTCTTATCTTATATATCGCAAAACAAAAACCACCGAATTCGGTGGTTTTTTATATGCTTCGTTAATGCTTGTGACGTGCTTTTTCCAATAGAGCATCAAAGTAATGTCGTAGCGAGTACAACATAATCAAGCTTGGCACGACCATGACAGCGGTAAGCACGAAGAATGTGCTCCAATCATTAAGATAATCCACTAGCTCGCCACTGAAAGAAGCAAGAGTCGTCCGTCCGAAGTTTCCTAGAGAGGCAAGCAACGCATACTGAGTTGCCGAAAATGCTTGCCCGGTTAGAATCGTCAAAAATGAAACAAAAGCGACAGTTGAGAAAGCAGTCGTAAAGTTATCGACAATAATCGTGGCTAAGTACAAGTGCTCGTTTGGGCCTACCGAAGCAATCCATGCAAACATCAAGTTACTGGCAGACATAGCAATACCGCCGATCATTAATCCACGTACAATACCAAACCTAACGTTGAACATGCTTCCGACAAAAGTAAAGAAGATGGTGGCTCCCCAACCAATCAGTTTGGAGTAATAGCCAATTTGTTCATTGCTAAAACCAATATCTTTATAGAACGCGATCGACATCCTGCCCAAAAACGCTTCGCCAATTTTAAATAGGAAAACGAACAGCAACAGAGTAATCGCGACACGGACGCCATTGCGATTAAAGAAATCAAGGAAAGGTTCTACAACAGTCACGGTAAACCAAGCTACGACTTTTGAACCAACCACTTCTTTGTGGCGTTGTTCAGCGGCAGACTGAAGTTGTTCGCGTTGAGTCTTCGGTTCACCGACTAAAATCGTAAAGACCATTAGAATGCCGACTATCACCGCCATCCCGTAGTACACACCATTCCAACCGACACTGTCAGCATTAACAAACGCTAAATAACCCGGTAGTGAATAACCTGTCCACCAGCCAATGACCGCCATTGCAGAAGCTTGAGGCAGTTTAGACTCTTCTGACTTTGGGAAAGTATCAATACGAAAAGCATCAATTGCGATGTCTTGTGTCGCTGAAGCCGTTGCAATGCACAAGGCGAGTAGTGACGCAAACACCAAGTTTTCCGCTGGATTAACGCCGGCAATAAATAGGGTAGCGACGAGTACGATACTTTGGCAAAAGAAAATCCAGCTACGTCTTTGCCCCAGCAGTCTAAAGAGGACTGGCAGCTTCACGCGGTCAACCAGAGGTGCCCACAGAAAGTTGATCGCATAGACCGCAAAAACGCTACCAAAATAGCCAATTGCGGAGAGGGTCAAGCCGGCATCTTTTAGCCAACCTGACATGTTTGAACCGATAAGAACCCACGGAAAGCCGCTAGAGCAGCCCAGCATGAAAACCCACATGAGTCGTTTATCGAGGTAACTTTTTACCGTTTCCAACCAAGTGATGGAAGGTAATGAAGACATAAATCAATCCAATAAAATGAAGCCGTTGAAAGAGAAAGCCCTTCGATTATTCAAAGGGCTTATCGTTTTGGCTATTTAAGTAGTGTAGCTTTGGTGATGACGATTTGCGTCTCTGGTACATCACGCATTCGGCCTACTGTCGTGGTCGGCTGCTGAGCCATTTTCTGGATAACGTCGAACCCCTCAGTAACCTCACCAAATACAGCATAACCTGGTGGTCGAGCGCCATAGTTGAGAAAGTCATTGTCGACTAAGTTGACGAAAAACTGACGAGTTGCAGAGTTTGGTGCATTAGTTCGTGCCATGGCGATGGTAGCACGGTCATTGTTTAGACCATTATTTCCTTCGTTTTTGATTGGCGCGTATGTTTTCACCATCTGCATATCTTGGTTAAAGCCGCCACCTTGTGCCATGAAGCCTGGGATAATACGATGAAAAATAGTACCTTCGTAGCTCCCATCTTCTACATATTTCAGAAAATTAGCGACAGTGATAGGTGCTTTCTCTTCGTTTAACTCAACCGTAAATGAGCCAAGTGTCGTTTCAAACGCTACTTTTGGTCCAGCCCAAACGCTGCAGCTGAGTAATGCTAAAGACAGAATCGCTTTGCGTAACATTAGAAACGCTCCTGCATGTATTGACGAAGCTCAGGGTCATTGGCAATCTCTTTAAGCGTCAATGTCACCACATCATTCAATGTCTCTTCAATATCGGCATCAGAAGCACTCAATGTGCCAGATCGCTTTGCTGTACCTGTATAAGTTTTGACTAGCTTGCCCTCAGGTGTCTCTGCTGTGATTTCCAGCACAACTTTAGCATCCATCTCATTTTCCATCACCGAATGCTTCACGTTGACCAACGCTTCTTGAACGCTCAATTCAATCGCGTTGTTGCTGTTTAGATCCGCATGGAAACCTTGAGATGAGAATTGCTTCTCTAATGCTTCTTCTAACGCAATACGTAAATTCTGTTTAGCATGAAGAGGAAGAATGTTCGAACGGCCGTTATCCACCAACGCCACGTACTGCGCTGCACGTACATCTTTGCTGGTCAAACTGTAAGTCTTGCCTTGAACAATTGGATTGGTGCTCAATGTGCTTTCTGGCATCAGGTTCAGCTGAGGTTGTTGAGGGGCTGAACACGCAGCAAGCAACGCAACCGAAGCCGCAAGTACCAATTTTCTCATTTTATTATTCCTTTTAACTATTTTGCTAAAGCTTATTTTGCGCTTAATTTAGCAGGATTTTTTGTAGCCTGTAAAATCACAAACTTATTGTTGGAAGCGATAAGTTTCACATTTTTATCGCCAAACAGACGTTTGAGTTTTGCGTCGTACCCGAGGTGACGATTTCCGATAACCAGTAAACGGCCATTTTCACTTAATACTTGTTTAGCATCGCAGAACATTTGCCAAGCAATATGATCGGTGATTGCCTGTTGTTGATGAAACGGTGGATTACACATAACCATAGAGCTGCTGCTGTGTTTAAAACCGTCCAAGCAATTGTTCGCTATGCACTGTATGTCTCTATTTTCACCAAGGTTGTCGAGTAGGTTCTGTTTTGCCGACTCAAGCGCCATAAAGCTTTCATCAACACATGTTAGCCGAGCATTTGGATTCAACTGACCAAATTTAACAGACAAAACACCATTGCCGCAGCCGAGGTCGATGACATTGTCTATCGAAGGGTCTTGAGGCAGGTGCTGCAGCATAAAGCGTGCACCTAAATCTAAACTTTCTCCTGAATAGACATTTGGCATGTTCTTGAGTTCGATATCTTCGCCATCAACGCGCCAAGTCGTGAAAGGCATTACTTCAATCGGAGGCTCAACTGTTGCTTGAGAAAACACCAATCTGTGCTTTTTCCAGGCCAAAGATGTTTTTGTTTCGCCTAAGTATTTTTCAAACAGTTTTAGCGTCGAAGTATGAATGTCTTTCGCTTTATTGACTGCAATGACGGGGCAGGAAGCCGGTAGCGCCTTTCTTAATTGGCTTAGTATCCACACTAGATGGCGGTTACTTTTGGGCAGTTGCAGCAAGACGAGATCAATATTGGCAGGAACGAGGTCCATCGTGGTGGCAAGCGCTACTTTATTGCACTGGTTTTGCTCGAGATTTTGCTGTGCACCTTTATGTGAGATGAATGAATCACTCATTAGCGTTACATGGTGCTTTTCCGAAAACCAGCAGGAGAGGGCACCAAAGCTGTCATTAATCACGAGGATGTTTTGATTGTCTGGCAAAGCAAGCTCTTCAACATGATTAATAAGATACTCATCACCGGCATCCCACGCTTGTAGCGTTTCGTTACTACGTTTTGGGAAACGATGAAGTGTTAAGCTTCGCTCGTGAAGGTTCAGTTCGGTTTTCATAGCTAAATGTAAGTTGATTTAGAAATTAAGTGTTATTGTCGCAAATGATGACGTGTCGAGATACAAAAAGCTGTCAAATTTTACGAGTTCAGTGATGGCTGCTCTCTAGGCATGCTCATGGAGTCGAGCGCCTTGAGACAATATGTCTACAAAGTGCGTCAATAATGAGAGTGACGTTTGAGTGATGCATGTCTGCTTTACTTAGGTATATACTTATGGAATTCGCATCAATGAGGAACGAATATGATCCAAGAAATCATAGAGAAGAAACTACACAGTGAGCTGCAACCCAGCTATCTCAAAGTCATTAATGAGAGCTACATGCATAATGTGCCACCAGGCTCAGAGAGTCATTTCAAAGTGATTGTTGTGAGTGATTCGTTCGCGGGACAGCGTTTGATTGGGCGCCATCGTCAAGTTCATCAAATTTTGGCAGATGAACTGGACAACCACATTCATGCATTAGCTATTCATACATATACTGATGAAGAGTGGAAGCGTGAACAAGATGGCGCCCCTGATAGCCCGATGTGTATGGGTGGTGGTCACTAAAAACGCAAGATATAAAGGTGCAGAGAAAGGTGGCTTAAGGCCATCTTTTTTCGTTTTACATTCTTTAGGGACGTTAACGTGGCACAAATTCTGGTTAAAAAATGTGTTAACAGTGTTTCAACAAATGAATGGAAATTGCAGAATATTTCAGGCGATGAATATCACTTTTCCATAAGATATGTATGGAATATGGCATTTGTGCGATGGGTCAAAGTTATGACTATTCTTTGACCTTTTAGACCTGATTCTACCGAAATAACCCCTCTATTCTAATGATTGATCATGGCATCAAGTTCCTAAAAAATGCTAGACTACGGCACCTGATAAATCTCGCGTATTCCTTGTGACGAGATTTTTAATAGGATGTTGCGATTTTGATGTTTAAAACAACATCAAAACCGGACACTGATGTCGTGTCTAAAAGTTACGCAATCAAAAGAATCTTTTTCCCGATAAAAGTAGTGCAAGTGCGTATGATTACAATAAAGAAGGGCTTGGATCTTCCTATCGCAGGAACTCCATCCCAGGTGATTAATGATGGTAAGACCATCAAAAAAGTCGCCTTGCTTGGCGAAGAGTACGTTGGCATGCGACCTACCATGCATGTCCGCGTTGGTGATGAAGTGAAAAAAGCGCAAGTTCTTTTTGAAGATAAAAAGAACCCAGGCGTGAAATTTACTGCACCAGCAGCCGGTAAAGTGATCGAAGTTAACCGTGGCGCTAAACGTGTCCTTCAATCTGTAGTGATTGAAGTGGCAGGTGAAGAGCAGGTGACATTTGATAAGTTCGAAGCCGCTCAACTTTCAGGTCTAGATCGTGAAGTGATCAAGACTCAGTTGGTTGACTCTGGCTTATGGACCGCTTTACGTACTCGTCCGTTTAGCAAGGTTCCTGCAATCGAGTCTTCTACTAAGGCTATTTTCGTAACTGCAATGGATACTAATCCACTAGCAGCTAAGCCTGAGTTGATCATTAATGAGCAACAAGAAGCATTCATTGCTGGTCTAGACATTCTTTCAGCCCTGACAGAAGGCAAGGTTTACGTATGTAAATCTGGCACTAGCTTGCCACGCTCTTCACAGTCTAACGTAGAAGAACACGTCTTCGATGGCCCTCACCCAGCAGGTCTTGCTGGCACCCACATGCATTTCCTATACCCAGTAAATGCAGAGAATGTGGCATGGAGCATCAACTACCAAGACGTTATCGCGTTCGGTAAGCTGTTCCTAACTGGTGAGCTATGCACAGATCGTGTTGTGTCTCTAGCTGGCCCAGTTGTGAATAACCCTCGTCTAGTCCGTACCGTAATGGGTGCAAGCTTAGATGACCTAACAGATAACGAGCTGATGCCTGGCGAAGTTCGTGTGATCTCTGGTTCAGTACTAACAGGTACACATGCAACTGGTCCACACGCATACCTTGGCCGTTACCATCAACAGGTTTCTGTATTACGTGAAGGCCGTGAAAAAGAACTATTTGGCTGGGCAATGCCTGGTAAGAATAAGTTCTCGGTAACTCGCTCTTTCCTTGGTCACGTATTCAAAGGTCAGTTGTTCAATATGACAACGACGACCAATGGTAGTGATCGTTCAATGGTTCCAATTGGCAACTACGAACGCGTAATGCCTCTAGATATGGAGCCTACTTTGCTGCTTCGTGATCTATGTGCCGGCGACACAGACAGTGCTCAAGCACTGGGTGCGCTTGAACTGGATGAAGAAGATCTAGCATTGTGTACCTTTGTATGTCCAGGTAAGTACGAGTACGGTACGTTACTTCGTGAATGCCTAGATACTATCGAGAAGGAAGGGTAATTTTCATGGCTCTTAAAAAGTTTCTTGAAGACATCGAGCATCATTTTGAGCCTGGTGGCAAACACGAAAAATGGTTTGCCCTGTACGAAGCTGTAGCAACAGTTTTTTACACCCCAGGTATCGTAACAAATAAAAGCTCGCACGTTCGTGATAGCGTTGACCTAAAACGTATCATGATCATGGTTTGGTTTGCGGTATTCCCAGCAATGTTCTGGGGTATGTACAACGCAGGTGGCCAAGCTATTGCAGCACTTAACCACATGTACGCTGGTGACCAACTAGCGACAGTTATCGCAGGTAACTGGCACTACTGGCTAACAGAAATGCTTGGCGGCACTATCGGTGCGGAAGCGGGTGTTGGCAGTAAGATGCTACTAGGTGCGACTTACTTCCTGCCAATCTACGCAACAGTATTTATTGTTGGTGGCTTCTGGGAAGTGTTGTTCTGTATGGTGCGTAAACACGAAGTTAACGAAGGTTTCTTTGTAACTTCTATCTTATTCGCACTTATCGTTCCACCAACGCTACCTCTATGGCAAGCGGCACTAGGTATCACATTTGGTGTTGTTGTAGCAAAAGAGATCTTCGGTGGTACAGGTCGTAACTTCCTTAACCCTGCACTTGCAGGTCGTGCATTTCTATTCTTCGCTTACCCAGCACAAATTTCGGGTGACGTAGTATGGACTGCAGCTGACGGCTTCTCTGGTGCAACTGCTCTTAGCCAATGGGCTCAAGGTGGTAACGGTGCTCTAGTTAACACAGTAACTGGCGCTCCTATCACTTGGATGGACGCGTTCATCGGTAACATCCCTGGCTCTATTGGTGAAGTATCGACTCTAGCTCTAATGATCGGTGCAGCGATGATCGTTTACATGCGAATCGCTTCATGGCGCATCATTGCGGGTGTGATGATCGGTATGATCGCAGTATCGACTCTGTTTAACGTGATCGGTTCTGACACTAATCCAATGTTTAATATGCCATGGCACTGGCACCTAGTTCTAGGTGGTTTTGCATTCGGTATGTTCTTCATGGCAACGGACCCAGTATCAGCGTCATTTACTAGCAAAGGTAAATGGTGGTACGGCATCCTGATTGGTGCAATGTGTGTGATGATCCGTGTAGTTAACCCAGCGTACCCAGAAGGTATGATGCTGGCGATTCTATTCGCGAACCTATTCGCACCTCTGTTCGACCATGTAGTGATTGAGAAGAACATCAAGCGGAGACTAGCACGCTATGGCAAGTAATAACGACAGCATTAAAAAGACGCTGGGTGTTGTTATCGGGTTGAGCCTTGTTTGTTCAATCATCGTATCAACAGCAGCAGTAGGTCTGCGTGATAAGCAAAAAGCTAACGCTGTCCTAGATAAGCAATCAAAGATCGTTGAAGTTGCAGGCATTGACGCAAACGGTAAGAAAGTACCAGAGCTATTTGCTGAGTACATCGAACCTCGTCTAGTAGACCTTGAAACAGGTAACTTTACTGAGGGTAATGCATCTACGTACGATCAACGTGAAGCATCAAAAGATGCAGAACGTTCAATCGCATTGACACCAGAAGAAGACGTAGCTGATATCCGTCGTCGCGCGAATACAGCAGTGGTGTACCTTGTAAAAGATCAAGATGAAGTCCAAAAAGTTATCCTGCCTATGCACGGTAAAGGACTATGGTCGATGATGTATGCCTTTGTAGCCGTTGAAACTGATGGTAACACTGTGTCTGCTATTACTTACTACGAGCAAGGTGAAACTCCTGGACTTGGTGGTGAAGTAGAGAACCCTTCATGGCGCGATCAATTCATTGGCAAGAAATTGTACAATGAAGATCACCAGCCAGCGATTAAGGTCGTGAAAGGCGGCGCACCGCAAGGTTCTGAGCACGGTGTTGATGGCCTATCAGGAGCGACGCTCACTAGTAATGGTGTTCAACACACATTTGACTTCTGGTTAGGTGATATGGGCTTTGGTCCTTTCCTAGCAAAAGTTCGTGACGGAGAACTTAACTAATGTCTAGTGCACAAAACGTTAAAAAGAGCATCCTAGCGCCAGTGTTGGATAACAACCCAATCGCGCTACAAGTTCTTGGTGTATGTTCTGCTCTTGCAGTAACAACTAAACTAGAAACAGCTTTTGTAATGACACTAGCGGTAACATTTGTAACTGCGTTGTCTAACTTCTCTGTTTCATTGATCCGTAACCACATTCCTAACAGTGTGCGTATCATCGTTCAGATGGCAATCATCGCATCGTTAGTAATCGTGGTAGACCAAGTGCTAAAAGCTTACCTATACGATATCTCTAAACAGCTATCTGTATTCGTTGGTCTGATTATCACTAACTGTATCGTAATGGGTCGTGCTGAAGCATTCGCAATGAAGTCTGCGCCAGTACCATCTCTTATTGACGGTATTGGTAACGGTCTAGGTTACGGCTTCGTTCTTATCACTGTAGGTTTCTTCCGTGAGCTATTTGGCTCAGGCAAACTATTTGGTCTAGAAGTTCTACCTCTAGTGAGCAACGGTGGTTGGTACCAGCCTAACGGCCTAATGCTACTAGCACCATCAGCATTCTTCCTAATCGGCTTCCTTATCTGGGTAATCCGTATTCTGAAACCAGAACAAGTAGAAGCGAAGGAGTAAGGACGTCATGGAACATTACATTAGTCTGTTAGTTAAATCGATTTTCATCGAAAACATGGCTCTGTCTTTCTTCCTAGGTATGTGTACTTTCCTTGCCGTATCTAAGAAGGTTAAGACCTCTTTCGGCCTAGGTGTTGCAGTTGTGGTAGTTCTGACTATCGCTGTTCCTGTGAACAACCTGGTATACAACCTAGTTCTGAGAGAGAACGCGTTAGTTGAGGGCGTGGACCTTAGCTTCCTAAACTTCATCACCTTTATCGGTGTAATTGCAGCACTTGTACAGATTCTAGAGATGGTCCTAGACCGTTTCTTCCCACCTTTGTACAACGCGCTAGGCATCTTCCTACCGCTGATCACAGTAAACTGTGCAATCTTCGGTGGTGTATCTTTCATGGTACAACGTGACTACAACTTTGCTGAATCGATCGTTTACGGTTTCGGCTCTGGTGTGGGCTGGATGCTAGCAATCGTTGCTCTTGCAGGTATCCGTGAGAAGATGAAGTACTCTGACGTACCTCCAGGTCTACGTGGTCTTGGTATCACATTTATCACTGTAGGTCTTATGGCGTTAGGCTTTATGTCTTTCTCTGGTGTTCAACTGTAAGTCGGGTAAACCGCAACAATTAAGGAATAGTCAATGGACATTATTCTTGGTGTAGTGATGTTTACTCTGATCGTACTAGCACTAGTACTAGTGATTCTTTTCGCTAAGTCTAAGCTTGTACCAACAGGTGACATTACAATTTCTGTGAACGATGACCCTTCTCTGGCGATCGTTACACAACCAGGTGGTAAGCTACTGAGTGCTCTAGCAGGTGCTGGCGTATTCGTATCTTCTGCTTGTGGTGGCGGTGGCTCATGTGGTCAGTGTCGCGTAAAAGTTAAATCAGGTGGTGGCGACATCCTACCAACCGAGCTTGACCATATTACTAAAGGTGAAGCGCGTGAAGGTGAGCGTCTAGCGTGTCAGGTTGCAATGAAAACTGACATGGATATCGAGCTTCCTGAAGAAATCTTCGGCGTTAAGAAGTGGGAATGTACTGTTATCTCTAACGATAACAAAGCGACATTCATCAAAGAGCTTAAGCTACAAATTCCAGATGGCGAATCAGTACCTTTCCGTGCTGGTGGTTACATCCAGATTGAAGCTCCTGCTCACCACGTGAAATACGCAGACTACGATATTCCTGAGGAATACCGTGAAGACTGGGAGAAGTTCAACCTTTTCCGTTACGAGTCTAAAGTTAATGAAGAGACCATTCGTGCATACTCTATGGCTAACTACCCAGAAGAGCACGGTATCATCATGCTTAACGTTCGTATCGCAACTCCGCCGCCGAACAACCCAGACGTACCACCAGGCATCATGTCTTCGTACATCTGGTCTCTAAAAGAAGGCGACAAGTGTACTATTTCTGGTCCATTTGGTGAGTTCTTTGCGAAAGATACAGATGCAGAAATGGTATTCGTTGGTGGTGGTGCTGGTATGGCTCCAATGCGCTCACACATCTTCGACCAACTTAAGCGTCTGCACTCTAAGCGTAAGATGTCTTTCTGGTACGGCGCACGTTCTAAGCGTGAAATGTTCTACGTAGAAGACTTCGATATGCTACAAGCTGAGAATGACAACTTCGTATGGCACTGTGCACTGTCTGATCCACTTCCAGAAGATAACTGGGATGGTTACACTGGCTTTATTCACAACGTTCTTTACGAGAACTACCTACGTGATCACGAAGCGCCAGAAGACTGTGAATACTACATGTGTGGTCCACCTATGATGAACGCTGCTGTAATCGGCATGCTGAAAGATCTAGGTGTAGAGGATGAAAACATCCTACTAGATGACTTCGGTGGTTAATTCCTCCAAGTGATTGAATCTATGGCTAGCTCTCCAAGAGCTAGCCATTATTTTTTATAGACATAAAACTGATATTCAACAGTTGATATAGGTAATCGGATTGAAAGGATTGGTCCTATTTCCCATATCAATTCAACAACATTGGGAGTTAACAAGTGAAAAAGTGGCTTGTTGCATTCGCTTCTCTATTGATTTTGGCTGGCTGTGAGCAGCCTGCCGATCAAATTCATTTAAGTGGCCCTACCATGGGGACTTCTTACAACATCAAGTATATCGAGCAAGATGGTATTCCAACGCCAAAAGCGATGCAGACAGAAATTGATCGCTTATTGGAAGAGGTTAATGACCAAATGTCGACCTATCGTGACGACTCAGAGTTAAGTCGTTTTAACCAGCATCAAACGAGCGAGCCATTTACAGTTTCGACACAAACAGCAACGGTAGTGAAAGAAGCAATTCGCCTTAACGGTCTTACTTTAGGTGCATTAGATGTGACGGTAGGCCCTCTAGTTAACCTGTGGGGGTTTGGTCCAGAAGCTCGTCCAGATGTAGTTCCAACCGATGAAGAACTCGCTGCTCGCAAAGCAAATACCGGTATTCACCACCTATCTGTTGATGGTAATACACTGTCCAAAGATCTTCCTAACTTGTACGTCGACCTATCGACGATTGCGAAAGGTTGGGGGGTTGACGTGGTTGCTGACTACCTTCAATCTGAAGGGGTACAGAACTTTATGGTCGAAGTTGGCGGTGAAATGCGTCTCAAAGGTGTCAATCGTGAAGGTGTGCCTTGGCGTATCGCAATTGAAAAACCGACCGTTGATGAACGTTCAATTCAAGAAATTATTGAACCAGGCGACATGGCAATTGCAACAAGTGGTGACTATCGTAATTACTTTGAGAGTAATGGTGTGAGATACTCTCATATTATTAATCCACGAACAGGCAAACCAATTCATCATAAAGTGGTGTCTGTAACGGTATTAGATAAATCGTCGATGACTGCTGATGGTCTTGCAACTGGTCTTATGGTGCTAGGTGAAGACAAAGGCATGGCAATTGCGAACGAAAATAATATTCCTGTTTTCATGATTGTGAAAACGGAAGATGGTTTTAAAGAGTTGGCTTCGGAAGCATACAAGCCATTCATGAAGAAATAACAACAGAAGTGAGCATGTTTTTATGAATACATTTCTAATTACCTTTGCTGTGTTTGTCGCGGTAATCACTGCAATGGCTGTCGGATACATTTTCCAAAAGAAAGTCGTGAAAGGTAGCTGTGGTGGCTTAGGGGCAGTTGGCATCGAAAAAGTGTGTAATTGTCCAGAACCCTGCGATGCGCGTAAAAAACGTGAAGCGCGCGAGGCTGCGCGTGCTGAGAAATTGGCGGCGTGGGAAAAAGATAGAATTGCTTAGTATTGGTTAATCGTACTAAGAAAGTGATAAAGCTCAGCGTTCTGCTGAGCTTTATTTTTAGGCAGCTAACCAAAGCTCAGATGTCCGAGAAAGAGCCCAATACCGTGTTTTGTTGTTTCTTTCTCTCATGTTATAGAGCAAGACTACATCGATAATCATTAGGACGAAGCAATGATTTGGTTACGTCCGTTCTCTTTGGCCATGTAAAGTCGCTCATCCGCCGCTTTTATTTGTTGTTCTAGCTCCCCCACGATGTTGCTTACACCAATACTCGCGGTCACAAGAATGTTTTTGTCCAAATAAGTTATTGGCGTTTTTTCTATGCGCTGTCGCATTTGTTCTAAGCGTGTTAGAAAGCCGTCATAGTCGCCACTGGCTTGAATACAAAACTCCTCGCCACCAAGCCTAGCGACAATATCATTTGGAAAATAGATTTTTAGAATATTCGCTATCATGACTAACACTGCATCGCCGCCCTCATGTCCGTGTGTATCATTTACTTGCTTAAAGAAATCGATATCAAGCATCGCGATGTTTCTTTGAGCGTTTTCTACATGGGGTTGCTCAAACAGAAAGCGGCGGTTCCATAAGCCCGTTAGCGCATCTTGATTTGCCATTTTAAACAGTTCAGATGTTGCGTCTTTGATATCTAACAGTTGGTGAATACGGCAAAAAAATTCTTCTTGATTAAATGGCTTGTATAAAAAGTCATTGGCCCCTGCTTTTAGAAACCTAGCCGTCATGGTCTTAGAGTTACTACCCGACAAGCCGAGAATGGCTAATTGATTTTTATCCCACTTCCGACGTAATTCACGCACCATAGTAATGCCATCTTTAACGGGCATATCATGGTCGGTTAAAACGAGAGTGATATCTGGATTTTGCTCGACAAGCTCTAGGGCTTTTTGCCCATTGTCAGCTTCCAACGTCTGAATATATTGATGCTCCAAAAGTTGGGCAATGTGTCTTCTTACGGTGTGTGAATCATCAACGACTAAACATTTGTGTTGTTGATTGTTGGTTAGTCGCTTGAGGAGTGGTAATAGATAGGAAACGGACGCCATGCTGTCTTTCAAAATATAGTCGAGGACACCTTTTGCAAGCATCTTTTCGCGAGTGTCTTCTTGAAATCGAGCCGTTAAAACAATGACACGATGACCATGTTCCAAAACGAGGTCAATAATCTCGCCATCTTGAGCATCCGGTAAACAATAGTCTAAAACCGCACAGAAGAGGTCCTGTGCTGAAGATAACAAGTTCTTTGCCTCCGCGTAGCTTTCCGCTGCGATGACCTCATAACCAGCTTGGCTTATTGTTTGGCAAAGAAAGTTTTTAAATGCACGACTATCTTCAACAACCAGAATCTTATTACTCAAGCGCAGTCCCCAAAATTAATTGTTTAAAATCAATGATAACTAAAATTAAACTTATCGCCATCAAAAAACACATGTCAACCAAAAGTAGAACAACTACTCAAATGTTTGACACGCATCCGTTAACATCACATCATTATTCCTGTCTTAGTTATATAATTATGTTTAGCTAACGTAGGGAGAAAGTAGTATGGAAATGCATCAACATGGTATGGCTGAGCTATTTCAACAACTGGGCCTCGGTAGCTCTCCTCAAGAAATGAAAGATTTTATTAATCAACATCGACACAAAAGAGATTCTGCGCCTTTACATGAAGCTAGCTTTTGGACGATGTCACAGGCGAACTTTCTAAAACAAGCCATCGAAGAAGATGCAGATTGGGCCGAATTAGTCGATCAATTGGACGTAATGCTTCGAGATTGACGTTCGCTTAAACACGCCCATTTCTCTTCAGGTAGATTTGATTTATACTGTTTTTTTGAACAGTGCTTTGATGGCTATGTCAGATCGAATTAGAAAAATTATTCATGTCGATATGGATTGTTTTTATGCTGCCGTAGAGATGAGAGATAACCCCAGTTACCGTGGCATTGCACTCGCTGTTGGCGGACATGAAAAGCAGCGTGGAGTGATTAGCACCTGTAATTATGATGCGCGTAAATATGGTGTTCGCAGTGCAATGTCAACGGCGCGCGCGCTGCAACTCTGTCCTCATTTGTTGGTTGTGCCCGGTAGAATGCATGTATATAAGCAAGTCTCTCAGCAGATTCGTGCTATTTTTGAGCGTTATACGCCTATCATTGAACCTCTCTCATTGGATGAAGCATACCTCGATGTCACGGACTCGACAGCTTGCCGTGGCTCCGCTACGTTGATCGCAGAGTCAATTCGCCGCGATATCTGGAGTGAACTTGGGTTGACGGCATCGGCGGGCATTGCTCCGATAAAGTTTCTTGCCAAGGTCGCGTCAGACATGAACAAGCCCAACGGTCAGTTTGTGATTCCGCCAGAGAAAGTCCAAGAGGTTATCGATAGTCTTCCGCTAGAGAACATTCCTGGTGTGGGGAAGGTGAGTCTTGAGAAGCTCCACCAAGCCGGTTTTTATCGATGTGAGGACATTAAAAACAGTGACTATCGAGAGTTGTTGAGGCAGTTTGGTCGTCAGGGTGCCTCCTTATGGCAGCGAAGCCATGGAATTGATAATCGAGAAGTCGTTGTTGAGCGCGAGAGAAAGTCCGTCGGTGTGGAAAGGACATTCAGCCAGAACATCGCAACCTATGATGAATGTTGGCAAGTGATTGAGGAGAAACTTTATCCCGAACTCGAGAAACGTTTAGAGCGTGCAAGCCCAGATAAGTCGATTATTAAACAAGGTATTAAAGTCAAATTTGCCGACTTTCAACTGACAACAATTGAGCACATCCATCCGCAATTAGAGCTTGAGGACTTCAAGATCTTGCTAAGAGATATTCTTAAACGCCAAAATGGACGGGAAATTCGCCTTTTAGGCTTGAACGTGATGCTCAAGCCCGAAGACCAAGCGCGTCAATTGAGCTTTTTTTAGGCCCTTACCGTTTCTACCTGCGTTAATACCTGCTCAAAACTTACATTTGCCATTGCACCATAACCTGCTAGCTTTGAGGCTTTTAGCTGGCTAATCAAAGGAGTGCTGATTCCGCACAAGAAGCGAGCAACGGCATCATTACTGATGGCCGATGGGGAAAGCTGAATAAACTCCCGCGCCCATATCGATACTTGAGATTGTTCAATATCTTCAGGTTCTGGTGCTGTGAATGTGGCGACGTGACCACGACACACGGAGCAGTGACCACATTGCTTTGGTGCATCGTGATCCGCAAAGTAGTTCGCCAATTGTGAGCTCAAACAGTGCTCGGACTGGAACAAGTGCAGCATGGTGTGGATTCTTTCGATATCTTTGCTTTCTTTGGATTGGAACAGTTCAGACAGTTGTTGGATTAAAACATCCGAGCTCTGTTTGGTTGGCATAACTGAGTACACGTCCGTCAGTTGTTTGCTCTCTAGTTCTATCCAGCCGTTCTGGTGAAAATAGTCGAGCGCTGCGACAACTCGGCTGCGTTCCGATTGATAGTTCATCCATAGCGCTTCTAGATCAACTTGGCACCACACTTTGGCTTTTTGTGAGCAGGAAAAAATAGCCTCCACAAATTGACGTCGCTCGCCTTGAAATTGATTCACAATAAATTGCTGATCGTGCAAAAACTTAAACCGATATTCCGCAAAGTAACTGTACTTTGCTTCAATGACGTTATGTAGCTCCAAATAAACCAACAAGGTTTTGAGTGGCAATTGGCGGATATTACTTTCACGCGACAAACGCAGTGGCACTACCTCCCATTGTGGAGCATGTTCTTTCGCTTGCTCGACTACATAGTTAATTGACGTAAATTCTGGTGTGTCACCATAGACAAAATTCTCCAACACCGTTAGGCCGGACGTATTGCCTAGCAGAATGCACTCCGAGCGTTGCCCGTCCCTGCCTGCACGTCCAATCTCTTGTGCGTAGTTCTCGATTGATTTGGGTAAGTCGAAGTGAATGACGCGTCGAATATCAGATTTATCGACCCCCATACCAAATGCAATCGTTGCAACAATACAGTCAATTTGGCCATCCATGAACTGCTGTTGGATTTGTTCACGAACGTCGCTTTTCATGCCAGCGTGGTATGCGTGAGCGTTAATGCCAATATGGATTAATGACTTTGCTACTCGTTCTGCTGTTTGCTGCTGCGTCACGTATACGATGGTCGGAAGCTTAGGTGAAGAGGCGATGATCTCACTGAGCTGTTCTTGTTTCTTTGTTTCCTCACACGGGATCACCGAGATATCCAGATTAGAGCGGTAGAAGCCTGTAACGGTAATATGTTCACTGGAAATATCGAACTTTTTTTGCATGTCTTCAATAACTGCAGGCGTTGCCGTTGCGGTGAGAAGTAAAGACTGTGGGATGTTCAGTTCACGTTGATATTGCGGTAGTTTGAGATAATCTGGACGAAAGTTATGCCCCCATTCGGAAATACAGTGCGCTTCATCAATGACCATCAAAGAAATCGGTACTTGGCGAATGAATTCACGAAAACGCTCATTTTTTAGTCGCTCAACAGAAATCATCAAGATTTTGATTTGTCCATTCTTCACGCCAGCCATGACCTGTTGTGCTTCTTCTCTACTTTGACTGCTATCGATAGAAGCGGCCGCGATTCCTTTACTTTGTAAAAAGCTCAGTTGATCCTTCATTAACGCCAACAACGGAGAGATCACCAACGTAAGGTTGGGTAATATGGTTGCAGGTAGTTGATAACAGAGTGACTTCCCCGAGCCTGTAGGAAAGATTGCCGCAGCAGAGTAACCATTCATAACGGCTTCAATAACGGGTTGCTGACCTTGGCGTAATGAGTCAAAACCAAATACAGATTGAAGTGTTTGATGCAGCGAGTCACTTTGCATAATAGGGAAACCTTTCTTTGATGGTAAACTTGGCTACATTAACACACCCCGAATACTAAACGCGCGTCCTAAAAGTATGAACAAAGCTGACTTAGTCCAAATTATCATCCAACATCTGGAAGAAAAACTTCAAGTTGCCCATTCATCGGCTCAGCGAGCTATCGATGCCGCCACAGATGAAGAAACTGTTCCCGAGCACAAGTACGATACATTGGCACTTGAAGCCGCGTATCTTGCTCATGGACAAGCCATGCGAATTCAAGATAGTGAAGAGGAGTTGCGTCAATATCGTTCTTTAGTGACTCGTAACTTTAAGAATGCGCCTGTTGGTGTTGGTGCTTACGTTGTTCTCGCAGATGAGAATTTGATCGAAAAGCACTTCTTTGTAGGCCCTTGCTCTGGTGGTTTGACTGTTCAATATCAGACTCTGGAAGTCTTTGTCTTAACAGCCAAATCTCCTCTGGGTCGAGCGTTGTTCGGGAAAGAAGAGGGTGATGAGGTTGACGTGAAAATAGGAGATAAAACAACTTGTTACGAAGTCGTGACGATTTGCTGACATCTCATGTATCACTCAGTGTTATGTTTAACACGAGTAATGTTAAATAAAAGAGAATGACATGAAAAAGCTTTTTACACTCTCATTGCTGATGGTCAGTGCTACTGGTTATGCAGCGCAGTGTCGTGTGGACATCAATAATGAAGTCCGTATGGATGGGCAAAGCTTGGAAATTCGCCAAACGACAGGTGATAAAGCTGTCGTGGATGAGGATAACAACCTCTTCATCAAAGGTGAGCTAATTGAACTCAATGCCGACCAAAAAGCGGCAATTGAAGACTATCGCGAAAAAATGAACGCGTATATTCCACAAGCAAAGCAGTTGGCGAGTGATGGTTTAGCGCTTGCAAATGACATCATCGATGATGTCGCGGAAAGCCTAGACGCACCTGGCGCGTTTGATAACGTCAAAGTCGCAGTACAGGACTTTTTCGCTGATGTTGAATCACGTTACTACAAAGATGGCGATTTCATTCTACCAGCGGAAAGTTTTGAGTCCATGACACAAGGGTGGACTGAAGACTTTGCAAAAGCACAAGAGATCTTCAATAAAGAGTTTTTAGCGAGTTCGTTGGATGCTTTATCGAAAAAAATGAAGGAAGAGGGAGGGATAAACCTCACTGCATTATCAGAGAGTATGGCTGAACTCAGCGCGAAAGTAGAAGAGCGTTTAGCCGAGCATTCAAAAGAGGTAGAACAACAAGCAGAAGACTTGTGCGATTCGCTGGATGACATGGCAGGGCAAGAAAACGATCTGTTGAAGAAAATCCCTGAGCTAAAAGATTACCGAGTATTTACGATTTAATTACTCATTAAAAAGCAAAAACTCGATGAGATAAAGAAAGAGAGCACTATTGTGCTCTCTTTGCGTTTTACTCGCTTATTCTTTGATAGCTTATTGCGCATTCATCTCGGTGAGTTTATCGCCGACAGGTTTTGAGAAGTTAAAGCCATCATGCTGATCCCAGTTGATAGACCATGTCATTACTCCTGCATAATTCGGGTAATGGTACGCTGGTTTTACGGTGCCACATGAAGTGCCTTTGGTTAAACAATCTAGTGCGTTGATAATATTCTGTGTTGGAGCCTGCCCTGAATTTGCCGAGCTAGGACCTGAAGGTAAACCGATTGCGACTTGATCATCGCGCAATGGTGCAAATTGAGTGCCGTCGGCCAACTCAAAACCTTCGATAAGCATTTTAGATTGCGCTACCATCATATCCACAGAGCCTTCTGGTGCACTGCCTGGCAGGTATGGGTTTGGCAAACCGCCGTTGTTATATAACTGGACGTGAAGCAAGTCGAGCGTGCTGCGTGTCTCGTTTATCACAGGAATGTAAGCTCCCCAAATACCGCTGTAAGCCACATAGCCGCCTTGAACATAAGGGTGCTCAGGCGCCATGGTTAGGTACATATCTCCACCCATGTTTTGCTCTATTTGAAGCAAAGCACGACCAAGGCGAGCTTGAATTTGCGAGCCATGAACTAAGTTAGAACCACTCTCTAAATCCACATCTAGACCATCAAAGCCCCACTCAGCGATAAGACCTGTTAGGCTAGAGACAAAGTTGGCTTCATCTTGGTCGGTATTCAGCGTAATCGTGCCTTCTGCGCCGCCAAGAGAGAGAACAAACTTCTTACCTTTAGCTTGAAGCGCTGCCATGTCCTGCTTGAATTGTGTTGGATCGAGTGCTGGACAATCGCTGTAAATATCGCCTGAATATAGATTAAAGTGCACAGTGCCATCACTGTTGCGATCATTTTCAGCAAAGGCAATATCAATCACATCCCAAGCATCTGCCATATCTGCTAGACGAATTGGACAGCCCGCACCATTTACAAAATTGTGCCAGTAACCGATGAGTTTATGGCGTTTCTCTACTTGCTCAACCACCGTTATTGCTGCGGCGTCAGACAGTGCATTGCTTCCTGACAAATCCACAGCTTGGGCGCTAACTGTAAAGTTACCAAGTGCAGTTGGTGTCCAGTTGGCTGTGTAAGGTGCTGTGGTATCGGTTGCAACAATAGAGCCGTTGATCATGAAATCAACGTGTTTAATGCCTGAAGTTAAAGACGTTGCATCGGCGCTTAATGCGAGACTTTTGCCTAATCCGACGGTTTGACCGCTGCTTGGTGAAGTCAGAGAGACGACCAAATCTTTATCGCTGACTTCCACACCAACCAGGGACTCTGACGTGTTGTTATCATTATCGGTTGCGACGGCTTTAAGCTGGTTAGCGCCAATAAGTGTGGCGTTCCAAGTAACGGAATATGGCGCTTGAGTGGTGACCCCTAAGCTGGTGTTGTTCGCAAAAAACTCAACTTGCGTGACTGTGCCATCAGCATCGCTTGCGTTTGCCGTGATTTCGTTATTGCTGCCAGCGAGCACGACTTGTCCATCCGTTGGTGCCGTAATGGTAACTTGCGGTGGTGTCGAACAAGCACCTAGGCCACTCCAAGCATCTTGCCAGTATAGCCCTTCACCAGGCTCGTAAGCCCATGTCGCATCCGAGGAGCACCAACCAGCAACATCACAACGATATTTTTGGTTGAAGTGAGAAATCAGGTCGCCAGCTTGATAACTTGTGCCTGCCACATAAGGTACTGCATCTGCACATCCGCCCGTTCCGGTTTCTGAATTACTAATAACCAGCGCTACTTCTTGGCTCATCGTTGCGAGGTTTGTATCATCAGTCGCTTGTGCTTTGAACGAGTATGTACCTGGACTAGCGGTCCATTGATATTCGTAAGGTGCGCTAGTATCAATGGCGACAGATTGATTGTTTACGAAGAACTCAACTTGTGTGACCACACCATCAATATCGTCAGCTTGAGCGGCTACGGTTAGGTTATCGCCTACATTAAGCACTTCTGTGCCTACTGGGCTTGTCAATGAAATGCTTGGTGGCGGTAATTCGACTTGTGGTTGAACTTGGATAGAAATCGTCGTGGTGCTAACAGCTCCCTCATTATCTGTCGCAATTGCGGTCAATTGCGAGATCCCTTCAATAGCGGTCCAAGAAGCTTCGAATGGTGCTTGAGTTACCACAGCAACGGTTTGGTTGCCTGCAACAAACTCAATTTGTGTGATTTGGCCATCTTCGTCAGTTGCGTTGGCTAACAAAGTGATCGCACTGCCTTCGGGAATTTGTGCGTTGTTTATTGGAGAGGAGAACGACACCGTTGGTGATAAATTGTTGCTTCCACCATCACATTGCCCTAACGCTTTCCATGCTTCCCAAGATCCTGAGTTGGTCACGGGATCATTGCCTTGCGTCCAATATGCAGCCTCATAAGCGGCTCCTTGCGTTTTTACTAAAGCGCCCGATGTATAAGTCGCAGTGCTGTCCCAGTCGGGTAAACTTTGACAGTTATAGGCTTGAGCTTGGTAGCTGGCGCTGAGTGCTACAACCATCGCTCCGTGAAGTAGGGTGACCTTCATTTTCCTCTCCTTGAATCATGGGTATAAATGAGAACAGAGTAATAACTAGCTGATAAATAGACATTAGGGGGAAAAAGCGAAGCACAATATTCTGCTTTTCGACACAGTATCACGAGGAACAGTTCGTCCCTTACACCAGAGCTCATTATTTTTCGGCTCACTTCACGGCAGAAGGATTGGTAAAATTCAGCCACGTAAAACGAACAACAGTCGCGAGGCTTTTGAGCGATGAATATGAGATGTACGTTAAAATTTACAAGCTGAATGACTACAAATTGTTTCAACTGTCGAGGATTTAACCGAGGTGCTCTTGTTGAATAGTGAATATTGCTATAGTGTACTAGTTAGCTAGTTCAATGATATTTTTGTGTGAGTAGTATGACACAGCAAACCTCTTCTCAGCCTCGCGAGCATTTTGGCTCTCGTCTCGGGTTCATCTTAGCTGCCGCAGGTGCCGCAGTTGGCCTTGGCAATATTTGGGGCTTCCCAACTCAAGCAGCCAGTAATGGTGGCGGTGCTTTCCTGTTAGTTTATTTGGTGATGATTCTTATCGTCGCATTTCCGATGCTGGTGGTTGAAATGGCGATTGGTCGCCATGGTCAAGCCAACCCTGTAGACAGTATGCGTGCAATCACAGATAACCCTGCCGGTAAAAAGCTCGGCGGCATTGTGGGTTGGATTGGTTTAAGCGTACCAAGCGCTGTCTTAGCGTTTTATTCAATTGTTGGTGGTTGGTTGATCTGCTTTTTACTGGGTGCAATCACAGATCTAATGGGGTTAGAAGCTGCAACTCAATGGCTAAAGGGCTTTAGTGTTGAACGTAACTTGTTCGGAACCATTACTTTTTATGTACTGACGATTCTCATCGTACAAGGTGGCGTAAAACAAGGTATTGAGAAGTGGTCCACACGTTTGATGCCAGCATTGTTTGTTTTGTTTGCTCTGCTATTTGCTTACATCATGACGCAAAACGGTGCGATGGAAGGTCTGAAACATTACCTAGTGCCGGATTTTGAAAAGGTATGGGACCGCAAGTTGATTCTTGCTGCAATGGGACAGGGCTTCTTCTCGCTTACGATCGGTGGCTGTTCAATGCTGATTTATGGCTCTTACTTGAGTAAGAAAGAGAACCTACCAAAGATGGCGATGAACGTGACCATGGTAGATACTGCCGTTGCTTTCATTGCAGGGTTAGTGGTGATGCCAGCGATGTTTGTAGCAATGCAAAAGGGCGTTCAAATCTATGCAGAAGATGGCTCTCTCTTAAGCTCAGATACGTTAGTGTTTACGGTATTGCCACTAATGTTTGATAGTTTAGGTTTGCTTGGTCAATTATTCTCTATTGTGTTCTTCTTATTGTTGACGATTGCGGCGCTAACGTCTTCCATTTCAATGTTAGAGTGTCCAGTGGCTTTAGTGAGTGAGCGCTTCAATACTAAGCGCAGCGCAACGAGCTGGGTTTTAGGTGGTCTCATTGCTTTGTTCAGTGTGGTGATTGTTTATAATTTTGGTGCTCTATTTGGTATGGTCGCGACGGTTGCTACTCAGTATCTACAACCAACCGCTGCGCTCTTATTCTGCTTATTTGGTGGTTGGGTATGGAATCGCAACTCAAAAATCAAAGAGCTTGAGCAAGGTTGCCCGGAGTTTACGCAAGGTTGGTTTGGTAAGTTATGGCCTGCGTATGTGAAGTTTGTATGTCCAATTCTTGTGGCGACAGTCATCTGGGCTTCATTTGGCTAACCGAGACGTCTATCGAATAAAAGAAAAGGGCTTGATGGTAACTCATCAAGCCCTTTTTCATATTGGTTATTCTCGTTTCGGTTATCCGCCAAGCATGGTGTGGATTAACGGAATTGTCCTGCTTCTGGAAGAAAGTCAAAACCAGCAGAAGCCAGTTTTGTCTCCAGTGCTGTGCGCTCGATATCGAAGAAAGCCACCAGTTTGTCCAGATCACCTCCGAAGTCATCGCGTAGCTTCATATTCACAATGCTCATCAGCATGACAGGGTCCATGGATTCAAAGTTCGCTAGATTCATTACTTATCCTCAAAATCTGAAATCAGTAGGTTTGCCGCAGCAAATGCCGCTTTTTCACGCACTTCTTTAGGCAGGGACTCATCCGCTGCAACATCGTTCAGTGCTTTAACTGCACATGAAATTGCTTGGGGAATATAAGCTTGATCGCCACTACCAATCTGAGCATAAAGCTCACGAACCAGTTCACAACAGCCGTATACTTGCATGTTTTCTTTCCACTAAATGATAACTTATCTCAATATACACACAGCGGATTTGAAACTCAAAGTACAGAGTTGTTTTGGCTCAAGTTGAAGGTTTGCTTGAGCGAGATTTAATCACTGCATTTGTGCTTCTAACTGCTGAGTGACTTCTGGTGAAAGTTGAAGTTGTTTTGCTAGTTCTTGCAGATACGCTTTTTCCATAAAGTTTTGTTCATCAGCGACGATCAAAGACGCCAGGTAAATTTCTGACGCTTGTTGAGGAGAGGTCGCCTGATTAGCAATTTCAGCAGGATCAAGCGGTTTGTTTAACTCTTGCTGAACGAGGTGACGAACGTGCTCATCTGCGCCCATATCCGCGAGAGCTTGTTCAATGCGCGCCATTTCCTCTTCATCAACGTGACCATCAGCTTTTGCAGCTCCAATCATTGCTTTTAAAATTAAGACACTGTGTTTACTGTCATCGGGGTCAAAGGTTTCTTGAACACCTTGACCGGATTGCTTGGCTTGCCAGTCGTTATACACTTTGTAGGCCAAGGCTCCAAGCGCAGCTGCGCCACCGACTTTTAATGCGCTTGACCCTATTTTTTTAGTCATTTTTTTACTTTTCTTTGAGCCCATCAGCATACCGATGAGGCCTCCGCCTACAGCACCTGCTCCTAGCGTTTTTAGGCTACTTGAATTTGATGAGGATTTGATGTTGTTGGTTTGTTTGCCCAATGCATCTGCACCTTGCTTAAGTAAGTCTGATTTGAGTGCTTGGTTTAGAAGACTTTTTAAATCCATAACTGACCTCCTTTAGATGATGAAATCAGTTTAATAGCAAGAAGCTGAACCAAAGATTAACAAAGTGAATAGTTCGAAAAAGGTGGAGGGGGGCGTTGAGCTGTAATAAAAAGGGCTGACCGAAGCCAACCCTTTTTAACTATTTGAAACTACCTCAAATGCGAACTCGTCTAGTGCTTACTTTAGTTGAGCTTTTACGTGCTCAACAATGTCAGTCATTGCGACTGCTGTTTTCTCACCAGTAGCACGGTTCTTGTATTCGAAGTTGCCTTCTTTCATTGAGCGGTCACCGATAATAATGGTATGCGGTACACCAATAAGCTCCATGTCAGAGAACATTACGCCTGGGCGTTCTTTACGGTCGTCAAATAGCACTTCGATGCCCATTGCTGTTAGCTCAGCGTACAATTTCTCAGCGGCTTCTTTCACTTCTTCTGACTTGTGCATGTTCATTGGAACGATCGCTACCTGGAATGGTGCGATTGCATCTGGCCAGATGATGCCGTATTTGTCGTGGTTTTGTTCAATAGCAGCCGCTACTACGCGAGTGATACCGATACCGTAACAACCCATTTCTAGGATGACGTTCTTACCATCAGGACCCAGTACACCACAGTTCATCGCTGCGGAGTAAGCGTTACCTAGTTGGAAGATATGGCCAACTTCGATACCACGCTTAAGCTGGATAATGCCCTTGCCACATGGGCTTGGGTCACCTTCCACAACGTTACGTAGGTCTTCAACTTGACCAAGCTCTACATCACGACCCCAGTTAATACCGAAGTAGTGTTTGCCATCGATGTTCGCGCCCGCACCGAAGTCGCTCATTACCGCAACGCTGCGGTCAACAATGAACGGCAGTTTAAGGCCAACAGGGCCTAGTGAACCAGGGCCTGCACCGATAAGCTCACGAATTTCTTCTTCAGATGCCATTTCCAATGGAGCTGCAACCTGAGGAAGGTTTTCTGCTTTCACTTCGTTCAGTTCATGATCACCACGAATAATAAGCGCGATGATTGGCGTATCAACTTCGTCAGATGCTTTCACAAACAGTGTTTTCACTGTTTTTTCAATTGGTAGTTCGAACTGCTCAACCAATTCAGCGATTGTTTTCGCGTTTGGCGTATCAACCAACGTCATTTCTTGTGTTGGTGCCGCAGCCTCAGAGGCTGGAGCTAGTGCTTCTGCTTTTTCAATGTTTGCCGCGTAATCTGACTCGCTAGAAAATGCGATGATATCCTCGCCGCTTTCAGCCAGTACGTGGAACTCTTGAGAGCCGCTACCACCGATAGCACCGCTATCTGCAAGTACAGGACGGTAATCCAGACCCATGCGATCGAATGCTTTACAGTAAGCATCGTGCATTGCGTCGTATGACTTTTGTAGGCCGTCTTTATCAATGTCAAAGCTGTACGCATCCATCATTGAGAATTCACGTGAACGCATTACACCGAAGCGTGGACGACGTTCGTCACGGAATTTGGTTTGGATTTGGTACAGGTTTAGCGGAAGCTGTTTGTAAGAGCTCACTTCATTGCGAACAAGGCTAGTGATCACTTCTTCAGCGGTTGGGCTAAGTACAAACGGACGAACATGACGGTCAGTAAAGCGAAGTAGCTCAGGACCCATCTTTTCGCTGCGGCCTGTCTCTTCCCATAGTTCAAACGGCTGAACAACGGGCATCAAAGTTTCGACTGCGCCTGCATTGTCGATTTCTTGACGAACGATGTTTTCGACTTTACGCAGTACACGTAGACCAGTAGGTAGCCAGGTGTATAAACCTGAAGCCAGCTTACGGATCATACCTGCACGTAGCATGAGCTGGTGGCTCACTACTTCTGCGTCGTTTGGAGTCTCCTTCAGAGTAGAAAGAAGATAATTACTGGTACGCATTAAATTTATCCGTTTATTTAAGTTAGATACTCAAGCTTGAATAAGCAGGAGTATGGGAGTTCCCTAAAGGGAAATTTGTTAGCCGTCTATAATATCAGCCAATTGCGTTTGTCAAAAGCTTTCAATAGCGGTAACCGTTATTAAGTTGCTTGTTGCTGTGAACTTTACGTTCAAGTCGAACAAATTTACCGCATATTCTTTGTCGTCCGGCTTGTTTTTCTTATATGCAGGGCGAGGATCTTGTGCCAGAACTTGTTCAATGACTGATCTTACATAGTCAGTATCGGGTCGATTTTCTATCGTTGCTAATGCTTGAGCAGAAAAGGTGACTTGTGACTTTTCTGGTTCTTGGTCTGCGTATCCGCCTTGTGCTTCCGAAATAGAATCCGAATAGGGAATATAAGGCTTAATATCCACAATCGGTGTCCCATCCACGAGATCTACACTGCCTAAATCAAGATAGATTTGATCGCCTTGCTTAGTGACTCCTTTCACTTCAACGGCTGACATTCCGATTCCGTTTGGACGGAAAGTCGAGCGCGAGGCAAAGACACCAATTCGTTCATTGCCGCCTAATCGTGGCGGACGTACAGTTGGTTTCCAACCAGCTTCCAGATTCTGATCAAATAGAAACAACAACCAAACGTGAGAGAACTGTTCTAGCCCACGCACTGCTTCAGGGCTATTTGCTGCACCTAACAGTTTTACGCGTGCTTTAGCCTCTGGTACTAAGCGTGGTTGGCGCGGAACTGCAAACTTTTCTTTGTACGGTGTCTCAATGACGCCGATGGGTTCGATGGAATACATGGTGGACATCTTTAAGAATTCATTGAGATGAAAAGTATCACAAATTTCTCTTGCTTTTCTTGTTGATAATGATTATTAATTAAAATGTTATAACATAACAATTTAATTAAAAGGAAAAGTATTATGAAACCAGGAATCCACCCTGAATATCGTCCTGTGGTGTTCCACGACACCAGTGTAGATAAGTACTTTGTCGTTGGTTCTACGTTGAAAACGGAGAGAACCATCGAATGGAAAGATGGCAAAACTTACCCTTACTTTACGTTAGATGTGTCGTCAGCTTCTCACCCGTATTACACCGGTAAACAGCGCGTTGTACAAACCGAAGGTCGCATTGCGAACTTCAACCGTCGTTTTGGTCAATTTAAGAGCGAAAAGGAATAAATCATGAAGGTAGTAAAATCATTAAAAAGTGCAAAAAGTCGTCATCCGGATTGCCAGATTGTAAAACGGAGAGGGCGTCTTTATGTCATTTGTAAAACGAACCCGAGATTCAAAGCTGTGCAAAAGTAATCAACCTGCATATATCTAACTTATGGTTTTGTTTAATTGATAATGTTGAGTTAATTATCTTACATGGATGAAATATCTACATTTTTATTCAATGTTGGTTATAAATGCCTCTGTTCGTCACAGTTTGTAACATTTAGGGCTTTTATTTGACCTTCTACTCAAGTACCCTTCGCACGCTTTTTGACATTTTTGTCACATTTGCATAGGAATAAAAACAAGGAGGGAACAGATGAGTTCATCTGATTCAATTAAACAAAACTCGCCTAAGAAGCCGCTGTTTACGCGCTTTTTGGATACTGTCGAATATTTGGGGAACTTATTACCCCACCCGATCACACTATTTGCCATTTTCTGTTTAGCCATTCTGGTGATGTCGGGTATTGCAGGATACTTCGAAGTTTCCGTAGTTGATCCTCGTCCTGAGGGTGCAAAAGGTCGTGCCGCGGATGGCATGATTCATGTCGTTAGCTTGCTTAACGCTGATGGCCTTGAACTAATCGTTACCAATCTAGTGAAAAACTTTGTCGGCTTTGCACCTTTGGGTACGGTATTGGTTGCGATGTTGGGTGTTGCTATTGCTGAATACTCAGGCTTGCTATCTGCAGCAATGCGTGGCTTAGTCATGGGTGCATCACAACGCATGGTAACAGTGACGGTCGTTTTCGCGGGTATCATTTCAAATACGGCATCAGAGCTTGGCTATGTGGTACTTATTCCACTGGCTGCAATGCTGTTCCATTCTTTAGGTCGTCATCCACTTGCCGGTCTTGCTGCGGCGTTCGCTGGTGTATCTGGTGGTTACTCAGCAAACCTACTTATTGGTACGGTTGACCCGCTGTTGTCAGGCATTACTGAAACGGCGGCGCAAATGATTGACCCAACTTACACTGTTGGTCCAGAAGTTAACTGGTACTTCATGTTTGTGTCGACATTCTTCATTGCAATCACAGGTGCGTTTGTTACTGAAAAAATTGTTGAGCCAAAGCTTGGCAAATACAGTGAAGAAGAAGCCTCAGAAGATTTGTCGAACGACAAAATGGGTGGCTTAACAGACATTGAGAAGAAAGGCCTAAAACTAGCAGGTGTTGCTGTACTGGTTGTTTCAGCGCTGCTTGCTTGGACGGTTGTTCCAGAAGACGGCATTCTACGTTCTGATGCAGGTACAATTGCAGGTTCACCATTCCTGAAAAGTATCGTGGCATTCATCTTTGTGTTCTTTGCTATTCCAGGCTTTGTGTTTGGTAAAGTTGTTGGCACGATGAAGACGGATCGCGATGTAATTGATGCAATGGCGAAATCTATGTCTTCTATGGGCATGTACATTGTATTAGTTTTCTTTGCGGCTCAGTTCGTTGCTTTCTTTAAATGGACTAACTTCGGTCAGGTATTCGCGGTTGCTGGCGCTAGCTTCCTGCAAGAAATTGGCTTAACTGGCCCAATGTTGTTCTTTGCCTTCATCCTGATGTGTGGATTTATCAACCTAATGATTGGTTCGGCATCGGCACAGTGGGCAGTAACGGCTCCGATTTTTGTTCCTATGTTGATGCTTGTTGGTTATGCACCGGAAACGATTCAGGCTGCTTACCGAATTGGTGACTCGACGACAAACATCATTACTCCAATGATGAGCTACTTTGGTTTGATTCTTGCCGTAGCGACTCGTTACATGAAGAACTTAGGTATCGGTACGCTGATCGCGACCATGCTACCTTACTCAATCTGCTTCATTGTAGGTTGGAGTGTGCTGTTCTACCTATGGGTATTCGTATTTGGTTTACCAGTAGGCCCTGGCGCAGCAACATACTACACACCGTAGAAAACGGTTACCTCACACAGCTCCATTATAAAAAGCCTGCGAACGTCGCAGGCTTTTTTATCGATTGAGACTGTGTACGCAGGCTTACCTGATTATAGATGTCGGATTATAGCTGAAAACGTATCAACAAAGGGCGATAAAAGTGCTGAGTGAGCCAGCACAAGCTTTTCCAAATTATGCGTTTGTACCAGGGTAAGTGCGCAATATACACATAGCTAAATTCAATTTCTGGCTGGGCTTTTCTGTTGCGTTTAAAAGCCGGAGCACCTGAGCTCATATTAAAGCGACGCTGGAATATCATTGCGTGGCGGATGGTATAGGCCGATATTCGACGATACAATGCGAGGCGTTGTGGCTTATTGGTATCGTAGCCAAAAATTGGGCAAGTCATATCATTATCAATTTCTACAATGCCTAACGTAGCCAGCATCTCTTCTTGATAAAACAGTCCCACTAACTTTACTAATTTGTTCTGGCTCGCCTGTTTTAAATATTGGGTTGAAAACTGGATGTTATTGATGCTGTATTTATCAAGGTAAAGTATGTCATATAACTCTTTGGCACGCTGAAACTCTTCATCAGTGGTAAGTGGTCTAAACTGCCAATCTTTATCATTAAGCAGTTTGAAGTCTTTCGTTAAATCTCGGTTGAAGCTGAACGCTTGCCAATCATCAAGTAAATACACTTGTCGTGTTACCAAGCTTTGCCATTGCTGCTGCTCTAATCGCTGAATAAAGCGTGATTGTTGACGTTGGTTAATGGAGCGAAGTACCAAGGGAAAGGTGGGATATTTATCGAGTGCGACGCGACGCAGTTCATCGAGATTTAAGGCTGCCCATTGTTCGCTATACATATTGGTGGACAAGCACTGATTGTTGAGCGTTTGGACTTGATCCAATCCAGCCAATGATAAGATTGGTTTAGTCATATTAAGAAGTAACTTACATACCCATCGAACAGCCACATTTTTGACTTTGTGAAGCTCTTCTTCGGCGTAGCCACTAAGCAGTGTCATAGGGGACACGGCATAACAGTTGTTTGGTATTTTTGGTGTTACGGAGTAGGGAATGGCAACATCATCGATATAGTAGCAACCAAAGCGTGCTGTGCATTCATCAATGGGATTCGACTGCATAAGAGTGATAAAGGTTTTATGCCATTCTTGAGAGGAAAGCGTCATTAGTTCAATGCCTCTCCATTCCACTCAATATCAACGGTAGAAGCGTTGCTCCACTTCGTCTTGTTCTGCCTAGCTAACCGGAGTAATTCAAACATACTCCGGATTTGGCTCCCGACCGGTAAGTTATGCTGTTGCATCACATTCACTCCAGACCACCAATCTTGCCAAGTTCGAGCCTTGAACAGGGATAACCCTCCTTCAGCGATGAGTGTTATTGGCCCTAAATGATGCAGTCGCTGTTTGGAAGGGGCAGTAAATGCCATATTAGGGAGCAGTTGACTGCATCTAGACGAGAGTAGGTGCAAACCACTGGTGGCTCTTGGGTTACATTCAATCACGTAGAGTTCATCTTGTGATTTGATGAAGTCAAACGACACTTGCCCATGATAAGTATGACGTTTACCAAAAGTTGCGATAAATCTATCTAGTCGTTCGCACGAGATCGGCTGAAAAGCACTGGCGGCCGAGCTGTTTACACAGTATTTCGGTACATAAGCTTGGTGTGCTTTAAGTTCACCATGTTCAAAAATGGCATAGTTACACACCGGAGTCCCTTGGATTTTTTGTTGCTGAACCCAAGGAAAAAGGGGCGATATCGTGGCGGCAGAAATAGACTGAGTCGTCACATCTCTTATGACTTGCCCGCCAAACCGAGAGTAAACGGGCTTTAGAACGGTCCTCTTATTAATTTCAATCTCACTTTTATCAGCGACCAAACGAGTTTTTGGAAGTGTGATTTCTGGCAAACCCTGAAGCTGTTCAAAGACGGTCAACTTGTTGTGCAGGGCATTGAGTAGTCCCACATTGGGCAGAAAAAAATCTACTTCTGGGCATTGTTTGGCAACATGAGCCAAGTAATACACTTCTTCACAAGTGGGTATCACTATATCAATACGCATCTGAGTAATGATTTTTAGGATCTGCTGTTGATAGGTGGGAAACGCAAATCGAGGTGAAGCGGTGGGTATATAAGACTCGATACCTCGAAAAAACGATCCCAGAGGCTTTTTTAGCGAATCGGTGAGAGTTACGTCATGCCCATGATGCATACACATGGTTGCCCACTCTAGTGCAACTGGTGCTCGGGCTCCGGTGATTAAGACCCGCATATGTTCACCACACGTCGTTGTTTATTCATTGGCGTCCAAATAGGCGCAGGGCGGTAACTAAATCTGACAGGATCAAGCCGCAATTGGTCAAACAACTTTATCAAGGCTTGGTGTATAACCCGATGGTGGTGAACATCCGCTTCAATTTGAATGGCTTGTGACCCTGTTTGGGTGATTCGGTAATCCACGCGACCTTTGGCAGATAGTGTTATAGCGCGGTAGATGAGATCTGGTAACACCGTAACTGGGACGTGGTTTGCGTTTAGCGTGAGGTGATCACCACATCGTCCGGCAATCGTGCCAAGAGGTTCAAATACGCCATTATCCTGTTTATTCTCAATAATATCGTCGAGCTGATAACGAATAATGGGCTGAGTTTTACGACGAAAATCGGTGATAATTGGGCTGTAATGAGTACGTTCGGTATTCAGCCAATGTTTTTCGATGTAAATAACATCCTGATTCCAGCGCATTTGTCCATGCTGATCAGTACATGCAAGAAAACCTTCAGTACATTGATAGACTTCATGGAGTTCGCTGTCGAACCGTTGAGAAATAAAGTGACGGTCACTCTCAGTTAGGACTTCTGCACCAGAAATGATCCGCTGTGGTTGAATTTCGGGTTGACCAAATTGACCGCTGAACTGGGCACAGAGCTGAAGAGCTTGCGCACTACCAACCAAAAGCGTGGGTTGGAACTCATCTAGCTCTTTTATCCATTCTTGGTAAGGTTTGGTTAAATCGGCATAAAAGAATGTAACAGGCCCTTTCGCGACGGATTTATACAGTGGGCTGTTGGCCCGCAAGGCTAGTGCAATTCGGTGCTTTTGCCATAGGTTGGGCAAAAGGCGAGCCAATATATTGCCGGCCCACAGTTGTGTTTCCTGCTTGTCAGCAAGAAACAGCCCGCGCATGCCTGATGTGCCCGAAGAAAGCCCAACCGTAACATCGCCAACTTTCGAAGCGGCAAAGTTGCGTGACTGCTCTGCTTTGAGTGCCTGCTGCATTAACTGTTCAGCATCTAAGCCCTTCGTATTCAACTCTGAAAGGTTCTCCATCATGGTTTGCTTATTCATGATAGGGAAATCACTGAGTGGTGCACCTTGAAGTGAGCGGTAATACGGTGAATGGCGGCATACCCAATCCAAGTGTTGCGTTAAGTGTTGTTGCTGCCATGTTTCGACTTGTTCCCTTGAGCCGAAGGGGCGGTAGCGGGTTCGCCAGAATTCTGAGATAAGCGTTCTCACTTCATCCATCCTTCTTTGATTAGCTGCTGGATAGTTTCCTGACAATGTGAAGGCACGAAGCGAACAAAGTGGTGGGTTTGTTGGTAGCAACTTCTCAACTCGGAGAGGGTGTTTTTATAGGCTTTTGTATCATCGCAAAGCATGTTCGCCAGCCAATGTTGATCGATATTTTCACTCAAGCTCTCGATTAACCAGCATGCATCGGCGAGTAAGAACAGCCAACCTTGGTCTCTTTTAACCAGCAAGCCCACTTGGCCAGCTGCATGGCCTGGCAAGCTAACCATATAAATAAATCCATCGTCGAACATGTCTTTACAGAGCAAATTAACACCTTGGCACTGAGGAAGAATTTGGCTGATTGATACAGAAAAGTCACTATGAATGAATAAGTTAGATTCAAGTTGTGGAGGAAGTAGAGCTTTTAGGTATCCTTTTCTTACGCCTCCAATTCGACCACTTTTAGTAATTGCATCCACCCCTTTTTGTTGGCAATGCAATTGAGAGTGGGAAAACTCAGACACGGCAGCAATGTGATCAGCATGGAAGTGGGAAAGTACTAAGTGTTCAATATCATGAGGTTTGAGACTTTCTTTTGCTAACTGCGCAACAATTCCGTGTTCTTTTTTATAGCGACAAGGTGTTGTCCAAGCATAAAAACGTTCAGGGAAGGGGCGAGTCGCGCTAAAAAAATGCTCGTGATATCCCGTGTCAAACAGGATGTTGCCTTGTGTTGGGTGCTGAATTAACGCAACGGCTGCCGGAAATGCTCTAGGCTTGATACCAGAACCTGGTTTGACAACAAAGCCTGGGTGTACGCAGTGTCCAGCCTCAAAGATTTTTATTTTTAGACCAGTTTGCATACTGCTGTATTCCTTCTTGAATTGAAAAAAGCGGTTGGTAATTCAGTGTTTGTTTCGCCTTGCTGATATCCAGAGTTTGATGATAGTTAAACAATCCTGCGCTGTATGAGGTGAGCCTTGGTTCTGGCTGATGTGGTAAGTGCCTTCGTATTTGCTCACTGAGCTTTAATAATGGTGATACAACGCCATATGGTAATGATTGTAACGTTACTTTTAGGTTTAACCCCTCACATAAAGCTTGCAGAACAGTCTCAATTGGCATTGGTTCGTTGTTGGAAATGTTGAACACATCACCATGCTGAAGTCGGTCTGCCTGAGTGCAAGCGAGCATCGCTGCATGGGCAACGTTATCGACATAAGTCAGATCAACCACAGGATTTCTACCCGATGGCAGAAGCAGAGTGTTGTTTTTTATCGCCTTAAGCACTCTTGGGATAATCGCGCGATCATTGGGTCCAAAAATGCCACGCGGTCTTAAAATGATCGCTTTGCTTTGGCCTTTTACGGCTTCAATTTCCGATAGGTATTTTGTGTGTGCGTAATCATTACACCAGTATGAAGCTATGGCGTCGGTTTCTCGAATATTCCAACGGTCTTGATGGTCAAAGTAGACGCTGGTGGAGGAAATATGGATAAAACGCGAGATTTGATAGGTATTAGCCGCATTGACGAGGTTTTTGGTGGCATCTACATTGGCTTGATAAAACGCCTGCCACTTTCCCCATGGGCTTGAGAGAGCGGCACAATGGATGATTGCATCCATACCTTGGCATACCGCATGAACTGCTGAGTGGTCTCTTAAATCGACTATATGTGGGATAACATCGAATTGCTCGGCGAGTTGTTTAGCGATGACTGTATTTCGTGCTATAAAATGCAGTTCATGCTGCTGGTGAAACATTCTCAGAATTGCGCTACCCAACATCCCGCTGCCACCAGTGACCAATATCTTCATAGTTTTAGCACTCCCATCCCTAGCGACAACCCTGCGGCGGTGCCAGCTAATAACACATGTTTTCCTGCGGTTTCTGGCTGATTACGCAGCCAGTGTAAGTTAATTGGGAGTGAGGCGGCGACTTGGTTTCCCAAAGTCGAAAAGTGATTAACGGTTTTCTCTGTTGGTAGCCCGGTGAGTGAAGGCAGTTTTTTTAATCCATGCGCGCTGGCTTGATGAGGAAGAAAATAATCAATATCGCCGAGTGTTACCGGAGAGGCGTCAAACCCTTTTTTTAGAAACGCTGGTAAGGCTTTACGCACATGTTTAAAGAGTGCTTTGCCCTCCATCTCAAACTGGCAACTTTTTAAATAGGCTTGATGCTCGGAGGTATGCGGATTGATATGACTACCTCCGCCCTTAATTTGACAAAATGAATACCCGGTATGATGCGTTTCAAAGTGACTGGTGAGCAATCCATCATCGTCGTGTTCTTCGAGCAAAAATGCGGCGGCACCGTCCGCGAATAAGGTTGCAACTTCTGGTTTGAGCGTAAAATTTCGATTCAGTGTGATGCCAGTGGCGAGTTCGCTGGTGACAATAAGAATCCGACGGTACCGTTTTGCTAAGAATAGACTCTGAGCAAGATCAAGCGCAGAGAGAAAGGATAAACAGGTGCTGTTCAAATCAAAGCTTTCTAGCCATGTTGGAGCGTCTAACGCGGCGAGAACCGCTGAGGCGTCGTAGGGTAGAGACTGGTGGTGTGTGCCGCTAGCGTAGATAAGAAGATCAACGGAGCTTAAGGTATGTGTGTTTCCTAAACACTGCTCTATTGCCTGCATTGCCATGTAAATAGCGGTCTCTTTTGTATTGGCTACATGACGATATTCAACGTCGAATTTATTTCGGCAGGTCCCTGGCGCTAATTTTAGGAAGCGATCCATCTCTCGATCAGACCATTGATTCGTTGGCAGGTAGCTTCCACTGGAAACGATGTTAAAGCCCATTATTCTCTATACACTTATTAAAAACGTCGTTCAAAATAAACCACGTTGCATATTGAAGCTATGGCGAGCGAGATGAAAAATAAACAGAACAAAACAAATGGGAGTAAGAGCACGCTTTGGGTGCAATGCTGAGAATGAATTTTCAGGAATGAGCCAGGCTTTGATTTGCTGGCTCAATATGAATAGAGTGAGGGTTACTTCTTAAATTTCGCCAAAATACGATCCAAATGGTTTGCAAATTCGCGTCGATCGGTTTGAGAAAGCGCGGCGGGCCCACCTGTCTGAATTCCGCTTGAACGCATGGTTTCCATAAAGTCGCGGATATTTAGGCGAGCTTTGATGGTGTCTTTTGTATAGAGCTCGCCACGAGAACTGAGGGCTTGAGCGCCTTTAGAGATAACCTCATCTGCAAGCGGAATATCTGACGTGATCACCAAATCGTTGGCTTCTACACGCTTGACGATTTCGTTGTCTGCGATGTCAAATCCCGCAGGGACTTGCAGCGAGTGGATGTTGTCTCTTTTCGGCACAGGGACAACGTGGTTAGCGACAAACGTACATTCAATCCCCGTACGTTCGGCGGCACGCACAATGGTTTCGCGAATAACTTTCGGACACGCGTCTGCATCTACCCATAACTTCATGATGATTTCTCACTGAGTTTCGCTTCTAACTCTTCAATACGAATGGCTAGCATTTTTACGGTGCGTTCTAGGGCTTCAAGACGATCATTATCGGTGTGGTGCTGTGCTGCGATTTCAACCTTGGGTACGCGTTGAGCACTCTTCCAACTTTTTATTGCGGTGATTAACGCTGGCATTGGAACTGGCGTTTTCAATCGTGCTTTCACTAACGCTACGGTTGGCTCTTTTCCTTGTTGTTGCAACTGTTCCATTGCCGCTTCTAATTCTTTAGTAACGTCTTGAGTTAACATTTTTAATCCTTAACAACGATATATCTATCATCATACGTTGAGTGCGCTGATTTGGCGAATGGCATTTTGGAGAGTGTAGTGTGAGAGATCTCTTACATAGGTTGTGAGAGAAAACGATTTCGTAAGCGGAAAAAGAGAAGCTGAAGAGCTTAAGTTTCTGATAAATAATGATTTAACAACTTGTTAACCAATGTGAGAGCCAAATATTTATCTTGGATAGATTGTCTATTTTTGGAAAAGGCGTAAATTGAGAGTTGTCAGCAGGAAGCAGACATGGAACAGGAAAGCACCAAGGATTTGGTTATCGTCAGGAAGACGATTTGGTTGGTCAGGATGATTAATCAAGCATGGAGCGTAGGACATTGTAAGGATACGATCATCAATAGGATGTTGATGACTAAGGATAGACAATGGACCCCTCTAGGATTGAGGTTATGGACAGCATCAGGAAGATGCAAGGGACACCGCTCAAGGAACAAGTGACGTGTGCTAACGAGGAATGTTAGCAGTCAGGATGATAAGGACACCGCTAGGACGGCGACGTAAGGAATAAGCTGACGGAATCAGCCACTATTATGGATGATGCATGGAGCACTTTTAGTAGCCGGACTGCTGCGAGTAAGACCATGACCCCGATACTTATGTGTCGGGGTCTTTCTTATATAAAAACGATATCCAGTGTTCTCATTGAATTAAGCATCTCGATGTTACTTGGGGATATCAATATCACAAAATATATAAATTCCTAATAACACTTAATAAAAAACAACTCAGATCAATATCCTTTCCAACCAGTTGGTTTAACTTTCGGCTTCTCTACAAGGTGTTATGCCCGCAATCATTGAGCATGTTCAGCTCATCGAGTTTGTGATCTGCGGATAGATTAAGTTTGTTGTAATCAAGGAACAGATGTGGCCATAGTAACCAGAAGAATGCTTCTTCTACCCTACAATGAGTCGTTGCAACTAGAATTCGTCATGCTGAATTGCTGTGCGAAAAACCGTGCTGAATTGAATGGTCCGTATACAGTTGCGTCTGCCAAACAGATGTTTGAGAAAATACTGGATGATGAGAACATTTATAGTATGGCAGTGCTAGAGAGCACCAGTCGTGACTATATGGGGCACGTGTTCATTGCTAATCTCGATTCCGAACCTGAATTAGGGTTTATTTTTGATAAATCATATTGGGGTAAAGGGTTAGCAACGGAAGCACTAAAAGCATTTTTCCCCAAAGCGTACCGGGAGTTGGGCTTGAATAAGGTGAAAGCTAACGTGAATAGCAATCATCAAGCTTCTATGGCGGTACTGAAAAAGCTGGGATTTGTTAAAACAAAAGAAAGTAAGGATGTATATGGTCCTTGCTTTGAAATGGAATTTACAAGCGATGCGGTGGTAGGTGAAAGTTCTGCGGCCTGAAACCGACCATGGTTAACTCTCCTTGGTAGCAATCGTCACCAAGAGATGAAAACTCAAATTGATACACCGTATGCCAACGCCAGACTCCGTCTGGCGTTTTTAGTTTATGGGCACCAAAGGCGATGCTGATTAATTGGAGATCCAATTGCTCACATTTACGCGTGATGGCCGCTTTTGCGAGTTCGGCTTGGCGACGCTGTTGCCAAAACAGGTAACAGAAAAAGCAGAGCCCTAAAGTTGCTAAAAGATCACCAATCATTCCTGAACCTTTCTTAGCTTTTTGTTGCTTGTTGTAAGCTTACTAGCGCATTTGCTAGTTCCTCTGATGGGTTTGAATGCAGCAAAGGCAATAACACCATTCTTAACTCTGGCAGCATCACTAAATCGGCAAATAACTGATTAAATAGGGCTTGATTACCGGTTTGAGCTAAACGCAGCAAAAACTGTTCTGCTACCTTTTCATTGGCGAGTAAGTGCCAAGCGCGACCCGCCACACCAATCAATACCTCCTGATGGCTTAAACGAGGGCTATGCAATATCGCATCTAATACTGGAGAGGCGACTTCTGTTGGCGCACCAGCAAGGGCTCGGATAAGTGCTGAAAGTAGGAAGAGATCAGGTTCGCTACTTGCGATTTCTTGCTGTGCCTTTTCCGCGATACGTTCTGCTAAACGCTCTTGAAGCTCTACATGCTCAAGCGCACCTAATAGGGCATAAAGTGGCTCATTTGGTAGGTGGTTCAACGCTTTGCGTATCATTACCCCGTTTTGCTCTTTGTCCAAACGAGCGGCCATGTCGGTGATCCCTTGCAGACCTACGGTTTGCCAATTATCCCAGCCTAAACCACCTGAAAAGTAATGCTGAGTGTGCTCGTAATATTGGCTGGTAGGAAGATTGAGGTTTGCGCGGACCTGGCTATGAAACACGGCCATTTTATCTTCGGAAGGTTTGAAAGTGTATGGGTTGTTAGACAGCTTTTGTTGTTGCTCTTCAGTGATATCATCATTGAGGCGTGTTCCCATAGCCTCCACGACGTATTTAATGAAATTGCCGATATCCGCTTGCTTTAACAAACCGCGCTCGTCCAATTCAAACTTTAGAAACCAAATCCAAGGTTGCTTTTGTTCATTCCAATAAGCGATGGCAAGGTGTGCTTTACGCTGCATTGGGAATGGGTACGGTGCTTGACCTTTTTCTACATCGGCAAACTCTTTCTTAGCGATGGTTTTGATACGACGACCAAGATCGAAGATTTGATAATCACAGCGGCTGTTGTTCAACAGTTGAGTGAGGGTTTGAATGTTTTCCATTAAATACGACGTCCTAACGTTCTTTTCACAAGAAATGGTATCATTCTCGGCTAATTCAAGGTTCGAGATAGAATTAATGGTAACAAATACTCAATTGGTCGACTTACTTCACCAACTTGAAGCGCAGCTTAGAGAGCATAACTTATGGCAATATACTATGCCTTCAGAGCAAGCCTTACAAAGTGCGGAGCCATTTGCGATTGATACGTTGCATCCTCATGAGTGGTTGCAGTGGATTTTTATAGCCAGAATGCACGCACTAGTGGAAAACAATCAACCACTGCCAAGAGGGTTTTCTCTCGAGCCCTATTTTTCAGAAGCGTGGAAGCAGGAACCGCAGTTCGCCGAGCTGCTTGTTACAATCCGAACCATTGACGAACTGTGTAAGTAAACGAATGCTAGAACAAGAAATAGCGCGATCTTCAGAACCAGTTGAGCTGGAGATCGTTTATCAGGATGAATATTTTGTAGCGGTCAACAAGCCTGCCGGCATGTTAGTGCATCGCAGTTGGTTAGATAAACACGAAACTCAATTTGTCATGCAAACTTTGCGCGACCAAATTGGTCAGCATGTGTTCCCATTGCATCGTCTGGATCGTCCAACATCTGGTGTGCTTGTGTTTGCGTTGTCGAGTGAAGTCGCATCACAAGTCATGCCGATGTTTGCTGAACATAAAATGGAAAAGACATACCACGCAATAGTACGCGGTTGGATTGAGGAAGAGGGCGTCTTGGATTACGCGCTCAAAGTCGAGTTGGACAAGATTGCTGATAAGTTCGCTTCACAAGAAAAAGAAGCGCAAGAAGCGGTGACGGAATATAAGCCGTTGGCTAAAGTGGAAGTTCCCTATTCGACGGGTATATTTCCTACAACGCGTTATTGCTTAGTTGAGATGAAACCTAAAACGGGGCGTAAGCACCAACTTCGTCGTCATATGGCACATCTACGCCATCCGATCGTGGGTGATACAACGCACGGGGATGGAAAGCACAACAAGCTGTATCGCACAGAGTTTGATTCTCATCGTTTGCTACTGCATGCTTCAGAGTTACGGTTCATCCATCCATTTACCGATCAAGAGATTGTTATGACGGCCAATCTTGATGAAACTTGGCAGCAATTGTTTACTCGATTTGAGTGGGATGAATCGATGATTAACCGATAATCGGCGCAGTTAGATCTAGATAATGATTGAGTACAAATAAAAAGGGTTAGCATCAATGCTAACCCTTTTTAATATTTAAGACTTAACGTTTTACTTTAGTTTTTCAAGATCCGCTTCGATCTCTGCGATCTTGCTCGAAACGACTTTTTCTAAATGACGAAGGTCTGAAAGAATTTTCTCTTTTACATCAACCTCAGGTTGTTTCGTTGGCTTAGTGATTTTATTCAGTTCATCAATGACTAATGTGAGGTTACGGTTGATTTCCGTTACTTCTTTATATTTGTGACTGCCACTGTCCACAAGAACATTTTTGATTTGGCGCGGGTATTTGAATTTAACGCTTTTAGCGAACAGTTCGCCTTTTTGCTTGTGGAAATAGATCTTGAGTACGTCTTTGTGTGCTTCTTGGCGTAGGGAATAACGTTCAATCTGCTTAGGGTCGTGAATACCCAAACCAGTGAGGTGGGGATACATAGGCTACCTCTATTACATCGAATTGATATTGATATAACTGTAGCAGCCTATGTATGAGCTAGATAGCTGATATTTAGCCAAAATGCTTAACTTGTGGGCAAGATCGCTCTCGCCCTGAACCGAAAAGATTGGCAGGTTTGATCTAAGCTGCGACCTCATCAGATAACTTTTCGATCAATCTCTCTCTTAGCTCATCCTGTTGTTCTTCACTTAATCTTCCCCCTGCATCACTGGTTAAAATAAACAAGTCTTCTGCTCGCTCACCAATGGTGGTGATTTTTGCACCATGAAGGTTGATATTTAAATCAGCAAACGTACGGCCTACTTTGGCCAACAGCCCTGGTGTGTCTAGCGCGACAAACTCCATTAAAGTGTGTTTTTTACCTTTGGTTGGTAAGAAGTCGACTTTGGTTTTCACGTTAAAGTGCTGAAGTTTGTTCGGAGTACGGCGCGTTTTAATCTTGGTTGGTCGGCCTGCCTCCAGTACATGAGTGAGGTGTTTAATCACCGCGGCGTGACGAGACTCATCGATCGCTTCGCCATGTTGATCGAGTACCATAAAGGTATCAATCACGTGCCCATCTTTGCTGGTCATGATTTGCGCGTCGTGTACATTAAAATTACGCCTATCTAACTCCGCCACGACTGTCGCAAATAAAGCAGGCTGGTCTTTCGTATATACAAACACCTCAGTGCCGCCACGAGTGGCTTTTTTACTGATCAACACCAAAGGCTTAGTCGGATCTTCCATGCGAAGTAAGTGTTCGCAGTGCCACGCGATTTGCGTATGGGTATGACGAAGGAAGTAGTCAGCTTTGAAGCGTTGCCACAATACTTCAATTTCGCGCGCGGCAAACCCCTCTTTGCGCAGCATTGCGGAGGCCATTTGTTGATTGTGGCGAATTCGCTCACGCACATCGACAGGGTTCTCTAGGCCTCTACGTAAAGCACGTTGTGTGGAGTAATACAGCTCCGCAAGTAAAGTTCGTTTCCAAGCATTCCAAAGTTCTGGGTTGGTTGCACAAATATCTGCAACTGTCAGGCATACAAGATAATCGAGAGATTCTTCGTCTCTGACTTTTTTGGCAAACTCGGTAATGACATCAGGATCATAAATATCTCGGCGCTGTGCGGTGACAGACATTAATAGATGATGTCTTACCAACCAAGCGACAAGTTTCGCTTCGGGCTTCGATAAACCATGCTCAATGCAGAAGTCGTACGCTTCTCCTTCACCGATAATCGAGTGATCGCCGCCACGACCTTTCCCGATATCGTGGAAAATAGCGGCAATAATCAGCAGCTCTTTCTTTTGCATCCGAGGGTAGACGTCACAGCAAATAGGGTGCTTCGCATGATTTTCTGGGTCACTAAAAGTGTTGATGTGTTTAAGTAAGCGAATACTGTGTTCATCAACGGTGTAGGCATGGAATAAGTCAAACTGCATTTGACCAACAATCTGACTCCATTGCGGTAAATAGGCCGCCATAACCCCTAATCGGTGCATGAGGCTGAATGCTTTGTGAAGAGCATTAGGGTGACGACATAACGCCATGAACTTTTCACGCGCAGCAGGAATGGTGTGCAAAAACTTGTTGAGCCGACGCCGAGCGGTGCGCAGTTGACGCAGCGTTGGTGGGCTCACCCCTTCAATAGTTGAGTCGTTAGCAATATGTAAGAACATATCCAGAATAGTTTCTGGGCGAGCTTGGAACAATGCGGGTTTCCGCGCTTCAATTAAAGAACCGCGACGTTGAAAGTCCGTATCGAGAATCTCGGCACTTTCTGTCGCCCCACCATTAATGATCGCTTGGTCAAAGAGTTTGAGTAGCATTTTATTGAGCTCTGCCACACGACGAAGCGTGCGGTAGAACTCTTTCATCATCATTTCTACGCCTCGGTTGCCTTCTCCGACGTAGCCTAAATTTTCCGCAACTTGTGCTTGATGAGCAAAGGTCAAGCGGTTGTCATAGCGGCGAAGCTCCATGTGCAGAGCGAAACGTACTCGCCAAAGGAAGTCCTGACATTCAACCAATTCTCGGTATTCTGCGTCAGTTAAAAATCCGTATCGGCTCATTTCCAACAATGAAGTAGCACCAAAGTGACGTCGAGCGACCCAGCTTAATGTATGAATATCGCGCAGCCCGCCAGGGGTTGATTTAATGTCCGGTTCTAAGTTGTAGGTCGTGTCGTGGTAACGTGCATGGCGTTCGCGCTGCTCTTGAATTTTAGCGCGGTAAAACGTCTCACTTGGCCAGAAGGAGTCTGATAACACGACTTTCTTCAGTGCCTGAAAGGTGTCCTCGCTTCCACACAGCAGTCGCGCTTCTTGCAGGTTTGTCGCGACCGTTAGATCGGCTTTACCAATTTCAGCACATTCAGTAACGGTGCGAACAGCGTGTCCGACCTCGAGTTTTAAATCCCACAACAGCGTAATGAATTCGCTGATTTTTGCTTCTAACGCGGTTGGCAGTTTATTGTTCGACAGAATCAAAATATCGATATCGGAGAGCGGATGCAGCTCGCCTCGTCCGTAGCCACCAACGGCAACTAGGGAAATGTTGTAAATATCCTTGAAACCAAAATGTTGCCACAAACGATTGAGAAGCAGATCCATATATTCAGCTCTGGCTAAAACCAAGCTTGTTACCGGATGATGATTGAGAAACTCTTGGTTTTGATTAGAGCTAAACTTCTCTAATTCTTGTTTGAGTTCACCGATATTGATTTGTTCATCGGAAAAGGTAAGAGGGGACTGAAGTGTCATATTTGCCATCCGTGCAAGCTAATCTAATAACAATCTAACAAATTTGCGGCAGATAAAAAATATCCCCGCCGAAGCAGGGATATAGTAAACAACGAGTGGTTGTCAGCTTTACGCGTTTTTCATTAGGCGAGGAATCGTATCGTCGCTACGAAGCGTCAGTACTTCACAACCTTCTTTTGTTACTACAATGGTATGTTCCCATTGCGCAGAGTTCTTGCCGTCGCCCGTGTAAACAGTCCAGTCATCTTGTGCATCAACAGAGCAACCAAATTTACCTGCGTTAATCATCGGCTCAATAGTAAAGCACATGCCTTCTTTTAATACGCGGCGGTCTTTGTTCTTGTAATGAACCACTTGTGGTTCTTCATGGAACTCATCGCCGATACCGTGACCACAGAAGTCTTTCACAATAGAAAACTTGTTACGAGGATTGTTCTTGTTGTTCTCTTTGATGTACTTCTCGATAGCTGTACCGATGTCGCCAACTGTTGAACCTGGCTTAACGGTACGCATACCAACGTACAGTGCTTCTTGAGCTACCATGCACAGACGTTTGTTTGCAGGCGAAACATCACCGACTAGGAACATCTTAGAAGTGTCACCATGGTAACCCTGAGGACGCACGCTCAGATCGGCATTCTCATCATTTGGAACGATTACGGTAATATCAACGTTTAAGATGTCACCATCTTTTAGTACCGCCGGCTTCATTTGGCCGTTGCTACCGATTTCGTCTTTTTCCGCTGGAATACCGTGGCATACGATATGGTTGATTGAAGTACAGATCGACTTAGGGAAACCATGGTAATCAAGCGGAGCAGAGTATGCGCCTTTTTCTAGAGCGTACTCATGACAGATTTTGTTTAACTCTTCTGTCGTCACACCAACTTTGATGTGTGGTTCGATCATTTCTAGAATCTCTGCGGCTAGCTTGCCCGCAATGCGCATGCGTTCTATTTCTTCAGCAGTTTTAATCTTGATTGACATTGGCTTTCTCTACTTATTCCTAAGCACGTAAACGTGCGAATGGCCGCATTCTATCAGACATCGGGGCGTTAACCCAAGTTAGATAGGAATATGCATCATTCTTAATTCGATCATATGTTTAAAGTTTTGCTTATAAATAGGAGAAAGTGGCTCGGTGAAGAAATAATTTTTACTAGCCACAGTGAGCTAAAATATGGTATAAAGCGCGCCGGAATAGAGGACTGTTCTCTTCGTTTAGCAAAGTTAAGCGGCGAAGCAAGCTTCATCCGAATAACCTTTTATCTTTAAATCACACACATTCCGTCACATATTCCGGGGTGCTGAGCAGAAGCTTGGTCGGAGTTATGGGGAATGTGGAGGCCTAACCCCATAGAGGATTTTAAAATGGCAACTGTATCAATGCGCGATATGCTAAAAGCTGGTGTTCACTTCGGTCACCAGACTCGTTACTGGAACCCAAAAATGAAGCCATTCATCTTTGGCGCTCGTAACAAAGTTCATATCATCAACCTAGAAAAAACTGTACCAATGTTCAACGACGCTCTAGCTGAACTAGCTAAAGTTGGCGAGAAGAAAGGTAAGGTTCTATTCGTAGGTACTAAGCGCGCTGCATCTGAAGCTGTTAAAGAAGCTGCAATCGCAAGCAACCAGTTTTACGTAAACAACCGCTGGTTAGGCGGTATGCTTACAAACTACAAAACAGTTCGTCAGTCTATCAAGCGTCTAAAAGAACTAGAGACTCAATCTCAAGACGGTACTTTTGACAAACTAACTAAGAAAGAAGCTCTAATGCGTACTCGCGAAATGGAGAAGCTAGAGAAATCTCTTGGTGGTATCAAAGACATGGGCGGCCTACCAGACGCTCTATTCGTAATCGACGCTGATCACGAACACATTGCAATTAAAGAAGCTAACAACCTAGGCATTCCAGTATACGCTGTGGTAGATACTAACTCTAACCCAGACGGCGTTGACTACGTAATCCCAGGTAACGACGACGCGATCCGCGCTGTACAGCTATACCTGAACGCTGCTGCTTCAGCAGTATCTGAAGGTCGTAACAAAGACGTAGCTGCAGTTGCTGAAAAAGACGGTTTCGTAGAAGCTGAATAATAGCGGCTCTGTGTCACACTTGGTCTATGTGAAACCTTTGTGTAGCATAAACTAAGTTATAGTTAGCAATGGGGGCCGACAATGTTAGGCCCCTGTTTTTTACCTTATTTCGAATCAAACGAGGAAGACAGAATGGCAACTGTAACTGCTGCTCTAGTTAAAGAACTTCGCGAGCGTACTGGCGCTGGCATGATGGAATGTAAGAAAGCGCTTGTAGAAGCAAACGCTGACATCGAACTAGCAATTGAAAACATGCGTAAATCTGGCGCAGCGAAAGCAGCTAAGAAAGCTGGTAACGTTGCAGCTGAAGGCGCAATCATCATCAAAGAAGAAAACGGCGTTGCTGTTCTTCTTGAAGTTAACTGCCAAACTGACTTCGTTGCTAAAGACGGTAACTTCACTGCATTCGCAGAAGAAGTTGCAGCTGCAGCTCTAGCTTCAAAAGCTTCTGTTGAAGAACTACAAGCACAATTCGAAGACGCACGTGTAGCTCTAGTAGCTAAAATCGGTGAAAACATCACTATCCGTCGCGTAGAATACGTTCAAGGCACTGCAATCGCTTCTTACCGTCACGGTGAGAAAATCGGTGTTGTTGTTGCTGGTGAAGGCGACGCAGAAACTCTTAAGCACGTTGCAATGCACGTTGCTGCTTCTAAGCCAGAGTTCGTTAACCCAGAAGACGTACCAGCTGACGTAGTAGAAAAAGAGAAAGCGGTTCAAGTTGAAATCGCAATGAACGAAGGCAAGCCTGCTGAAATCGCTGAGAAGATGGTTGTTGGCCGCATGAAGAAATTCACTGGCGAGATCTCTCTAACAGGTCAAGCTTTCATCATGGAGCCTAAGAAAACTGTAGGCGAAATGCTGAAAGAAAAAGGCGCTTCAGTTTCTACGTTCGTTCGCCTAGAAGTAGGTGAAGGTATCGAGAAGAAAGAAGAAATGAGCTTCGCTGAAGAAGTTGCAGCAGCTCAAAAAGGTTAATCCTTAGAGACTGTATAAAGATTAGACCGTAGCCAAGGCTGCGGTCTTTTTATGAGCAGTGAACGATTAGCCGTGATGAATAGCCATAACTGAAGTTGTGTCTATTCATGACTGTTAATCAACAACTCTCTTTGGAAGGTAAACTCCATGACTACGAACCCTAAACCAGCGTATCAACGTATTCTATTAAAACTGAGTGGTGAAGCTCTTCAAGGTGAAGACGGTTTTGGTATTGATCCTGCGGTCCTTGATCGTATGGCACAAGAAGTTAAAGAACTGGTTGAACTGGGTGTTCAGGTTGGTGTAGTTATCGGTGGCGGTAACTTGTTCCGTGGTGCAGGCCTAGCTGAAGCTGGTATGAACCGCGTAGTTGGTGACCACATGGGTATGCTTGCTACAGTAATGAATGGCCTAGCGATGCGTGATGCTCTTCACCGTGCATACGTAAATGCGCGCGTTATGTCTGCAATCCCTCTAAAAGGCGTATGTGACGACTATAATTGGGCTGATGCGATCCGTGAGCTTCGCCAAGGCCGAGTTGTCATCTTCTCTGCTGGTACTGGTAACCCGTTCTTTACAACGGATTCTGCTGCTTGTTTACGTGGTATCGAAATTGAAGCGGATGTCGTACTAAAAGCGACGAAAGTTGATGGTGTATTTACTGCTGACCCTGTAGCAAACCCAGACGCAGAGCTGTATGATAAGCTATCTTATGCAGAAGTTCTGGATAAAGAGCTGAAAGTTATGGACTTGGCGGCGTTTACGCTAGCTCGTGACCACAAAATGCCAATCCGCGTATTTAATATGAACAAGCCAGGCGCACTACGTCGCGTGGTAATGGGCGAAGCAGAAGGTACGCTCATCAACGAATAAGCTTGGCTTAAGGTGCCACTCCAAAGCGTTAGGGTGGTGCTTGCTTTGCTCAACCGTTTTAGGCTTTCTTCAGGAAAGATGACATTTTTAAGGTGAAACTGTGATTAACGAAATCAAAAAAGACGCGCAAGAGCGCATGGATAAAAGCGTTGAAGCGCTTAAGAACAACCTTTCTAAAATTCGTACAGGTCGTGCACACCCAAGCCTACTATCTGGTATTTCTGTAGAATACTACGGTGCAGCAACACCTCTAAACCAAGTAGCAAACGTTATTGCTGAAGATGCACGTACACTTGCAATCACGGTTTTTGATAAAGAGCTGACGCCGAAAGTAGAAAAAGCGATCATGACGTCTGACCTTGGTCTAAACCCTATGTCAGCTGGCACTATCATCCGCGTTCCACTTCCACCGCTAACGGAAGAACGTCGTAAAGACCTAGTTAAGATCGTCCGTGGTGAAGCTGAGGGTGGTCGTGTTGCTGTTCGTAACATCCGTCGTGACGCAAACAACGATCTTAAAGCGCTTCTAAAAGATAAAGAAATCTCTGAAGATGAAGACCGTAAAGCACAAGACGAAATTCAAAAGCTAACTGACGTTGCAGTTAAGAAGATCGATGAAGTTCTTGCTGCAAAAGAAAAAGAGTTGATGGAAGTTTAATACTCCCACACACATCACTGTTGGAAAACGCTGTGCTCACAGCTCAGCGTTTTTTTATGTTAGTCTATCCAACTGATGGAACTCAATTAACTCCCTATGCAAAATTCTCAAGCCTTCTCTGATTCCCTTCCTAAGCATATTGCCATCATTATGGACGGTAATGGCCGTTGGGCTAAGTCCAAAGGAAAACCTCGCGTATTTGGTCATAAAAAAGGCGTTAGTGCCGTTCGTAAGACCGTGGCTGCTGCTTCAAAACTAGGCATTAGAGCCATGACGCTGTTTGCTTTTAGTAGTGAAAACTGGCGTCGTCCGGAGGAAGAAGTGGGTCTTTTGATGGAACTGTTTATCACGGTCCTGTCTAGTGAAGTAAAAAAACTACACAAAAATAACTTACGGTTGCGCGTGATCGGTGATACCAGTCGATTTAGTGAGCGTCTACAAAAGAAAATTGTAGAAGCAGAAAACCTAACGGCAGATAACACGGGTATGGTGATCAACATTGCAGCCAACTATGGCGGTAAATGGGACATCACAGAAGCTGCTAAAACGTTAGCGCTAAAAGCACGTAACGGTGAAATTCGTGTAGAGGATATCAATGAGCAGCTAATCAGTGAGCATTTGACCATGGCAGACCTACCGGAAGTGGATCTTTTAATTCGCACCAGTGGAGAGTGCCGCATCAGCAACTTTATGTTGTGGCAAATGGCTTATGCAGAAATGTACTTTACACCAGAGTACTGGCCAGAATTCGATGAAGACAGTTTGGTAGAAGCTGTGACTTGGTTTATCAACCGAGAACGTCGTTTTGGCTGTACAGGTGAACAAATAAAGGCATTGATGGCAGCTCAATAAGGACTAGTTAGTTTGAAACAGAGAATAATAACAGCACTAATTTTAGCTCCCCTGGTTATTTTAGGCATTTTTAAATTACCGCTAATGGGCTTTATTGCCGCTTTAACTGCAATAACGCTATTAGGTTTTTGGGAGTGGACTCAGTTTACAGGAAGCAACTCTCGCATTGCTGCCCTTGTGCCGGCAATCATTATTACCGGACTTAGTTTTCTATACATCTCGCCTGATGCATATAGTCTCAATCACTTAACGACACCTCATTATGTCGTCTTGGGTATTGGTTTTGTTTGGTGGATTATTGCTAGCTTAATGGCGATTACTTACCCCAAAACGACGAAATCTTGGCAAAGTAATTTTGTTTTACGTCATGTATTTGGTTTTCTGACATTAATCCCATTCCTTTGGAGTGTGATTATTCTCAGAGCGTATGACATCACTGTAGATCCATACCACGGCGCAAAGCTTGTGTTGTACGTTTGTTTCTTGGTATGGGCTGCAGATAGCGGCGCCTACTTTGCAGGCAAAAGCTTAGGCAAACGTAAGATGGCTCCTCATGTAAGCCCCAATAAAACTATTGAAGGGCTAATTGGTGGCATTATCACGGCATTAATCGTAGCGTGGGCATTTGCTGATTGGTTCGACATCCAGTTCACTAGCCCTGTCCATATGGTGCTGATTACGCTAGTGACTGTCGTTATTTCAGTGCTTGGTGATCTGGTTGAAAGTATGTTCAAACGTGTCTCAGGCATTAAAGACAGCAGTAACATTATCCCAGGGCACGGTGGTGTGCTAGATCGTATCGACAGCCTAACCGCAGCATTCCCAGTTTTTGCTCTTCTTTACTACGTATTCTAATTTATCAGGAGCGGCGTCGTCGCTCCTGAGCTTTCTAACGGTCTTACAACATGCAAAAGTTAACGATTCTTGGTGCTACTGGATCAATTGGTGCAAGCACGCTTAAAGTGGTCGAACAAAACCCAGATCTGTTTTCTGTCGTTGCCTTAGCGGCAAGCACTAACGTTGAAAAGATGATCGGTCTATGTCGTCAGTGGCAACCTAAGTATGCGGTCATGGCAGATAAAGCTGCGGCATCTCAACTTCAAGCTGAGCTACACTCGGTTTCACCAAGTACCGAAGTGCTAGGTGGTGTTGATGCGCTATGCCATATTGCTTCGCTGGACGAGGTCGACAGTGTAATGGCTGCTATTGTAGGAGCAGCCGGCTTATTGCCTACTATGGCTGCCGTGAAAGCAGGTAAGCGAGTCTTGTTGGCAAATAAAGAAGCACTTGTAATGTCAGGCCAGCTATTTATTGATGCTGTAGAAGAATTTGGCGCAGAGCTACTTCCCGTCGACAGTGAACACAACGCCATTTTCCAATGTTTACCACAGCAAGTACAAACCAATCTAGGTCGTTGCAATTTACAAGAACATGGCATTTCTCATATTTTGTTGACTGGATCTGGTGGTCCTTTCCGTTACACTGACATCGCAGAACTGGAGCAGGTGACACCCGCGCAGGCGATTGCTCATCCAAACTGGTCGATGGGGCCAAAAATTTCTGTTGATTCTGCCACGATGATGAACAAAGGCCTTGAGTATATCGAAGCTAAGTGGCTATTTAATGCTGCTCGCGAACAACTGAAGGTGGTTATTCATCCTCAATCGGTAATTCATTCTATGGTTCAGTATCGTGATGGTTCGGTCTTGGCACAAATGGGAGAAGCGGATATGGCGACGCCAATTGCGCTCACCATGTCATACCCGTCAAGAGTGGAAGCTGGGGTTAAGCCGCTAGACTTCACGAAAGTTGGTGAGCTGACGTTTTTGCAGCCTGATTTTGCTCGTTACCCGTGTTTAAAACTCGCAATTGATGCCTGTTATGAAGGTCAACACGCAACAACAGCATTGAACGCAGCTAATGAAGTCGCTGTTGATGCATTTTTAAATAACAGACTAGGTTTTACCGATATTGCTCGCATCAATGAGTCTGTGTTGAATAAAATCAACGCAAGCTGCAAAGCTGAGAATGCGAATAGCTTGGAAAGCTTGCTCGAGCTAGATAGAATGGCACGAACTATTGCCCTAGAAACCATACGCGAGCGTAGCTGATGACTGGTATATTGTGGAATCTCATTTCTTTTATCGTCGCACTGGGCATTCTTGTTGCCGTGCACGAATTTGGGCATTTTTGGGTTGCTCGCCGTTGCGGCGTTAAAGTTGAAAAGTTTTCAATCGGTTTCGGCAAGTCTATTTGGAGTAAAGTAGGCAAAGACGGAACGGAGTTCAGCATCTCAATGATCCCTCTCGGCGGCTATGTGAAAATGGTTGATAGCCGTGTCGATGAGGTGCCGGAACATGAGAAGCACCTAGCGTTTGATAAGAAGCCGTTATGGAAGCGAACCTCTATTGTTGCGGCTGGCCCCATCTTTAATTTTCTTTTCGCAATTTTTGCCTATTGGCTGGTATTTCTAATTGGTATCCCGGCTGTTAAGCCTGTAATTGGTGAAGTTACGCCCAATTCGATTGTTGCGGAAGCTGGAATTGAATCTGGAATGGAACTTAAATCGATATCTGGTATCAAAACTCCGGATTGGGAATCAGTAAATATGGGATTGATTTCTCATATTGGCGATGATTTGATGACGGTAACACTAACGTCAGCGAATGAAGTTGGTTCAGAAGTAACGAAAACGCTCGATTTACGTGAGTGGAAGTTCGACCCAGAAACTCAGTCAGCGATGCAGTCGTTAGGTTTTGCTCCGTATACACCGGAGGTGTATCGAGTTATCGAGCAGGTCTCGCAAGGTGGAGCGGCGGAAAAAGCCGGTGTGCTTCCAGGTGATGAGGTTGTCGCAATTGGTCAACAACGCGTAACCGAATGGAAGCAAGTGGTTGAAGCGGTTCGTTCTAATCCTGATACACCGCTTGAATTGACGGTGTTACGTCAGGGTTATGAGCAAACATTGACGCTGACGCCCGGTAGCCGTGAGCTAGCTAACAAAGAAGTCGTTGGTTTTGCAGGTATTGCACCTAAAGTCGCAGAATGGCCAGAAAGTTATCGCTTCGATCTTCAGTTTGGTGTATTCGAGTCAATAGGTAAAGCAGTAGACAAAACTGGCCAAGTCATTGGTTTGACAATCAGCATGCTTAAGAAGCTGATTGTTGGAGACGTTGGTCTGAATAATCTGAGTGGACCAATATCAATAGCCAAAGGCGCAGGCGCGACAGCAGATTATGGTTTGGTCTACTTTTTAGGTTTTCTCGCTCTAATTAGTGTTAACCTAGGTATTATTAACCTCGTTCCTTTACCAATGTTGGATGGCGGTCATTTGTTGTTTTTTGCAATTGAAGCAGTCATTCGACGTCCTGTTCCTGAGAAAGTGCAGGAAATGGGCTTTAGAATTGGTGGTGCGATTATCTTCTCGCTCATGGCGTTAGCGCTATTTAATGATTTTACTCGTCTGTGATAGTTCAGAGACAAAAGCAGTAGCAAGGAATAATTAGAACAAGTATGGCGATTAAGCGAATTCTATTTGCAAGTTTACTGGCGACCAGTGTATCTGCAAATGGAGCAGAGAACTTCGTAGTTCAAGATATTGAAATCGATGGATTGCAGCGTGTAGCACTGGGTGCTGCATTGTTGAAAATGCCTGTACGTGTCGGTGATACCATTGGCCAAGGCGATGTTGCAGAAATTATCCGCGCCCTGTATGCATCTGGTAACTTTGAAGATGTGAAAGTGTTGCGTGACGGTGGTGTTCTGATGGTTCAAGTCAAAGAACGTCCTACCATTGCAAGCATCTCTTTTTCAGGTAACAAAGCAATCAAGGACGAGCAGCTACAAGAAAACCTGAACGCGTCTGGCGTTCGTGAAGGTGAAGCGCTTGACCGCACCACGCTAAGCAACATTGAAAAAGGCTTAGAAGACTTTTACTACAGCGTAGGTAAATACAACGCAACAGTAAAAGCGGTGGTTACTCCACTACCACGTAATCGTTCTGATCTTAAGTTTGTCTTTACTGAAGGTGTGTCGGCAAAAATTCAGCAAATCAACTTTATCGGTAATGAAGTGTTCAGTGATGAAGAGCTGCTTTCGCGCTTTAACTTAAATGTTGATGTGCCGTGGTGGAATTTCCTTTCTGATGAAAAGTATCAAAAGCAAGTTCTTGCAGGTGATATTGAAGCACTCAAATCATTCTACCTAGATCGTGGTTACTTAAAATTTAACGTTGATTCGACACAAGTTGCAATCTCTCCTGACAAGAAAGGGGTATACATTACTCTTGGTCTAGAAGAGGGCGAGGTTTACACCGTTAAGAACGTGAAGTTCCGTGGTGATTTGATTGGCGAGGAAGCGACGTTCGAAAGACTTGTGCCATTTGAAGACAATGAGACATACAACGGCTCGTTGGTTACTTCAATGGAAGAAGGGATTAAGCGTGTGCTTGGTGAGTCCGGTTATGCTTATCCTCAAGTGAATACCATTCCAGAGTTTGACGACGAGAATCAAGAAGTTTCTTTGGTCGTTAACGTAGAACCGGGTAACCGAATTTATGTTCGTGACATTCGCTTCACGGGTAATAACTCAACCAAAGATGAAGTCCTTCGTCGTGAAATGCGTCAGATGGAAGGCAGTTGGTTGAACTCGAAATCGATTGAAACGGGTAAAACTCGTCTAAATCGTTTGGGCTACTTTGAAAATGTTGAAGTACAGACGGTTCGAGTTCCTGGTAGTGATGATCAAGTTGACCTAGTTTACTCTGTCAAAGAAGCGAACTCTGGTAGCGTTAACTTCGGTGTTGGCTACGGCACAGAATCGGGTGTGAGCTTCCAGGTTGGCCTGCAACAAGATAACTTCATTGGTAGTGGTAACCGTGTTGGTATCAACGCGATGATGAATGACTACCAGAAAAACATCAGTCTAGATTACCGTGATCCGTACTGGAACTTAGACGGTGTAAGCTTAGGTGGTAAGGTTTTCTATAACGAATTTGAAGCGAAAGAAGCCAATATCGTTGACTATACCAACGAAAGCTATGGCGCGAGCTTAACGTGGGGTTTCCCATTCGATGAGTTGAACCGTTTTGAATTCGGTGTCGGTTATACGCACAACAAGATCGGTAACTTATCGCCTTACTTACAGGTAGAGCAGTTCTTACGAGCACAAGCAGACAACATTGATTCTAGTGGAGCGTTGAACACAAACGACTTCGACTTCAATATCTCTTGGACACGTAATAACTTAAACCGTGGCTACTTCCCTACGGCAGGTAACCATCAGCGTGCATTCTATAAAATGACCGTACCTGGCTCTGACGTTCAATACTTCAAAATGCAGTACGATGTTCGTCAGTATGTGCCATTGACTAAAAAGCACGAGTTTACCCTCTTGTTCCGTGGCCGCTTAGGTTACGGTAATGGTTACGGTCAAACGGATGGCAACGATAACTTGTTCCCATTCTACGAAAACTACTACGCAGGTGGCTTTACATCGCTTCGTGGCTTTGGCTCAAACTCTGTTGGTCCTAAAGCGGTTTACCGTGATACATCTGGTTCAAACAATGGCGCAGATACAGCAACAGATGACTCTGTTGGTGGTAACGCCGTAGCGCTAGCAAGTGTTGAGTTGATTGTCCCAACACCATTTGCATCAGAAGAAGTACAAAACCAAATTCGTACCAGTATCTTCTTTGATATGGCAAGTGTTTGGGATACGGAGTTTGACTACCGCGATTCAGGTGCGGAATATGGTGACCGTTACTACTACGATTACTCAGATCCAACCAACTACCGCTCTTCTTACGGTGCGGCGTTGCAGTGGATGTCTCCAATGGGGCCACTAGTATTCTCACTAGCGAAACCAATTAAGAAATTTGATGGCGATGATGAAGAGTTCTTCACATTCACTATCGGTAGAACTTTCTAAAGAGGAAAATATTTTGAATAAAATGATCAAAGCGGCTGGGATTGGCCTTCTTGTACTGAGCTCTTCAATGTTTGCAAATGCGGCAGAAGCTGCACAAAAAATTGCTTATGTAAATACAGCTCAAGTTTTCCAAGCTCTTCCTCAACGTGAAGTTGTACTACAAAAAATGCAGAAAGACTTCAAAAGCAAAGCTGATGAACTGAAGTCAATCCAAGCACAAGCTAAAACAAAGATTGAGAAGCTACAACGTGACGGCGAGCTTTTGGGTCAAGACGACGTTGAAAAGCTACGTATCGATATCGCGAAGCTAGACAGCGAGTACAAAGTGAAAGCACAAGCACTTGAAAAAGCAAGTGCGCGTCGTGAAGCTGAAGAAAAAGCGAAGCTTTTCAAAACGATTCAAGATGCAGTTAAGAAAGTCGCAGACAAAAATGGTTACGATCTTGTGATTGATATCTCTGCTTTGCAGTACGGCAAGCCAGAATACAATATCTCTGAAGACGTAATTAAAGCTCTAAAATAAGAAGTTATGAAGACATTAACATTAGCCGAATTGGCGACAATTACCGGGGGTGAACTGTTTGGTGACGAGTCTCTCGTTGTAAGCCGTGTTGCCCCAATGGATAAAGCACAAGAAGGTGATGTAACCTTCTTGTCTAACCCAAAATACGCAAAACACCTTTCTGAGTGCCAAGCTACCGTTGTTATGGTAAAGGCTGAGCATAAAGATCAATGCGTTGGAAATGCGTTAGTGGTTTCAGACCCTTATGTCGCATTTGCTCGTGTGGTTCAAGCGATGGATACCACACCAAAGCCGGCAAACGATATTGCACCAAGTGCTGTGATTGCCGCTGACGTTAAGATGGGTGAGAACGTTACAATCGGTGCTAACGCTGTGATTGAAACGGGCGTAGAACTCGGCGATAACGTAAGCGTTGGAGCTGGTTGTTTTATCGGTAAGAACGCCAAGCTAGGGAATAACACCAAGCTTTGGGCTAATGTCACTATCTATCATGAAGTGTCATTGGGTGATGACTGTCTCGTTCAATCGGGTACCGTCATTGGCTCTGATGGCTTCGGTTATGCGAATGACAAAGGCGAGTGGATCAAAATTCCTCAGCTTGGTTCAGTGCGTATCGGTAACCGCGTTGAGATTGGTGCTTGTACTACGATTGACCGCGGTGCACTCGAAGATACTATCATTGAAGACAATGTCATTCTGGATAACCAACTTCAAATCGCGCACAACGTGCAGATCGGATATGGTACCGTGATGCCTGGTGGTACTATTGTCGCGGGCAGTACAAAAATTGGTAAGTACTGCCAGATTGGCGGCGCGTCTGTTCTGAATGGCCATATCACTATCGCAGATGGTGTGGCTATTACAGGTATGGGCATGGTAATGCGCAGTATCGAAGAAAAAGGCCTTTACTCATCAGGTATCCCACTACAAACGAACAGAGAGTGGCGTAAGACCGCGACTCGAGTTCACCGTATTGATGAGATGAATAAGCGCCTAAAAGCGGTTGAAAAACAGCTGGAACAGAAAGAAGAAATTTAGAACAAGTTATCTTTCGCTCTGTATTTAACACGAAGGCTAACAAGCTCTAGTTCCATATTCTGTAAGAAGACTCGCGAAATGCGGGTCTTTTTCTTCTATAATGACGCGCTCTAAGTAGATTTAACTCCAAGATGGTGCGTATTTTGCTAGTATATTGCAAAGCGATTCGGCTTTACGACCTGTTGCCACGTTTGCCATCTTGGCGGCAAAAAATTGATATAGGAAGACGACTTTGACTACTGAAAAGAAAACGATGAACATCTCTGAAATTCAAGAGCTACTACCTCATCGCTACCCATTCTTATTGATCGACCGAGTGATAGACTTCCAAGAAGAGAAGTACCTTCACGCGATTAAAAACGTGTCGGTTAACGAACCTCAGTTCACAGGTCACTTTCCTCAACTACCAGTATTCCCAGGTGTTTTGATTTTAGAAGCAATGGCTCAGGCAACAGGCTTACTTGCATTTAAATCATTTGGTGCACCAACAGAAAATGAACTGTACTACTTTGCAAGCGTAGACGGCGCGAAATTCCGTAAACCAGTGGTTCCGGGCGACCAATTGGTTATTGAGGTAGAATTTCTGAAAGAACGTCGCGGCATTGCTGCATTTAGCGGTGTAGCAAAAGTTGACGGTGAAGTGGTATGTTCTGCAGAACTGAAGTGTGCTCGTCGAGAGTTTTAATATGATTCATGAAACCGCTAAAATCCACCCGGCAGCGGTGGTAGAAGAGGGCGCCAAAATTGGTGCTAACGTAACAGTAGGTCCTTTTACGTACATCACCTCTACGGTTGAAATTGGTGAAGGCACAGAAGTGATGTCTCACGTTGTGATCAAAGGTCACACAACTATTGGCAAAGATAACCGTATTTTCCCACATGCTGTCATTGGTGAAGAAAACCAAGACAAAAAATACGGTGGTGAAGACACAACTGTGGTTATCGGTGACCGTAACGTCATTCGTGAAGCGGTCCAAGTTCACCGCGGCACAGTGCAAGACAAAGCAACCACGATCATTGGTGATGACAACTTATTGTGTGTGAATGCACACGTTGCGCATGATGTTGTTATTGGTAACCACACTCATATCGGTAATAACTCGATTCTTGGTGGTCACGTTACTGTTGATGACTATGCCGGTGTGATGGCACTGTCTGCGATTCATCCGTTTTGTACAGTGGGCGCTTACGCATACATTGGCGGCTGTTCAGCTGTGGTGCAAGATGTCCCAGCTTATGTACTCGCGCAAGGTAACCACGCTACTCCATTCGGCTTGAACCTTGTTGGCTTGAAGCGTAATGGCTTTGAGAAACCAGAGATTCGTGCGCTACAAAAAGCGTATAAAGAAATCTACCGTTCAGGTAAGACGCTAGAAGAAGTGAAGCCTATTCTAGCTGAAATGGCTCAAGAGTGGCCGGCTGTGAAGCGTTTCTCAGATATTCTGGAAACGACGGAACGTGGCATTATTCGTTAATTGGCGAATGAACCAATAAATAAAAAGATCGTGACCGAATTTGAGGTTACGATCTTTTTGTGTTTTATGGATAAGGCAAACCGTTATCCATAGCGCACAGGAAAAATAGCGAAGTAGATATGGAAAGACCATTACGTATTGGCATCATTGCCGGAGAATTGTCTGGCGATACGCTAGGTGAAGGCTTTATCAAAGCAGTAAAGCAACAATATCCAGACGCAGAGTTCGTAGGCATTGGTGGTCCGAAAATGATAGCCCAAGGTTGCGAGTCTCTGTTTGATATGGAAGAGCTTGCGGTGATGGGATTAGTCGAGGTTTTAGGCCGCTTACCGAGACTTCTTAAAGTGAAAGCTGAGCTCGTTCAGTATTTTACTCAGAATCCGCCTGATGTTTTCATCGGGATCGATGCTCCTGACTTCAACTTACGCCTGGAGCTTGACCTCAAGCAAGCGGGCATTAAAACCGTTCATTACGTGAGTCCGTCTGTTTGGGCTTGGCGTCAGAAGCGCATCTTTAAAATAGAAGCGGCAACGAACTTGGTGCTAGCATTTCTTCCGTTTGAGAAAGCGTTCTACGACAAATTTAATGTACCTTGCGAGTTCATTGGTCATACCTTGGCTGATGCCATCCCACTAGAATCAGAACAAGCGCCTGCACGTGAGTTGCTTGGTTTAGAACAAGATAAAAAGTGGCTTGCTGTCCTGCCAGGCAGTCGTGGTAGCGAGTTAAAAATGCTCTCAGAGCCATTTATTGAAACCTGCAAGTTACTCCATAAAAAATTTCCAGAACTGGGGTTTGTTGTCGCGCTTGTTAATCAAAAACGCCGTGAGCAGTTTGAACAAGCATGGAAAGAGCTAGCGCCAGAGTTGGACTTCAAGTTAGTTGATGATACCGCACGCAACGTCATCACCGCATCCGATGCTGTGATGTTGGCCTCCGGTACCGTAGCGTTGGAGTGTATGCTTCTCAAGCGTCCAATGGTGGTGGGTTATCGTGTGAATGCATTTACTGCTTTCTTAGCTAAACGTCTATTGAAAACGAAGTATGTTTCATTGCCGAATATCTTGGCGGATGATGAGCTCGTCAAAGAATATCTACAAGATGAGTGCACACCAGACAATTTGTTTACTGAGGTTTCTCGCTTATTGGAAAGCGACAATAAACCGATGTTAGATAAGTTTACGGAAATGCATCATTGGATCCGTAAAGATGCGGATCAACAAGCCGCAAACGCGGTTCTAAAACTGATTGAAAAATAGAGATTTATCATGGCTGTTAAACCAAAAGCGACCAAAACCAAAGTTGAACTCCCTCCGTTTGAATATCCGCAAGGTTACCAGCTTGTGGCCGGAGTCGACGAGGTCGGACGTGGCCCTTTGGTGGGAGACGTCGTCACCGCTGCGGTTATCCTTGATCCTAACAATCCTATCGAAGGGTTGAACGATTCGAAAAAATTGACCGAAAAGAAACGCATGGCGTTGCTTCCTGAAATCAAAGAAAAAGCATTGGCGTGGGCGGTCGGGCGTTGTTCTCCTGAAGAAATTGATCAACTGAATATTTTACAGGCGACTATGGTTGCGATGCAGCGTGCAGTGGCGGGGTTACAGGTTCAACCTGATTTGGTGTTGATTGATGGTAACCGTTGTCCGGAGCTGCCAATGGATGCTCAAGCTGTAGTAAAAGGCGATCTACGTGTTGCCGAAATCAGTGCGGCTTCAATTATTGCCAAAGTCGTGCGTGACCAAGAGATGGAAGAGTTGGATAAACTTCATCCACAATTTGGCTTCGCGAAGCACAAAGGTTACCCAACTAAAGCGCACTTTGAAGCGATTGAGCAACACGGAGTGATCAGTGAACACCGCAAGAGTTTCAAGCCAGTAAAAAAAGCGTTAGGCATAGAATAATCAAACGATCTAATTGTTGTTATAAACCCAACCTCTTTAGGTTAGAATCCCCAACAAAATAGAGTTACACGGTACCTGTTAATGTCAGATCCCAAATTCATCCACCTGCGTGTTCATAGTGACTTCTCGATGGTGGATGGCCTCAACAAAGTTCCGCCAATCGTAAAGAAAGTTGCTGAGCTCGGTATGCCCGCAATGGCGTTGACCGACTTTACCAACCTATGTGGTTTGGTGAAGTTTTACGGTACGGCGCATGGCAGTGGTGTTAAACCGATCATCGGTGCTGACTTTAAAATGCAGTCGGACGAGTTTGGTGAAGAGCTGACTCAAGTGACTTTGCTTGCGGCGGATAATGTGGGTTATAAGAACCTGACGTTATTGATATCAAAAGCGTACTTACGTGGACATGTTCAACACCACCCTGTGATTGATAAAGCCTGGTTGGCTGAAATGTCTGAAGGCTTGATTGTATTATCCGGCGGTAAAAGCGGGGAAATTGGTCGCGGCCTTTTGAAAGGCAACCGTCAAATAGTGCAGGGGTGTGTTGATTTTTATAAACAGCATTTTCCAGATCGCTTTTATCTTGAGCTACTTCGTACCGGTCGTCCAGATGAAGAAACTTATCTTCACTTTGCGGTTGAATTGGCAGAGCAGCAAGACTTGCCAGTAGTGGCGACCAATGAAGTTGTATTCCTGAGTCCAGACCTATTTGATGCTCATGATATACGCGTAGCGATTCACGATGGTTACACATTAGAAGATCCGCGTAGGCCAAAAAACTACAGTCCGCAGCAATATCTTCGTACAGAAGAAGAAATGTGTGAGCTGTTTGCTGATATTCCTGAAGCGTTAGAAAACAGTGTCGAGATAGCGAAGCGTTGTAACGTGACTGTGCGCTTAGGTGAGTACTTCCTACCAGCTTTCCCAACCGAAGGGATGAAAGAAACTGAGTTCCTAGTCATGAAATCCCGAGAGGGGTTGGAAGAGCGTTTAGAGTTCCTATTTCCAGATGAGGAAGAGAGAAAACGTCGCCGCCCTGAATATGATGAACGTCTTCAGATAGAGCTAGATGTTATCAACCAAATGGGATTTCCTGGTTACTTCTTGATCGTAATGGAGTTCATCCAGTGGTCAAAAGATAATGGAATTCCTGTCGGTCCTGGACGTGGTTCCGGTGCTGGTTCTTTGGTGGCTTACGCACTAAAAATCACCGATCTGGATCCACTAGAATACGACTTGCTGTTCGAACGTTTCTTGAACCCAGAACGTGTTTCGATGCCCGATTTCGACGTCGATTTCTGTATGGATAAACGTGACCAGGTTATTGACCACGTTGCGGAAATGTACGGTCGTGACGCGGTGTCTCAGATCATCACGTTTGGTACCATGGCGGCAAAAGCGGTAATCCGTGACGTTGGCCGCGTATTGGGCCACCCATTTGGTTTTGTTGATCGTATTTCAAAGCTGATCCCGCCCGATCCAGGTATGACGCTAGATAAAGCGTTTAAAGCTGAACCTGCACTACCTGAATTGTATGAGGCCGATGAGGAAGTTAAAGAACTCATCGACATGTGTCATATTTTGGAAGGCTGTACGCGAAACGCCGGTAAACACGCTGGTGGTGTTGTAATTTCACCTACAACAATTACCGATTTTGCGCCAATTTATGCAGACGCTGAAGGTCACTTTCCGGTTACTCAATTTGATAAAAACGATGTTGAGACCGCTGGCCTAGTTAAGTTTGACTTCTTAGGTTTACGTACCTTAACCATTATTGACTGGGCGTTAGGGCTGATTAACCCACGCCTAGAGCGAGAAGGGAAAGAACCGGTTCAAATTGAATCCATACCGTTAGAAGACCCTGCCTCTTTCCGTTTGTTGCAAAACTCTGAAACGACAGCAGTATTCCAGCTTGAATCTCGAGGCATGAAAGAGCTGATCAAACGACTTCAGCCAGACTGTTTCGAAGACATTATCGCATTGGTAGCACTCTTCCGTCCGGGTCCTTTGCAATCGGGCATGGTAGATAACTTTATCGACCGTAAACATGGTCGAGAAGCGATCTCTTATCCAGATGAAAAGTGGCAACACGAGTCGCTAAAAGAGACGCTTGATCCAACCTACGGCATCATCCTGTACCAAGAGCAGGTAATGCAGATTGCGCAGATCTTAGCGGGTTATACGCTAGGTGGTGCGGACATGCTTCGTCGTGCAATGGGTAAGAAAAAGCCAGAAGAGATGGCAAAACAACGTGCTATCTTTGAAGAAGGTGCGATAAAGAACGGTATCGATGGCGAGTTGGCGATGAAAATCTTCGACTTGGTAGAGAAGTTCGCCGGTTATGGTTTTAACAAATCGCACTCTGCTGCTTATGCATTGGTTTCTTATCAAACTCTTTGGCTGAAAACACATTATCCTGCCGAATTTATGGCTGCGGTAATGACAGCCGATATGGATAACACGGAAAAAGTCGTTGGCTTGGTCGATGAGTGTTTCCGTATGAAGCTTACCGTGCTGCCACCAGACATCAACTCTGGCCTATATCGCTTTAATGTTGATGAAAATGGCGCAATTGTTTACGGTATTGGTGCGATAAAAGGGGTTGGTGAGGGCCCTATCGATGCGATTCTTGAGGCGAGAAATAAAGGTGGTCACTTTAAAGACCTATTTGATTTCTGTGCTCGAGTTGATCTAAAACGTGTCAATAAACGAGTGATAGAGAAGCTGATTTACGCGGGCGCGTTGGATCGACTAGGCCCACACCGCGCGGCGATGATGGCGTCACTCAATGATGCGGTAAAAGCAGCAAGTCAACATCACCAAGCTGAGGCGTTTGGTCAAACGGATATGTTTGGTGTGCTAACGGATGCACCTGAAGAAGTAGAGCATAAGTATACGCAGGTTCCGCCTTGGCCAGAAAAAGTGTGGTTAGAGGGCGAGCGTGATACCCTAGGTCTATATTTGACAGGGCACCCAATTAACGCCTACGTAAAGGAACTAAACAAATACACCAGTTGTCGACTAAAAGACGCAACGCCCACTCGCCGCGATCAATCTGTCACGGTAGCCGGCCTGGTTATTGCCGCTCGTGTAATGACGACCAAGCGTGGTACACGAATTGGTATTATGACACTGGATGACCGAAGTGGCCGCATGGAAGTGATGTTGTTCTCAGATGCGCTGGATCGATACGCTGAACTTCTCGAAAAAGACAGAATTTTGGTCGTTTCTGGACAGGTCAGCTTTGATGACTTCAACGGTGGCCTTAAAATGTCGGCGCGTGAAGTTATGGATCTCGGCAGTGCGCGCGAGAAATACGCTCGTGGTTTGTCGGTATCGATAGATGCAAATCAGATCAACGATCAGTTTTTTGAGCAGTTCAGCCGTATTTTAGAACCGCACAAAGCCGGAACCGTACCCGTCAATGTATACTACCAGCGTGCCGACGCCAGAGCGCGGTTAACATTGGGCACCGAGTGGCGAGTTACGCCAAGTGATACATTACTCGACGATTTAAAACAGTTGCTTGGCAAAAGCCAGGTAGAACTCGAATTTAACTAAAAATTCAGCGCAATATGTTAGACGCTGAGTAAACAAGGATTCATAGATGAGCCTAAACTTTCTTGAATTTGAAAAGCCAATTGCAGAACTAGAAGCGAAAATTGAAGCATTACGTGATGTCTCTCGTCACGGTGGTGATTCTGCGATTGACCTGGATAAAGAAATCGAACAGCTTGAGAAGAAAAGCTTAGAGCTGAAGAAAAAAACCTTCAGTGACCTAGGTGCATGGGAAACAGCTCAACTGGCTCGTCACCCACTACGTCCTTACACGCTGGATTACATCCAACACGCTTTTGAGGAGTTTGATGAATTAGCCGGTGACCGCGCGTTTGCAGACGACAAAGCGATTGTGGGTGGTATGGCTCGCCTTGAAGGCCGCCCTGTGATGATCATTGGTCACCAAAAAGGTCGTGAGACCAAAGAAAAGGTGAAACGTAACTTTGGTATGCCGAAACCAGAAGGCTACCGTAAGGCTCTACGCTTGATGGAAATGGCAGAGCGTTTCAACATGCCGATCATCACATTTATTGACACGGCTGGTGCATACCCAGGTGTGGGCGCAGAAGAGCGTGGTCAATCTGAAGCTATCGCGAAAAACCTAAAAGTGATGTCTGGTCTTAAAGTGCCAGTAATCTGTAACGTTGTTGGTGAAGGCGGTTCTGGTGGTGCTCTAGCAATCGGTGTAGGCGACTACGTGAACATGCTTCAGTACTCTACGTACTCAGTAATTTCTCCTGAGGGTTGTGCTTCAATCTTATGGCGTGATTCAGACAAAGCGCCACAAGCGGCAGAGGCAATGGGTCTAACTGCTCCTCGTCTTAAAGAGCTTGAACTGATCGACGAAATCATTGAAGAGCCACTAGGTGGCGCTCATCGCGATCATGTTCAAATGGCAGCGAATATGAAAGCAACACTACTTCGTCAGCTAGAAGATCTAGAACAATTGGATGAAGAGACGCTACGTGAACGTCGTTACCAGCGCCTAATGAGCTACGGTTACTGTTAATTTCGGTGATTGCTATTAAGCGTTAGCTGATATCTCAAGTGATAACAGTTAAAATAGAAAGGGTTGGATGAGAGTCCAGCCCTTTTTTGTACCTATCGGATCGCTTATGGAATCGCTTTACCTGCATTTTGCTCAAGTTCTCGGCCGCTACTATCAATCAGGCACTAAGGTTGTCTTGGCGTTTAGCGGAGGAGTGGATTCACGTCTTTTACTCGAATTACTCAGTCGCTATCAACAAGCGCATTCGATAGAGTGCCACGCCGTATATGTGCACCATGGTTTGAGCTCGAATGCCGATGATTGGGCTGATAAATGCCTACTGTGGGCAAAACAAGTGGGGATATCATGCTCGATTGAGCGAGTGAGCTTAGACATCAGCAATGGTGAAAGTATTGAACTTCTTGCTCGTGAAGCTCGCTATCAAGCCTTAACTAAGTACGTTCAAGAAGGCGATATACTGTTGACCGGCCAACATGCTGATGATCAACTAGAGACTTTTCTCCTTGCTCTTAAGCGAGGCAGCGGGCCAAAAGGGTTATCTTCGATGGCGGAGAGTATGCCGTTTTCTTGCGGATCTCTAGTTCGACCATTGCTTACTATCAAGCGGAAGACCATCGAAGAAGCCGCTACTAAATTAGGCTTGGAGTGGGTGGAAGACGAAAGCAATCAAGATACCCGTTATGATCGTAACTTTCTTCGTCATTGTGTTATTCCTGAATTGTCTGGTCGCTGGCCGAGTATCCATCAAGCGGTTCAGCGCAGTGCAAGTTTATGTGCTCAACAAGAAGCGCTATTGGATGAACTATTGAGCGCGGTGTTTGAACGCGCTTTACAAACGGATCTAAGTTTGAGTATTGAAGAACTGGCTAAGCACAGTGGATTAGCGCGTGCGCGCTTGATTCGTATGTGGCTGGCTAAGCTTAATACTAGTATGCCGACTCAGGTACAACTCAATCTTATCTGGAATGAAGTCGCATTAGCTCAGCAAGATGCCAACCCCAAACTACAACTTAAACAAGGTGAAGTGCGCCGTTTTCGAAATCGTCTCTATTGGGTAACGGAAACGGCTGATGTCACTAAGTGGCAAAGTACGATTCAAGTTGATGCGACTTTGTCGCTGCCTGAGGGACTCGGGGAGCTGACCTTAACGACGAGTTCTAGTAACGCAACGATTGCGCTACCGAGTCAGCCAGAATTGCTTCGCGTGACCTTCAATCCGGAAGGCTTATCAGCGCATCCAACCACGCGTAATCACAGTCGAAAACTGAAGAAGTTATTCCAAGAATACAATGTGCCAAGCTGGCTGCGTCGTCAAATTCCGATTTTAATGTACCAAGACCGAGTCGTTGCTGTGGCAGATCTGTTCGTTGATCAGGCGTTTAATGGTCAAGATTGTGAACTTATTTGGCGCAGGTAATGAAAATTCATGCCACAATGTCGATTATAAAATATAAAAATCCTTAAATAATAATTGATTAGGTGAAGCAATGAAGAAAACAATCATGGGTGCAATGGTGGCGTTAACCATGTTCAGTGGGCAGGCTCTAGCTGCGGGAGATGCTGCAGCAGGTCAAGCAAAGTCGGGAGTATGCGCGGCGTGTCATGGCGCTGATGGTATTGCTGTCATTCCGGGTTACCCAAATCTGAAAGGGCAAAATGAGCAATATATTATCAGTTCAATTAAAGCTTATAAAAATAAAGAGCGAACAGGTGGGCTTGCTGCTGTGATGCAAGCTCAAGCTTCATTGTTGTCTGATGAAGATATCGCTAACCTAGCGGCTTACTACGCAAGTTTGAAGTAAACGCGAGTCTGAAAAAGCTTGGACGATTGGGCATTGAGCAGTCCTCATTGGGTTTTATCAACTCACGATATTCGCTATGTTAATTTGCTCAGCCTGGATTTTCGCTGGTGGATCAGAGACAAACATTGAATGTTGCGAAACGCTAAACGATAATAAGCGCAATCGATTGAAGCTTAAGGGATGAACATGAAAAAAATTGAAGCGATTATCAAGCCATTTAAACTGGATGATGTTCGAGAAGCGCTAGCTGAAGTTGGCATTACAGGGATGACCGTCTCTGAAGTGAAAGGCTTTGGTCGCCAAAAAGGTCACACCGAGCTTTACCGTGGTGCAGAGTACATGGTGGACTTTCTACCTAAAGTGAAGCTCGAAATCGTTGTAACGGAAGATGTGGCTGATAAATGCGTAGAGACAATCATTGAAACCGCGCAAACTGGTAAGATTGGTGATGGTAAAATATTCGTCACTGATATTGAGCGTGTGGTTCGTATTCGTACTGGTGAAGAAGACGAAGACGCGATCTAAGGTTTCTTGTCACTTGTTTCGTATTTATTATGCTAAAAGGGAGCCAAGTGGCTCCTTTTTTGTTGTTTGCTTATTAGTGAAATCATTTAACCCGAGATTGGTTGTTCTAGATTTCGGGTGCCTACATTCAGGTTTGTCGTATGTTTAAGCGTTTTTTTCTGGCGTTAGCTTTTCTTATTATGGCGGTATTGGTCGGCTTCCAAGTTATTTTCACCGTACCAGATCAGCCGCAAATCATTACTCAAACAGGCTCAGAGTTGACGCAGGATATTAGGTGTATCGAATTTAGCGGCTCAAAAGCTTTGGATCAGGGCGGTGAAATCAATGTACTTGTCTGGAATATCTACAAACAGAACCGAACGAATTGGCAACGTGCACTCGATGAGTTTTCTGCTGATAAGCAGTTACTGTTATTGCAAGAAGCCAGCATGACACCATCATTTAAACAGTGGTTGGTGGATGGTCGCTGGGTTAGTAATCAAGTGAGTGCTTTTAAGGCGCTGGGTAGCGGTGCCGGTGTAATTAGTATTGCTCAAGGGCAACCAGAAAAAGCCTGCGCTTACACCTCTAAAGAGCCGTGGCTTCGCTTACCTAAGTCTGCATTATATAGCCAGTATCACTTGAGTAATGGCGAGAAACTCGCAGTGGTGAATGTACATGCGATTAACTTCACCGTGGGTACAAAAGAGTATGTATCTCAGTTAACGGCGCTTGAAATGCTTTTAAAGCATCATGTGGGGCCAATTCTATTTGCTGGAGACTTCAATAGCTGGAGTGAATCTCGCGTTAATGCGATGAGGCAGGCCTTAAAGGCTGCGGACTTACAAGAGGTGACGTTCTTGCCGGATCATCGAGTCCAATTTATAACAGGGTTACCACTGGACCATGTGTTTTACCGAGGTCTGACGCTTAAGTACGCAAAAGCGCCGCAGAGCGACGCTTCCGATCATAACCCATTGTTATTGTCATTTACGTTAAATGACTAGCTTAGGTTACCACAATATAAAGTGCCCAAATAACGTAGAAGAATACCCATGGCAGGCTTGCAATCACCAAAGCTTGGCCACGTTCAAACTCCGTCCACGTCAGTACAACGCCGTAGCCGAGCACAATGTACCAAGGCAGAAGCAAAGGTAACGAGCTAGCGAAATGAGACCATTCGTTAGTAAGAGGCAGCTTTAATAGACCATTGAGGCTATTTAAATCGGCAGCGTAAGTCATTACCTGACCATGCTTGAGTAGCAAGCTCGCGTAGCTTGCTACATCGCCCAATACTGCTGGGAATAAGATAGCACACGATGCGGCAAACCATTTCCAGTAACCGTATTGTTGTTTGCTTGCCTTTGTTGCAAGAAAGAACCAAAGCGCGAGCAATATTAAGGTGGCAAAGCGGTTGAATACATCATTGATGATCGCGCTTGCCATTAGCGTGTTTGGTTCTAATAGCTCAATCTGCTTCGGGTCGATTTGCTGAAATTGCGCAGCAAGTTGGTCACTGAGCCACGTGAAATCGACATTCGAAAAGTAAGCACCCCAGAATAAAAACGGACTAAGCATCAGGAAGATGAACGGTTGCCATCCCCATCCACCGCGTTGATAAAGCGCGAGAAAACAAGATGTTGGAGAACGAAAAATGTCCAACAGCATCACAAGTGGATTGCTTGATGGGTTCATACACTTACCTTCGTTACGTCAACGTACAACTTAAGCTTTTGACCTGGTTGTAAGTATTTTTTCTTGTGTAGCGAGTTCCATTTCACGATGTCGTTTGTTTTTACTTTGAACTTGCTTGCAATGCCGCTAATGGTGTCGCCAGAGCGAACGTTGTAGAAAACGGTACGGATCACAGAACCTTTGTCTGAGTCCTTCCATATCACTAGCTTTTGACCCACACGCAATGGATCTTTAGGGCTCATACCATTCCATTTAGCTAACGATTTATACGACACTTTATTGTTACGTGCGATTGACCACAAACTTTCTCCAGACTGAACGACATGGGTGAGCTTGAGTTGACCACGAGCACGAGATTGAGTCTTGTTTAATCGGTTTTGTGCCGTTAATGCGTATTTTGCATCGTCTTTTGTTGATGTCGGAATCAACAGGTATTGACCAATACGAATATTGTTATTCGATAGGCCGTTGGCACGTCGAATGACTTTCGTGGTTGTGCCGTATTTATTAGCTAGCACGCTTAAAGAGTCGCCAGATTTCACCTTGTAGCGAGCGACCTTCATCCCTTTACCGCGATTTTTCTCCACCTTGGTGAGAAAAGTCTCTTTTTTCTCTACGGGAATCAAAAGTTGGTGCGGCCCCTCAGGCGCTGTCGACCACTGGTTGTATGCTGGGTTGTAACTCTGCAACTCTTTTACGCTAATGCCGGCATAATCTGCGGCAATAGCCAGATCTAACTGCTCTTCTGGATCAACAAGCGTTAGAACAGGCTTGTTTGGAATTGCAGGAATATTAAGTCCGTACTTGTCTTGGTTTGCGATAACGTCAGCCAAGGCCAATAGCTTAGGAACGTAACTGCTGGTCTCTTTTGGTAAGTCTAATGAGAAGAAATCGATAGGTTTACCGAGCTTTTTATTCTTACGAATTGCGCTAGAAACTCGGCCTCCACCGCTGTTATAAGCGGCGATTGCATGTTCCCAGTTACCATCAAAACGCTCGTTTAGTTGTACTAGGTAGTCCAGCGCTGCATCCGTTGCTGCTGCCACATCTCTGCGACCGTCATACCAGTAGTTTTGCTCTAATCCCATCATTTTTCCGGTGCCTGGGACAAATTGCCACAACCCAGCCGCGCTACCATGTGAGTAGGCAAAGGCATCGAATGAACTTTCCACTACAGGAAGTAATGCAAGCTCCATTGGGAGTCCGCGCTCTTCGATACGTTTTGTGATCATGTATAGAAAAGGAGTCGCACGCTTAGATACCGTGTAAAGGTGATTTGGGTGCTTTAAATACCACGTACGGTAGTAGTCCACTTTCTTGTGGTTTGGGATATCCATGTCCAGCTGCATGGCGATACGTTGCCACACATCTTCTTGTTCTTGGGGGGAGAGAACTTTAGGCGCGTCGTTAGCGGATTTTTTTGCTAGTGACGATTTATTGCCCGGTTGAGCTTTTACTGCATTTTGCTTTGCAGTCTGCTCAGATTTATTGGTTTCTGGTGTAGAAGACGTTGAATCTGACTGAGTCAATTGACAGCCAGATAATAACAACGCCAACGCCCAAGTATACTTCAAACGCATGGATTCAGCCTATTTAGGGCCTGTTTATCTTCACCTGCCTGTCGCGCAACGTAATGTGCGTGGCAGTCGCAAGATAATAGACATCTTTTAAACACTAACTAATTTATAGAGGCAAAGAGCTTCTAATTATGCAATGGGGAGAAATTCAAATAGATTTATATCAACCCCAAACGTAAGAGAAGCGCCAGTGGCGCTTCTCGAAAAATCAGCCCCTGATAATACTGGGGTCTTGCAAACTTACAAGCAGAAAATGGTTAAAATTCGTTCTTCCACTCGCGTAAAGCAGTAAAAACCGAGCATGGATCGCTATTTTTAATGCGACTAGCAACAGATTGAACCACGTCAGGGTTAGAGGTTCGCAAGAACGGATTAATCCACTTTTCTTTGCGTATTGTTGTTGGAAGTGTCGGAATGTTGAGTGCTCGCAGTCGGTTTACATCGTCGCGATATTGGCGAAGTTGCTCATTGTCAGGTTCAACCGCTAGAGCAAACGCCACGTTACTCGCCGTGTATTCATGTGCGCAGAAGACTTGAGTTTCTTCTGGTAGAGACGTTAGTTTACTCAGTGATTCAAACATTTGCTCAGGCGTACCTTCAAAAATACGACCACAGCCAGCGGAAAAGAGCACATCACCGCAAAACAGTTTTCCGTCTCCAACGTAACCGATATGGCCCAAAGTATGGCCTGGTAACCCAAGTACTAAGAAAATCTCACCAAACAACTCCAGTTTGTCGCCTTCTTCCATTGGTGTTGTTAGGGTTGGAATTGGCTCTGATTTTGGGCCCACAACGGCGACTTCGGGAAAGGCACGCACTAAGTCTGGAACGCCACCAATGTGATCGTTGTGGTGGTGCGTAATTAAAATCGCTTCTAAAGTTAATTCGTTAGCCTGCAGAAATTCTAATACTGGCTTCGCATCGCCCGGATCAACGACTGCGCAGCGCTTATCGTTATTTTGTATCAGCCAGATGTAATTATCATTAAATGCGGGTATGCTTTTGATCTCTAACACGATTCGTTCTCCGTCACCCATTTTAGTCAGGTGGTTAATGAAACCAGCACTCAGCAACAAAACTATACCACACCCGTCGACTTGGTCAGCAATGAACAACGGTCCGTGGGTGCTTGAGTCAATCCAGACCCGACTTGATGAATGGTGCCCGAAACTCTTCGGCTACCATATGCTCAAACTGGGCGGGTTGAGCTGTGAGCTAACCAGCTGTAATTGTAACATTCAACACCAAGTCAACGTAGATATCCAGAACCCGTTGCATAATGTGATTGCAGATGGTTACGAATTACCCTTTTTGGAAAAAAGCTTTGATGTTGTGATACTCGCTCATCAGCTCGACTATGCAAGCGATCCACACCGTTTGTTGCGTGAAGTCGATAGAGTGATGATGGATGATGGCTATGTAATTATTACTGGATTCAACCCATTAAGCTTGACTGGATTAGCGAGTTTGCTTCCATGGCGTAAACATAATTTGCCTTGGAGTGGACGAATGTTTACGTCGAACCGCATCAAAGATTGGTTAGGGTTACTTAATTATCAAGTGATTCATTGTGATCGTTATGCGCTGTTTCCGATGAAACGTTACCGTACGATGTGGACATGGTTGGAAAATAGTCTTGGTGATTGGGCATCACCCGCTGGGAGTTTGTATTACATAGTCGCACGGAAACGGACATACCCTCTCAAGCCTATCAAACCGCATTGGCGCTTGAAGAAAAAGCTCACACCACTTGGGGTGATGAATCGAGAGGGTAACACTATGAGGAAAGAATCTCGCTAAGAGGGTTGGTAACCTGTATCTTCCTCAGTTGGGTTTTCTGCAGCAGTCCGGGCTAGCTCATCACACATTTCGTTCTCACGATGGCCCGCGTGGCCTTTTACCCAATGCCATTCAACTTGATGGCGTGCGGTTTCTTTGTCTAGAGCTTGCCATAAATCGGCATTCTTCACGGGTTTTTTATCCGCTGTTTTCCAACCACGCTTCTTCCAGTTATGGATCCACTGAGTAATACCTTGGCGCACATATTGGCTGTCAGTCGTTAAAGTGACTTTACAAGGTTGTTTTAACGTCTGTAGCGCGACGACAGCCGCCAACATTTCCATGCGGTTGTTGGTAGTTAACGTATAGCCTTTGGAAAGTGTCTTTTCTACGTCTTTGTAACGCAATACTATGCCGTAACCACCTGGTCCTGGGTTACCTAAACAAGAACCGTCAGTGAAAATCTCAACGTGTTTGGTCATATTTTTTGGTACTATTAGCCGAAACATTTAATAAAGCATAGTCTGACATACATAACCTTATGAATACCAGCAGCAATTCTGAATATAACCGCATTGTCGTTCTCGATACCGAAACCACAGGTATGAACCGCGAGGGTGGTCCTCACTACATGGGACACCGCATTATTGAAATCGGTGCCGTGGAGATCATCAACCGTAAGCTGACTGGTCGTCACTTCCACGTTTATTTAAAACCCGATCGTGAAATCCAACCAGAAGCGGTTGAAGTTCACGGTATTACGGATGAATTCTTGGTTGATAAACCGGAATACGCGAGCGTGCACCAAGAGTTTCTTGAGTTTATTAAAGGCGCAGAACTTGTTGCCCACAACGCGCCCTTCGATACCGGCTTTATGGATTACGAGTTTGGCATGCTCGATCCTAACATCGGCAAAACGGACGACTACTGCAAGGTGACCGATACTCTTGCTATGGCGAAGAAAATCTTCCCTGGTAAGCGAAACAACCTTGATATCTTATGTGAACGTTACGGTATTGATAACTCGCACCGTACACTCCACGGAGCTTTGCTCGATGCGGAGATTCTAGCCGACGTTTACCTCTTTATGACGGGTGGTCAAACGAGTCTAGAATTTAACGCGAATAAACAAGAGGGTGGGGTAGAAACCATTCGTCGTATTGAAGGAAGAAAAGCGCTAAAGGTTTTGCGCGCAAGTGCCGATGAACTAGAAGCTCACCAAAAAAGATTAGAGTTGGTGAACAACTGTATTTGGCATCAATAGGAGAAGCTATGTTGAGGGCTTTGTTGGTCGCGTTTTTAGCGATATGGAGTAGTCTCTCGAGTGCTGCGAGTGAATCTACAATGTCTTTGTTAGACAATCGCTTTCGAGTTGATCCAACCATCGAGCAGATCACGTTTTTGGTTTATCGTGAGCAAAGTTCTCAGCCAGTTGTTTTAGTCCGTCCTGACGGTAAAAAATACTATGCTTGGGGCTCTTACGACAATGTACGTTGGTATCAAGAAGCCTCACTCGATATTATTTCCGTTGATAACCCTATGCCAGGTCCATGGCAGGCTGTGGGGAAAGTTACGCCTAAAAATAACATCCGCTTAATTTCTCACCTAAAGCTCAGTACGGATCTGTTCCCAAACCGATTATATAATGGGGAAGCGCTTAAGTTTACAGCTCGCCTGACCTCCGACGGCAAACCTCTTGTACTGCGCGACTTCCTTGATCGCGTGAATCTGCGCGTGACATTTACCAAGTTTGTCGAAAATGAAGATGAGCTGATCAAAGAAGCACGTCCAGTGCCGATGGTTGTGGGTGAGTTTTCTGATGACGGCCGAGGCTTGGATGAAAAAGCAGGGGATGGAGTGTTCACGGTTCAGCTCCCAATAGACGTTGAGCCTGGTAAGTACCGTGCGCGCATCACGTCTGGCAATGGCGTATTCTTACGAGCGCAAGAGCAAGTCATCTTGGTTTATCCGAACCCAATCTCTCGTACTTTTATTCAGGCTCGTAATCCCGATAAGCCACACCAATTAGTGGTGAGTGGCGAGCAAGGTATGATTGCACCAGGCTCTATTGCAGTCACAGTGAAAAAGGACGCTCCCGATGGTTTCATTAGTTACAGCCAAGGACAGGTCTCTAAAGATGGAATGAGAGTTACGTTGAACCTCAATAACGATGCTGAGCTTGGTAAGTACGCATGGCGCGGCGAGATCTTTGCCACTGATTTTGCAACTCAGCGCTCGTTGGTGTTTCCTATCCCAGAGCAAACCTTCAGTGTTGTTGATGAAGTTGATCTAGAAGCTGCTCGAATTGCAAAAGAAGCTGAATTAGCCGAACAGCGCCGTATTGAAATGGAAAAGCAAATTATCGCTGAGCGAGAGGCTGAGCGTAAGCGCAGCATGATTATTATCGCGGTGGGTAATTTGATAATGCTGCTGATTGTGATCATTGCATGGATAGTCTGGCGCAAAATTAAAGCGAAGCGCGATGCCATGCCAGAGATGCAATTAGAAGTACCAAAGAAATAGTAGTAACACATAAAGCGAGAAACGGAGCCAATCGGCTCCGTTTTTTCAGTTTAAGTTTGAGACAGAGTTTGATGCTTCTCATGGTCATTAATCATTTTATTTTAAAGTAACACCATGATTTAACGTTGATTAATCATAATAAAGCTCGCATGATACTCTTTACGTTTCGACTTGATTTTAGTGCGTATCGACGGAGTGAGTTATGACAATTGGAGAGTTAGGACTAGAACATTTACCACGACAAAAGGCCTTGGTTGAGTCAGCTTATGATGCCTTTTGTTCTGAAAAAGACGTTGTTGCCGCGGTATTGCTTGGCTCCTTGTCATCAGGACAAGGTGACCGTATTTCGGACGCTGATGTTGTTGTATTTACTCAAAACAACTTCCATAAAGCCTCAGAGCCTTGCTTTACCCAGTTTGAAGCTAATAAAGATATTTTTTATCGCCTTGAGGGAGAGCACAACGAAAATGCGTGTTTCAAAAAATACATTTTTAATGACCTAACCAGTGCAGAGATTCATTGTTTAGATCTCTGTGAGCCCTTCAAACTTTCTAAGCCATTTAAGACTTTATTTGATAAAGCTGATGTGATTGGGGGCATGGTTACTGATGAACCTGCGCCAAAGCATGAAGATTTCCCAGTTTATACCAGTGGTGATCAAGGCCTGATCTGGGAACTCTTTGATTGTATTAAGTGGTTGAGCAGAGATAACCATGAGCTTGCTAAGTCCTATTTGAAAAAACTCTCTGAGAAACTCTAATTTGAGAGTCATCTCCGTTCCTCCCACTGAAGTTAGCTAGGCGGTTAGGTTATGAAATACAAAAAGCGTCAGAAGTATAAATACACTCTCCATTCTGAAGAAAAGATTGAGACTCAAATTTCAGTGAGTAACGCGTATGACAGCCCTTTTCTTAGTTTGTCCAAACAAGGCGTGTTAACGATTAAAAAGGGCTATGCATGGGATGGAGCGAGTGGGCCAGCGTTAGACACAAAAAACATTATGAAAGCTTCTTTAGTGCATGATGCTCTTTACCAACTCATGAGGGAAGAGGTGTTGCCACAAAGTGCTCGAAAGCATGCGGATACGTTGTTGAGAGAAACATGTTTAGAAAAAGGAATGTCTAGCTTCAGAGCAACTTATATCTATTATGGCGTCAGAGTTGTCGGTGGCTTCTTTTCTAGACCTGATACTTTGTGTGCTTAATGGGAACATCTTTCCAACGTTTAACTGTTTATTTATACAGTTTAGTTATGTAAGCTCCAAGGTGATACAAAGGAGTAGTACATAATGACAATAAGATATGAAGAGCATGTGCCAAGCCCGAAAGAATACTATGATATGCGTGTCAAAGCCGGGCTATCACCCAAATCGTTGAAAGCTGCTGAAATTGGTCTACCCAATTCGTTATATGGCGTATCTGTTCGGGATGAAGGAAAGCTCATTGCAATGGGTCGGGTTGTTGGTGACGGGGCGTGTAACTTCGAAATTGTCGACGTTGCCGTTGATTCTGATTATCAAGGCAACGGTTTAGGTAGAAAAGTCATGGAATACATCGACGGTTATCTTTCATCTGTTGCACTTGAAGGCTCTTACGTTTCTATGATTGCTGATGAACCGGTCTTTTACGAAAAGCTTGGTTATAGGCTGGTGGCTCCTAAAAGCCAAGGGATGACAAAAAAGTTTAAGCCAAAGGCGTAACACGTATTCAGCTGTGAAGATAAGCACTAGAAAACAGGAGTTTAATTTCCTGTTTTCTATATTAAATTTGTATTTAAGCCACTTCTGGAATTGGTTTGGGTGGCTGCTCTAAATCAGGCTCTTTTTGAACAGTAGGAATTTGTCCCTCACCCACAGCACTGATGTAACAGCCACTAAGTTTAATGGCAAGGTACATATCAGCTCGCAGTAAGATGCCTCCTTCACTGGTGCTGATACCAGTAAGCTCACACCATTGACGAAGACGTCGTTTCCTTCCTGCGAGGATTAAGCGTACGCCTCTCTTTTTCAAAGTATTGTGAATATCTGCCAGTGTTGCCATCACACTAAGATCCAAGTGAGTAAAGCTCGACACGGCGTCGATGACAACGCAACTTGCGTCTTTGTGATGCTCTGCCTGCTCTAACACTCTACGTTTAAAGTAAGGAGCATTGAAGTAAGTTAGCGGTGAGTTAAAGCGGTAAATCACCATTCCAGGAATAGGCGAAGCTTTTCCTGAGTCGTCGATGGTCCGAATGGTGCCTTTTTCATCCAAGCCAAGTAGCTGATCACTCGGCCGCATGACAATACGTAAAAATTGAAACAGCCCTAGCAATACCGCCAAAGTGATCCCCGGTATTACACCCACGATCAACACAGAAATAAAAGTAATGATGGCCAGATAAAATGCATCTTTGTCACGAGATTTTAATTTCCAAATTGCTTTAAGATCGAGCAGCGATAGGGACGCAATGATCAATACAACACCAAGTGAAGCGATAGGGATGAACTGTAAAGGCTCATAAATAAATACCGCAATAATGGCAATGGTGATTGCAGCGACAATCGAAACTAATTGAGATTTACCACCATTTGCATCATTAACGGCTGTGCGTGAGTCAGCGCCGCTTATCGCGAAACCTTGTGAAAACGCTGAGGCAATGTTGGCAAAACCCAACGCCTGAAACTCTTTATTTGCATCAATATCATAACCGTTTTTAGCCGCGAAACTGCGGGCGGTGAGCATCATGCTAACAAAACTGACAATCGCAAGGTTGAGCGCCGGGACTACTAGTTCACGAACTTCACCTAGCTCAAATTCCGGTGTTTGAAACTGAGGGAAGCCACCTTGAGTGAGTCCGACAACCGATACGCCCATCTCTTGTAAATGGAAAAACCAAACTGACGCAGTAGTTACGAGGATCGCCAGCATGGCAGCAGGCCAAGTTGGTCGGTAGCGTTTGGTGAGCAAATAAACGACAACTGTCACGATACTCAGAGTTACAGTAGGCCAATGAAGATCGGTTAATCGTTGTGGAGCTTCCCATAAACGTTCCAGTAAATAACGTTGCTCGTATTTCAAACCGACTACTTTCGCAAACTGACCAACGATAATTGTGAGAGCAACACCGTTGAGTAGACCCAAAAGAATCGGACGAGAAAGGAAATCTGCAAATACCCCTAGCTTGAAACGACTTGCCAGTACACACCAAATCCCCGTCATCGCTGTCATGGTCATAACCAACTGCCAATGTTTTGTGGGGTCACCTGCGGCAAGTGGTGTCACAACAGCAGCAATCACTGCACAGGTTGCTGCATCGGGTCCGACAATGAGTTGTCGAGATGTGCCCATCATGGCGTAAACCAACATTGGCAGTACACACGAATACAGACCGACAATTGCGGATACACCAGTTAATTGTGCGTAAGCTATGGCAACTGGCAGTGCAACCGCGACAACAGAAAAGGCGGCTCTAAAGTCGTTAACAAACCATTCTTTTTGATAATGCTTAAGCTGAACAAGCCCTGGGAACCACTGTGCGAGTAATATTTTAGCCAACGGATTTACCATATATGTGAGTGAGTTACTTAAAGTATACACCGCTTAGTTGGAACGTCTGTGAGTTAGTTATCACTGGAAATCGGGGAAAAGATTGGAGTGCGAGGATTTTATTGCGCAGGGGGGCTTTGTAGTGTGAGGTGTTATGAATCCGATTCTGGAAGCAATAAAAAACGGGAGCTGATACTCCCGTTTGTGATCTCAGATTCTAGAGTTACGCGACACTATCCATCTGAGGGTATAGCGGCTTTGCGGCAAGCAGTTCCGGCTCAAAATCGTCAACGTTGATTGTATCTAGACGATGCTGTTCCGCTTCTCTGAGTAGATCGGCTTCTTCTTGCGTGATAAAGCCTTGCTCTAGCCCTTCCTGAGCAATCATATCCAAACGTAAGAATGGGCGACGCTTACCCTGCGCTTTACATACTTTGTCAAACACAGGTTCAGCTTGAAGAATGACTGACAGCGCAAGCTCAATCTTACCTGCTGCGTTGTGCTCGGTTGGTTCAAGGTATTGACCGCGACCAATGCGTGAGCGCGTTGCACTTGGCGTTTGTAGAATGCGCGCCACTTTACTGTCTAGTTTATCGCTTGGCGCTTTGCGTACACGACCGAATGGCATGATTAACACGCGCAGTGCACGACCAATCACTTTGTTCGGGAAGTTTGCTAAGAATTCGTCTACCGCCACTTCCGCTTGTTTCAAACTGTCTTGTAGACCCCAGTGTACTAATGGTAAATCTTCGACTGGGCGGCCATCTTGCTCAAAACGTTTCAACGTCGCAGAGCTCAAATATAGCTGGCTTAGAATGTCACCAAGACGCGCTGATAGACGCTCTTTACGCTTCAAAGAGCCACCTAGCACTGCCATCGAGATATCCGATAGTAAGGCAAGGTTTGCACTGTAGCGGTTCAATTGTTGGTAGTAACGCTTGGTTGCATCTTTGGTTGGCGATGAAGAGCCCAGACCGTCGCTCAAACCAAACCAGATACTGCGCACTAGGTTACTCATTGTAAAGCTCACGTGACCAGCAAGCGCTTTATCAAATTTCTCGACAGCATTACTTGCTTCAGAATACGCCGCGTTCATTTCTTCAAGAACGTACGGATGGCAACGGATTGCGCCTTGGCCAAAGATGATCATTGAGCGTGTTAGAATGTTAGCACCCTCAACCGTTACTGCGATTGGCGCACCTTGGTAACCACGAGCTAGGAAGTTAGAAGGTCCCATACAGATACCTTTACCGCCTACGATGTCCATTGCATCGATGATGCTTTGCTGGCCGCGGTGCGTACAGTGATACTTCACGATAGCTGAGATAACTGAAGGTTTTTCACCTAAGTCGATACCCGCAACGGTTAAGTTGCTTGCTGCATCCATCACGTAAGCATTACCACCCAAGCGTGCTAATGGTTCTTCAACTCCTTCCATATGGCCGATCGGCTGTTTGAACTGACGGCGAATACGTGAGTAAGCACCGGTTGCCATTGCCGCAGTTTTGATGCCACCTGTTGAATTTGAAGGTAGCGTGATACCACGTCCAACCGACAGACACTCAACCAGCATACGCCAACCTTGGCCCGCCATTTTTTCACCACCGATAATGAAATCGATAGGAACAAAGATGTCTTTACCGCGCGTTGGACCATTTTGGAATGGTACATTGAGCGGGAAGTGTCGGTTACCAATCTCAACACCTTTGACATCAGTTGGGATAAGCGCACAAGTGATGCCAAGATCTTCTTTGTCGCCTAGCAAACCTTCAGGATCGCGAAGTTTAAATGCTAAGCCTAGTACCGTTGCGACTGGCGCTAGGGTGATGTAGCGCTTGTTCCAAGTCAGGCGCATACCCAGTACTTCTTTTCCTTCCCATTCGCCTTTACAGACCACACCGTAATCTGGAATAGATCCAGCGTCAGAACCCGCTTCTGGACTTGTTAGGGCGAAACAAGGGATTTCCTTACCTTCAGCTAGACGCGGTAAGTAATGATTTTTTTGATCTTCAGTACCGTAGTGTTGCAGTAGCTCACCTGGGCCCAAAGAGTTAGGAACACCAACGGTAGACGATAGAACGCCAGAAACACCCGTTAGTTTTTGTAGTACTAGTGATTGCGCGTATGCTGAGAACTCAAGACCACCGTACTTTTTCTTAATGATCATGGCGAAGAACTTATGATCTTTCAGGTATTGCCAAACTTCTGGCGGTAAGTCCGCGAGTTCATGGGTCACTTGGAAATCACTCACCATGGCGCACACTTCATTCACAGGGCCGTCTAAAAAGGCTTGTTCTTCCGCACTTAACTTAGGTGCTTGAATTGCGTGTAGCTTTTGCCACTCTGGTTTGCCTTTAAATAGTTCGGCTTCCCACCAGACGGTACCTGCGTCTAACGCTTCTTTTTCGGTTTGAGACATAGCTGGCAGCACTTTCTTGAAAAGCACTAACGCTTTGCGGCTAATTAAAGACTGACGTACGCCAGGAACCGCGAGCACAGCTGCGGCGAGAACGTAAATAGCCCAACCAATAACGCCGACAGTACCAGCTACTGTAAGAGCCAGCATGGCTGCGGTGAGTAAGCTAATAGATTTCACGAGAGACATGCGGTGGTAGAGCGTAATGCCTAGCACGATCGCCATCGTGATGATTGAGAGCAAGATGTCCATATGTATTTTCCTTTTCAGACTTTATAAGTTTTGTACGTCTGTATGTTAGGTAAGAGGTCTAACCAGTTGGTTTAAGTGTAATCAAAATATTAAGGAAATGTAAAACATAAGATTGGATAAAAAGTGATCTAAGTAGAGTTAAAATTCTAAAGTTGAGATTTGAGTGATGGTTTCATGAGCAAGTTGACAAGTTTATTACCATCACTAATCTAAATCTGTTGGTTCACTATCGACACTAATTCTCGTTTGTGGGTAAACTCAGAGTAATCAAACCCGAGTTCAGGTTTATGAAATGTCCGATACCAAATTGGTATCAGAACAATTTGCTCAGTGAGTCAAGAGCTGACTGAAGCCGAAATAATAAAGAGAACGTCTTATGTACCATGATCTGATTAGAAGTGAATTAAACGAAGCTGCTGAAGTGCTCAACAAATTTTTAAGCGATGACCATAACATTGCGCAAATCGAAGCAGCGGCGAAAATGATTGCTGACTCATTCAAGCAAGATGGTAAAGTATTGTCATGTGGTAACGGTGGTTCTCACTGTGATTCAATGCACTTTGCCGAAGAGCTAACAGGCCGTTACCGAGAAAATCGTCCTGGCTATGCTGGTATTGCTATTTCAGATCCAAGCCACCTTTCTTGTGTGAGTAATGACTTTGGTTATGACTTCGTGTTTTCACGTTATGTAGAAGCGGTTGGTCGAAAAGGTGACGTACTGTTTGGTCTGTCGACGTCAGGTAACTCAGGTAACATCCTGAAAGCGATTGAGGCAGCGCAAGCTAAAGGCATGAAGACGATTGCGCTAACAGGCAAAGATGGCGGCAAAATGGCAGGCCTTGCAGATATTGAAATCCGCGTGCCACACTTTGGTTATGCAGACCGCATTCAGGAAGTTCATATTAAGATTATTCATATCATCATCCAGTTGATTGAAAAAGAGATGGAATAACCGTTTTACGGCCACCGTTTCGAGCTGTGTTGTTAGGGAGTTTTTTAAGCCATGTGTGAATTGCTCGGTATGAGCGCTAATGTTCCAACGGATATTTGTTTCAGTTTTACTGGGCTCATGCAGCGTGGAGGTCGAACCGGCCCACACCGTGACGGATGGGGGATCACCTTCTACGAAGGGAAGGGCTTTCGAACCTTCAAAGATCCCAAACCAAGTTGTGAGTCTAAAATAGCAGAGTTGGTACAAAATTATCCCATCAAAAGTCGTGCGGTCGTTAGTCATATCCGACAGGCGAATCGTGGTGGTGTTAATTTAGAAAATACTCATCCCTTTACACGTGAGCTGTGGGGTAGGTATTGGACGTTTGCGCATAACGGTCAGCTCTCTGGCTACCAAGACTTGCATACAGGTCGACATCGACCTGTCGGTGAGACAGATAGTGAACTGGCATTTTGCTGGTTGTTGAAGCAAATGGAAGATCGATATCCTGAGCCACCAAAGGATATGGAGTCGGTATTCTTATATGTTGCTAAATGTTGTGATGAGCTAAAAGAGAAGGGTGTATTTAACATGCTTCTGAGTGATGGTGAGTATGTAATGACGTATTGCACCAATCATTTGTATTGGATCACAAGACGCGCACCGTTTGGAAAAGCCGCGTTGCTTGATGAAGATGTGGAAATTAACTTCCAAGAAGAAACAACGCCACACGACATCGTTTCTGTGATCGCAACTCAACCTTTGACGGGCAACGAAGCTTGGCAGCGTATGAAACCTGGCGAATACGGCTTGTTTCACCTAGGTGAACTAGTCAAAAATAATGCCTCTGAACTGGTAAATGTGCCGTTTGCGGCGGCTAAGCCAGGCAATCAAGCGCCAACCGAACCGTTAGAGTGATGGTCTCTTACTCTGAATGACCCGTCCTGATATGGGTTGACACTTTTTAACTAAAACGCTCGATGTACTTCATCGGGCGTTTTGTATTTTAA
>NZ_JAWOWE010000007.1:0-256474 GCF_033340275.1 Vibrio sp. 1402
ATCACTACTTCGCTCTCCCACCCTTTGCAACCATTCAGGCCAAAGGCAAACCCTCAACATAACTCCATACACATAATACGAACTTAAGAGTTAGAAGATTAGCATTGGTGAAGTCAGTTTAGTTACACCGTATTTGGCTGTTGCTGCTTTGCAAGCCTCATCAGCTGTCTTGTATGGACCGTGAACTTCGATTTCATCACAGCGACAACTTTATAATAACCAGTCATCAACTTTAAAACCGTGTGGCTGATTAAGTTCCTTCATTGTATCTTGGGTTACGTTCAACACTGTACACGTTGGTTCTGCATCTTGCTCAATCAACATGAGTCAACATGGACACGCATTTGCTTAACCCAAACGTGTAAGTACTAGATTATCTTTATAGGAACAAGGAATCTATTAGATGTAAACTCTCTACTTTTCAATCTATACCTAGATCTTTCTTCATATGTTCACTCAACTCGTTAGTGGTTCTTACATTAATCTTATGTTTGCAATGATGGATTCTCAGCTCTTCACCAAATAATTTTACTAGTGATTTGGTATACAAAGTACTAATATTATTTATTATTCTATACAATGTATCTTTCTGATAAACAGATCTTTTCGAATTTTGTATTGCAGTCTTCATATTTAAATATCCTCACACTTTTAACTTTATAATTTAAAAAATCAATTTCAACTTTTATTATTACTTTTTCCGATATGTAATGAGTCATTATCAATGATGCACAATCAACAATTAAATCACCCGAATCCAACTTAGTAATTTCACGAGACAAATTCTTTATTTTCTATATTTAATCCGATTGAGTTAATTTCTTCAGGATATCGGTTTAACTTAATATCCAATATAGTTTTATTAAGATAGTAGTCTGCCATTATTTCATGACGGCTTTTAAATATCATTGTCCCCCTCCGATGATGCAAGTTATACTTTCCCACCAGTTAAAAGACAACGTGACTCAGAGTTGCAAAAAGGTAACAATCATGGAATTGATGAACAATGAGCTGATCTGCTTTGCAGCCATTTGTAAACACCTCTCTCTTACAGAGGCATCAAAAGAACTTGGAAAGTCTAAAGCTCAAGTCAGCAGGCAGCTAGCAGCATTAGAAAAACAACTTGGTGTAACACTCGTCCACAGGACAACAAGGAAACTCGTTTTAACTGATCATGGCGAAAGCATTAGAGAGCTTGCTATCAAGACGTTAGAGAGTTTGCACGAGTTAAATTACAGAGCTAGCTCGTTGAGTGAATGCATTGATGGAAAGTTTAAAATCACAATGCCCAACTCTATAGCCTCTTCTATTTTTGGTTCTGTTCTTAAAGACTTACAAGAACGATATCCAAAAGTTGATTTTGAAATATCGTCAAGTAACAATGTAGAAAATTTATTAGAAAGCAATGTAGATTTAGCGATTAGGCTTAATAATGTTATTGATGACACTCTTATTGCACATAAAATTGGTGATTATAGTGATGTTTTGATATCTAGGGTAAGTAATGCCAACAACAAAACACTATTAATCTACAAACATCATTCGAATAAGGAATCAATTAAAAATCAATATACTGATGTTATCGAAGTTGATAACACCTCTATTTTAATAAACTTTGTTTCTGAGGGAGTTGGGGTTGGTGTCATTCCAAACTATCTTATTAAAAGTAACTATATAGACAAAAACATCCGAATATCGCAAACTTTTGATATAGAACGTTCCATGTATATTGCCTACCCTTATCAAAACCCTTTGCCAAGAAAGCTAGCTGAGATATCTACTTTTATTAGGTCTGAGTTATCACAAGTATTGAAGAGTGAGTCATTTTAGGGCGGTTGTTCAGATTTAGAATTTTGCGTTGTCTACTCAACTAGGCCTAACGCTAATCTTTGTAACATATTGTTTCGGCGGTATTTATTAACACCCCCATCTTTATGCTTGCTATCACAATGTGGGATGCTCTTCCGCTTTGTTATCAAGGTTTTGCGTGGAATAAATCACGTGGGGTAAATGATAGATTGACTTACATTAAAATTTTCATCAAAAGCAACTTTATATAAAATTGATTTCATACCAATCTATGTGTATCTTCTTCCCATATCCCCACAATAACCAAGGAGAATGCCATGGATAAGCTACTCGCGTCTGCATTAGAAATTAAGCAGCGAACTATGGTGACTGGCTTTTTTGCTAGAAATGGATTCAAAATCGCTATGACCGATTTTGATGATGTCACTTTTGAGCGAGAAGGCGTGCAAGTTAACGTACATTTTGATCTGCAGTCAAACGCGGAGTCTGCATCTGTTTTATCTCATGAGGCATCAATCATTCCTGGCTAAAAACTTTTATTATCACCGATACACCAAGCCGAACATAAACGTTCGGCTTGTTAGTGACAAAAAATGATGAGTGCGAACAAGAGTTGTCGATCACTCGTCTAAATAGACGATTAATAAATCAGCTTCAACCTCGTTCACAACCTTTGGTATCGATGAAAAAAAGCGACTCAATAAGTTGTGATGATGACCACATACAACTAAGTCTATCCCCTCTTTTTTGACGATTCCCGATAGTTTTATATGAAGATCGCCGATTACTACCATGGTCTCGTTTACTGGATATAAGCATTTATCAGCGAGCTCTTGCAGCCTTCTTTCCAATTCTTGCTCTTCCTTCGCTTCCATGACTATGCGATCAACATCTACGTAAACAAATGAGAGTTTGCTGCTTGAGTTATCTGCTTGCATTATTGCTTTTTCGATAACGGCTTGGCTAGATTGAGATAAGTCGACAGCAACCAAAACGTGCTTATAACCCATCATTCCTCCCTAGGTTAGTTTTTGTTCTCATATTAAGTCTAGTCCACATAGAGCGAACACAACATCAAAACTACTGCTACATGATAGTTAAAGGAGTTTAGTGTAAAACAGGCAAATAGTTTTCATTACAACCTTGTTGCTTCCTCTCATCCAAAGATCAACGATGTTTTTCCAATTTCTTCTCTAATTATCGGACTATTTAACAGGAAGGATGCCAGGAAACGTTACGTTGTAATGCGCGTTACTGCTCTTGATTTCTACTACTCTTGAGGATTCATATTACCCACTTCAACGTCGCCTAGTTTAGTAAAACTACTTTAGATTAAGCATATTCAATATGTAACGCTCCGCTCAAATCCAGGAGACGTATTTCGGCTAAAAAAGCAGCTCAATAAGATGAATTTCGATTCATCTATTACATATGTCTGCGAGTGCTTACTGTTCTTATATCGCTTATTTAATAACTCTGGTTTAATTATCGTTATAAGTTACGGTGTCTCTTTTTTCTTTTTTTAGCATAATCTTCTGTCTGAGAACGAAGCTCTCTTGGGCTTTGTAATTAAATTACAAGATCAATCGCGACCAATATGGTTGGCAGATTAAAAGACCGAGGTAAACAATTGATATAATAGAGTTTAACTTATAAGTTCTTTAAAAAATGCCTAACTACCTGCACTGTGTAAGCCAAGGTTAATATGATGAGGTAAAATTTTACTAACCCGCTATTTAGTTTTAAAGGTAATTGCACAAGATTACAATCATAGAGGTATAGTAAATTTTAGTTACAGCGTAACCAGGGTGGTGTTTGGGAGTGTAAAGGAATAGAAAATAGAAAGGCAAAAAAACAGGGCGTATGCCCTGTCCATGAATTGATTAGTTTTGTTGCTGTTGTTTTTCTGCGTACTCAGATCGAATCCGTTCTGCAACAATTTTGATAGCTTCTGCAGTACTTGTGCCCTTCGCCATCAATTCTTGAATTCTCTCTACAGCTTGTTGTTGCTCTTGGTGAGATAGAGGGGGTAAATCGTCAAACATAAAAAGCTCCTCATTTTGAGGAGCTGACTATAACGATTCAATTAATAGGTCGCAAGGAAATTAATGGATGCACCCATAGCGTTCTCGTTTGTGTACTGAGCTGCGATATCCAATTCGAACAACTTAAGTGGGGACAACCCGATACCAGCAGTAATGGTTCCTTCGTCATTACTTCGAGCTAAGTTCTTCATATACCCTGCTCGTAATGCCATTTGACGCAAAATATCAAACTCAATACCAGCTCGAATCATCTGCGTATTATCATCAAAGGATGAAAAACGTTTTTCTTCGTTAAGATCGTAGTCAACACTCATCGTAAAGTAATCGGCAACAATCCCTGCCCCAACGGTGTATACAGGACGCATGCTATATTCGTATGATTTTATCGTATCGCTGCCATATTGGAATGATTTTGTTTTAACGTCTCTTCCGATCAAATTTTTCGCTGAAATACCGAGACGATATGGGCCAAAGAACCAAAGTGCGCCTGCGTCTAAGTTAAACATCGTTTCCGCGGTCTCATTTTCACGTAAGTCTTTAGTATCAAAATTCTGAAAACTCGTGGCGTATGAGTACGTGTATATACGCTGAAGTTTAGGAGTAACACCAAAAGAAAGGTGTTGGTTCATGAAATTAGTGTATTTAGCAAGTGAAATACCAGCTTCAGCCACGCCAATAGAAACACCTTGTACATAGCTATCATCTAATGGATTAGTACCTGAGGTATCAACATTTGGTTGTACGAATGATTCAGTGTATAACTTACCGTATGCAGTTGCAGATAAGAATTTGTTGGGAATACCAATGGCAACGACACCACCAAGATCAAAGTCTGTCTTTTTCCCATCGATAGCATCCATCGATTTTTTGATTTCATCGACGTCTGCCAATTTGCTGATGCGTTCGATCTCATCAACTAGATCATATTGATCATCGTAGCTGCCACCAAAACTTGGCACGATCATGCCTGCATCGTCATTTCGGCGATAAATCGCAGTAAGAGCGGGGTTGAAAAAAGGCGCAGTTAGATAAGTTGCTGATACGGTACCAACGCCACCCATTGCATCACTACGAGCCTCTATCGCATAAGTAGCAGCAGAGGCAGCATTAGTGAAAAGAATAGTAGCAACAGAAGTGGCAAGAATTTTATATTTGTTTTTCATACTACACTTGTGATTTTAGTTCGTCCTGAACCTTTATCGGCACAAGTAGTATTTCTTTAACTATTCTTCCTGGGAAAGATCATAGGTTCGGCTAATAGTTTGAGCCTGCTCAACAATTATATCGCCCTGCCAACGGCGACTATTGATACTTACCGCCAATACGTATCTATCGTTTGGGACACCCGCTAGCTCCAATGAATTTGGATAGTTAGACTCGTAAGTCTTTTTCCACATTTGCTCGTACTGGCCATCAATGTAGTCATACAAACCGACTTCAAGTTGCGGTAATGGACAATGGGGATTACGAAGTGCGCTCTTTTCTACTTTCCAATTCTCTTTAGATGTCCAACGAACATATTGAGAAGAGTTTGAATCTCCAAGTATTACCCAAGTTCGATACTCTTGTTTATCAGTAGAAACAACGGTTAAGTGATATAAACCAGCTTCAAGTTTACCTGTTAAGTTATAGCGTTTCGAGTAGCTACGCTCGTTGGCAAGTTCTGTCCCGCTCGGCTGTTGTTCATAGCTGAATGAACTGTCCGCGGATATAGAATCATCCACCCATCGATTAAATGAAATATTTTCGATGTCAGTTGTAGCTCTTAGCTTGATTACCAATCTAAATGTATCTCGCCCAGGGCTTTGAATAGTCTGACGAATAACGTTCACACCACTTATCCAATCAGGCAGCGTTACACCAGTGAGAGCCTTGCCACAGTTTTTAGATAGTGACTGACCAAGAAGATCATTAAGGTGAGGAGTCAAATCTTTACTTGGTTCCGTTTGCCAGAGTTCAACAAGAGAGTTGAACATACCCGCAAGATCATCTTCAAGTAAGTGTTGATGTGCCTGTGTTAAAGGCGTGTTAGTTTGAAACCAGTCCATCGCATGGACTGGTTTCACTAACGCTAATGAGACAACTACAGGGAGTAGTATTTTCATTACGACTTATGCTTTCATCTTGTAGCCAACACCACGAAGTGTTTCAATTTCCAGTCCTGGCAGTTTTTGACGAAGCTGTAGTACATGTGTATCAACCGTACGTGTTGTCGGGAAATGATTGTAACCCCAAACGTGGTCAAGTAGCTCATCACGAGTAAACACGCGACCTAAGTTTGACGCCAAAAATAGCAGCAAATCAAACTCTGTTCGAGTAAGCGTAATTAGCTCGTCTTTATAAGTCACTTCACGAGTCGAGCGGTCAATCTCTAAGTCTTTTGTAATCACTTTATCAGCGTTGCTTTGTTCTGCTGAATCCGGTGCTCGTAGCTGTGCACGGATTCTCGCAAAAAGCTCCGCCTCAGCAAAAGGCTTTGTTAAGTAGTCGTTCGCGCCGGAATCAAGGCCTGCAACTTTATCTTTTACGGTAACAAGTGCCGTTAACAAGATAACTGGTACGTCTTTAATCTGTTTCCATTCTGGGAGACATTGTACAGAGTCACCATCTGGGAGTTGGCGATCGAGAATTACCAAGTCAGCTTTTTTCCATTGTGGCTCTACGTCTGCAATACGCTCCACATGTAAACACTCATATCCTGCTTGTTCCAGGCTTACTAACAGGCCGTCAGCCAAGTTTTTATCGTCCTCAACGAGAAGCAGTGTCTGTTTCACAAGGTATCTCCAATATAAAAGTTGTAGGTGGTCCCATTAAGGACATTTTTCCGCCCATGCGGCCTACCATAGATTCAACGATTGTTAATCCAAGTCCTAACCCGCTCTTACTTACGAACGGTTTCTTCAAATTTGCCCAATCTTTAGCCGTTAGGCCTCCTGCATCTCGGACTTGGAATACTATTTTTTCTTCACTAGTTGAGACATCCAATTCAACCGGTGCGACACCGTACTTAAGCGCATTACGAAGCAAGTTATCGATACAAGTTCCTAACCAGTACACATTAACTTTAGCAGCCACATCTTCATTGATGTTAAAAAGCACGGCACTATCAAATTCTTCTTCGATCTTAAATTCTAACCAATCTGCAACGGATGGTACCCAGTCTGTTGCAAGCATTTGGTTATCAGATTGCAAATAATCTTTACTTGCTTCTGCCAATTGACGCAGGCGGCGCGTATCTTCACACAATCTGCGGAATTCGTCATACACACTTTCAGGCAAATGCTCGAACTCTCGACGAAAGCCTTCAACCGTTAGTGACAGAGATGCAATCGGTGTTCTGAGCTCATGCGTTAAAATTTGCAACACGAGCATTCTACTACGTAGTTCTTCTCGCTTGCTATTCCAACGGTACACCGCCCAACCAATCACCAAAAGAATATTGGCGATTACCAGTATGATCATACTGATCCGCAGAACTTGCGAGTGATCTTCTACATCCCAACAAATATTGCCTCGTTTAACAAAGCAACTTTTGCTTTGAGAGGCTAGAGCGTATGACAGACCCGCATTCGCTACGTTCTCTTGCCAGATATCTTTCTCGAAAACAAAGTAACGGTCACCACGTCTTAGCCAAAGTTCGTTACCTTCAATAAACATGCTCGCGCCTGCAATCAAAGCATTAATGGCGTCGTCATCCATGTTTTTCAAGCTTTCTAGCAACTCATCCCCTTCCTCGTTATCACGCTCTTTTATATGCATGTACTGAGATAGTTTGGGTTTGAGTTCTGGATACTTATCCACATAACGTGCCGCGTACGTCCCACCACCAGGGTGAATGAGACCACTACGCGAGAACCAACGAGGTGTCAGCTGCGTCCCTTTACAAATCGCTCTTGTAAATACTAAAGGCTCAGTAATTAAAGGACTTAATGGTAATTTGCCACGACAAGTATTCGCCAAGCTGTAAAGCTGTTGGATATCTTTTAACGGATAGTCAGACGTTTGCGGCAGAAGCGAATCTGGCGCAAGTAACTTGGTAGGATAATTTGATTGCAGAATACGAATATCGTACGACTTAAGAGCTACTTCATAGTTAAATAGCTCTGTAAACGTATCTATTCTTTCTGGTAGTGAATCGGAAAATGCAGGTGCCGAAAAAAGCGGCAATACAGTTGCAAAACCGAGCAAAAACTTTTTAATCAAACTGTTACCGTCACTTGTTACATTAGCCAAAACTATACATCAATCTACAAGCAATTGACATCTGCTAACAGAAGGATTTGCATTACTATAACATTGAAACGGAACAAAAAAGGGCCAGCGATTGCTGACCCTGTATAGTTTTAAATCAAGAATGGTTAAAGTGCTTTAAAAATAGACTCAACACTTTCTTTCGCATCACCAAATAGCATTGATGTATTTTCTTTGAAGAACAGTGGGTTCTGTACTCCTGCGTAACCAGTGTTCATTGAGCGCTTGAATACCACTACGTTTTTCGCGTTCCATACCTCCAATACGGGCATACCAGCGATTGGGCTGTTCGGATCTTCCAGTGCGGCTGGGTTGACCGTATCGTTAGCACCGATAACCAATACGGTATCGGTTTCTGCAAAGTCATCATTGATTTCATCCATTTCAAGAACGATATCATACGGTACTTTTGCTTCAGCGAGTAACACATTCATATGCCCCGGTAGACGACCCGCTACTGGGTGAATCCCAAAGCGAACTTCAATACCTTGTGAACGAAGTACATCAGTAATTTCATGAACAGGGTATTGTGCCTGAGCTACTGCCATGCCATATCCTGGAGTGATGATTACTGATTTTGAGTTCTTCAACATCTCTGCAACTTCTTCAGCCGTTGTTTCACGATATTCGCCCTGCTCTTCGTCACCTGAAATCACTATCTCTTGACCAAAACCACCGGCAATAACACTGATAAACGAACGGTTCATTGCTTTACACATGATGTAAGAAAGAATCGCACCTGATGAACCTACCAAAGCACCTGTTACAATCAATAGATCATTTGCGAGCATGAAACCTGCTGCCGCTGCTGCCCAACCTGAGTATGAGTTCAACATAGAGACAACAACTGGCATATCAGCACCACCGATTGAAGCGACTAAATGGTAGCCGAATGCGAACGCGATCAAAGTCATCACAATAAGAGCGAACATGCTGCCATCTGCTTTTACGAAGTAGATCATAAGAAGCGTAGAAATAACAACCGCTGCGAGGTTCATTTTGTGCTTATGAGGCAGGTTAAGTGGCGACGAAGAAATCACACCACGCAGCTTACCAAATGCGACAATTGAACCGGTGAAAGTTACGGCACCGATGAACACACCCAAGAATACTTCTACAAGGTGGATAACATGCTCAGCATGTGTTGCTGCTTCTGGCGCATCTAGGTAACTGTTGTAGCCAACTAAAACCGCAGCTAAACCTACAAAGCTGTGTAGAATCGCAACCAGTTCTGGCATCTCGGTCATTTCTACTTTCTTCGCATAGAAAATACCGATCGCACCACCTATCGCCATCGCGATAATGATCCAACCAAAACCTTGCGCATCTGGGCTAAAGATCGTCGCTATCAGCGCGATCGTCATACCAGCGATACCGTAGTAGTTACCATTACGAGCAGACTCTTGCTTTGAAAGTCCCGCCAAACTCATGATGAAAAATAATGCAGCAACAATGTAAGCTGCTTGTACTAATCCTGCAGACATTGTGACTCCTATTTATCTTTGCGGAACATTTCAAGCATACGCTTGGTGACGGTGAAACCACCGAAGATATTGATACTCGCGATCAATACGGCAATAAAAGATAGGAATGAAACGACGCCATTACCTTGTCCAATTTGCAGTAATGCACCAACGACAATAATGCCAGAGATAGCATTCGTTACTGACATTAGTGGAGTATGAAGTGCATGGGTAACATTCCATACTACGTAGTATCCGACAACACACGCTAGAACAAATACAGTAAAGTGAGAAAGAAACGCTGCCGGAGCAACCGATGCAACCCATGCAAAGGCTCCAACAGCCGCTGCCACACCAATAATTTTCTTCGTTGGAGACGTAGGTTCTTCTACTTTAGGCTCTGGCTTCGCAGGCTGTTCTTGTTTCACTTGCGGCTGAGCTGAAACCTGAATTGGTGGCGCTGGCCAAGTAACTTCACCTTCTTTCACCACGGTAATGCCACGGATAACAACATCTTCAAAATCAATATTGATGTTGCCATCTTTCTCTTTACACAGCAGTTTTAGAAGGTTAACAAGGTTTGTCGCGTAAAGCTGAGAAGATTGTGTAGGCAAACGACCAACCATGTCAGTGTAACCAACAATTTTTACCCCGTTATCCGTCATGATAACTTGGTCTTTCACTGTATATTCACAGTTACCGCCATTAGCGGCTGCCAAGTCAACAATTACACTGCCCGCTTTCATGCTGTCGACCATTTCTTTGGTGATCAACTTCGGCGCAGGTTTACCAGGGATGAGCGCGGTCGTAATAATGATATCAACATCTTTAGCTTGCTCTGCGTATAATTCTGCCGCTTTTTTGTTGAAGTCATCAGACATTTCTTTTGCGTAGCCATCCCCAGAGCCTGACTCTTCTTGAAAGTCAACGGTCAGGAACTCAGCGCCCATCGATTCAACTTGCTCTTTTACTTCTGGGCGGACGTCAAACGCACGGACAATGGCACCTAAGCTACCTGCAGCACCGATAGCCGCCAAGCCAGCGACGCCAGCACCCGCAACCAATACTTTCGCTGGAGGTACTTTACCGGCAGCCGTAATTTGACCTGTAAAGAAACGACCAAACTCATGAGCTGCCTCAACCACTGCACGATAACCAGCGATATTAGCCATCGAAGATAGCGCGTCTAAGGCTTGTGCACGTGAGATACGAGGAACGGAATCCATGGCAAGAACGTTAATGTTCTTACTTGAAAGTTGTTCCATCAACTCAGCATTTTGAGCCGGCCAAATAAAGCTAACCAGTGTTGATCCATCTTGCAGTAACGCAATTTCGTCAATGCCTTGCTCATCATCCACAATTGGCGCATTAACTTTTAAAATAAGGCCAGATGCCCAAACTTCTTCACTAGAAACGATTTTCGCACCAGCTGCTTCATAAGCGGCATCATCGAAACTCGCTAGCACCCCCGCTTGGGATTCAATCGCGACATCGAATCCCAATTTTATTAACTGCTCAACCGACTTCGGCGATGCAGCCACTCGCGATTCACCCGCGAGTATCTCTTTAGGTACACCGATTTGCAAAACGCATACTCCTTGTATACATATCAATAAATTAGTCCCAAAACAGAGCGTCGCTCTACTCTAATTCTTTTTTATTTCTATCTGTTTACCACGCAAGACAATTGCAAACGAAAGATGATGTTTGGGGACACCCATTTGCACAATAACACCTTGACTAACAGCCCTGTTATTATTCTGTTTGTATCGAACGCGTCTCATTACTTCAAGTGTTTTGTAATTTAAATACTAAATTTCATTACATATAACGCTAAGTAATGAATGATTGTCGCTCTGTGCTCGAAAAATAACAACGCAACACCGTACTAGACTGAGGTCTAACCAGGTAACGATTAAATACTGACTTAACAGAGATTTAAGCGTTAAAAAGAAAGAACCACTAGCATATACACTAATGGCTCTTTTTAAGATGACTGGAATCAAATTGCAGTAAATTGCTAGTCGAAGATTTTATCGCCCATTTGATCAATAAACATTTGAGATTTCTTCAACATAAGGTCATTGGCATCTTGCTCTGAGCCAAGTAAATCGGAGCGAATAAACCGATGTGTTTTCACTTCATCATTGTCATGCTTTTCTATTCGACCAGCGATGCGATATTGTCCGCCCTCTGAAAGGCTCTCTGGGTAAATAAAGAAACCTTTATACTCAACTGGCTCGATAGTTTTAGCTTCAGCGGTTTTCTCACTACCACCAAACAAACGCGAAAAAAATCCCACGATTCCTCCTTGGGTCAACTCACTAGTCAACTGAGCGACTCTTACTTGATATTAACGTTAAGGATCGGTTTTTCATACCAATCCAACTCTTTGTCATCATCATAACTAGTATGGGAAAAAATTACAGGCACATCATACTCTCGGTTCTTACGCCTGTCTTCTTTCACCATTTCTGCGGCGTTTTTCACCGCTATATCCGCGCTTTGCTTAAACTGGCTTAATTTTTGTTCAGGAAGTGAAGACAAAAAATCAATATCATGACGGATATAGACAGGCTTGAGCTGGATAAGCGCAAGGCAAGCAATATCGGCTAACTGTTCGTTGTCATACTGTTCTAAAAATTCGGGCAAACTGAGAACCTGGCCTACTAATGTTTCCATGTAATTGTGCACATCTGAGCTTATCTGCATCTGTAAATCTCCTTTTTCCTATGAAATGAGTATAGCAACGACTTGTTTATAACAACTTATTGATTGCTCTTAATTTAATCAATCTCTCTCTTTTTGCCGTAATGTCTTCCAAAATACTTGGGAAAAGGAACAAATAGACGTATTCTTGCTAGTTCTCAAAGTTCGAAATTCAATAACGGATAAATATCCATATTGATAAAACGATTTACCTAACCAATTATATAGTCAACTATTTTCAGGCAGTTTGTAATAGATGTCCTCATCGTCAATGACTTCATCAGGCTTCAGATTCTTATTCCCTTTTTTGCTACTGGGCATAGTGAGTTCGGGCATGGACAGCATTATTCAGATGACTCAGGCAAACTGGGGCATTGCCGCAAACTTGCCGTACATACTATTAGGTTGTGCGCTACTCCTTTGTTATTCATTTAAGCAAGGCAGAGAGTCCATGGTGTGCTTGGCAATGTTGCTAGCCTATTTCGTGATACAGCACCGCCTACAAGTCCCGCTTCAAAGTGGTACCGCTTTACTTGAGCTAACCATTTTAGCCACGTTACTTCCTGTCTCGTTTCTTACGGTATTTTTGTTTAGTAAAGAAGGTTTTGACTCCAGAGCCATGTTGACTTACATCTTGATGTTAGCAATGTTCGCTCTTTGGTCTTATCTAACGCTAGCATATTACGTTGAAGGAGGGTTTGAACAATGGACAAGCGGTATTTTATTTATTGTACCGACGGTCTCTAAACTGCCTTTAATTCTTGTTTTATATTGCGTGGGTATTGTCTGTTTTCTTGGAATCCTTGTTTTAAAGAAGAATGAAATTATCCATGCGATGACCTACTCTGCCATGGTATTGGCGTCTGCGACGTTCATTTTCTTTGATGTGCAGTACATATCAAGCACCATGTTTACGCTAACAGGGCTGCTTATCATTATTTATGCCGCTTCCGCTAGCCATCAACTGGCTTTCACCGATAGCCTAACGCTGATTCCGAGCAGACGTGCACTTGATCTCGATCTAAAACACATGGGTAAGAAGTTCACGATCGCAATGCTTGATGTTGACCATTTTAAAAAGTTTAACGACACCTACGGTCACGATACTGGTGATGACGTTCTAAAAATGGTCGCTTCGCGCCTCACTAAAACCCCAGGCGGCGCAAAAGTTTATCGATTTGGCGGAGAAGAATTTACCATCGTTTTTAAAGGCAAATACGCTGACGAATGTAAGAACTTTTTGGAAGAAGCTCGCAAATCGATTGCAGAATACGAGATGATATTACGCGATGAAGAATCTCGCCCTGAGAACCATAAACAAGGACAAAAACGTCGTGGTAGCAACAGTTCGAAAAGAAAGTCGGTTTTTGTTACCGCAAGTTTCGGAGTTGCTGATAGCCGGAATGGGCAAGCTCCTCTGGACGTCATTAAATTAGCGGACGAAGCACTTTACAAAGCGAAAAAGGCCGGACGTAACTGCATAAAGCTTCGTTAGACCCTCACCAATAGTGAAAGTTAACAAGCTTGTCCGGGTTTAAAACAAAACCGAACTTCCCCATCAGCATAACAACTGCACTCATCGTTGCCACTATCCCGATGTTATCTATCTAATCAAAGGTATAAGGTATACGCCCGATTGCGACATCCGTTCGTATTGTTTGCTTATCTTACTTGAGTTAACTTTAAAAGAATTACCAAAACGTGACAACGCAACAAAAAAGTGGTATTCATAAGACTTTGTTTTAAAAAGAATTAACTACAGTATGTGTGTTTCTTCCCAAAGATTTTGATGTATATAGTGCTTTATCAACGGTTGCATACAAGTCTGATTGCACTTCTTTCCCTGTTGGTTGAAAAACAAAAACACCCTGTGACACTGTCACTCTATTTGACACACTAGAATACTCATGTGGGTAATCGAGAAAATACATAGCCTCTTGTATACGCTCGGCTTCTCTTTCTGCTGTTTGAGTGTCGGTACACCCTAGCAACACAACAAACTCTTCTCCACCATATCGACCTACATATTCCCCAGAGCGACAAAACGTCGCCTTTAGTTGATTCGCAATCGCTTGCAAGCAACGGTCGCCTTCAATATGACCGTAATTATCATTAAACGGTTTAAAAAAATCGACGTCCAATAGAATCAAAGCCATTGGCATATTGTGACGGCCATGCCATGCAACCATCGATTCCAACTTATGGTCGATATAACGGCGGTTATAGAGTTTGGTTAGGCCATCTTCATTCGCTTGCTGAGTCAAAAGTTGATTAACTTGCTCCAATTGAGCTGTCGCTTGCTTAAGCTCTCGTCTCATATGAGCAATACGCTGCATTGCGATAAGTTTAGAGTTCAGTACCAGTTTATCTACCGGCTTAATTAAATAGTCATCACCGCCCGCGTCTATGGCTTTAGCAATCATTTCTGGCTCTTCGTGACTACTCAAGAAAATAATAGGGATCCAATCCGGAAACGTTTCTCTTATATGAAGAGAGACTTCAAAACCGTTCATATCTGGCATTGATATATCGAGTAACACCAGTTCCGGATCAAAACTCTCGTAGGTATTTAACGCCTCTAGTCCACTACCTACGGCTTTTACAATATGTCCAAGTTGCTTTAGACGAATAGCCAACTGCATCCTGTCTAGCTGAACATCGTCAACCAGAAGGATTCGCATCGATGTCCCTGTCGGTTGCATAACGCGTTCCATTTTTAATTATGTCTTTATTAAACATATACCATACTCATAGAGTTGTTGCATTCGACTCATAATTAAGTGCTATATTTTTGTTTGAATATCACGGAATCCATTGCATAAAGCAGTTAGACTGGACGTTACCCTATCTAATCATGGCCTGTGAGCAGAAGTTCAACAAACTCATTCACTTTGGTCATCTTGTGGATTAATGGGTATAGCTATTTGATGCATTTGGTATTAATATTCCCGCCTTTTTGTAATGAGAGACACACCATGTCAGAAGCAACTAACAGCGAAAGCAAAAAAATCGATCTAGCCAGCATTTCTCCAGAGCTACGTAAAGTTATCGAATTTGACGAAGTTCCAGAGCAAATGTTCGAAATGGTTACCTCTATCCATGAAGTGTCTGAAGAAGCGGTACGTGAATCATGGGACGAAATGCCAGCAAGTGCACAGAACATTCTAGACAACTTTGAACAGTTTCATGCTCTAGTTTCTGTAGGCCAAGCATTCGCTGGTATTAATGTGATGGAAGAGTTTCCGACTCTTAATCTGCCAGAAAACATGACAGATGAAGATAAAGAAGAATACCGTGCTCAACTACTTGATAATGTGCTTCACAACTGTGTGAAAGACATGGTTAAGCAACTTAAGAAAGCACGTCGTGACCCACTTCTTAAGCGTGAATTCAAAGAAGTATTCGCGAAGTAATTCCGACATTCTTCTAGTAACAAAGGCCGCACTTTGCGGCCTTTTTTGATCATGAAGCGTAAATCAGTCTAAACGGTTAATGAGGCGCTAGTGCCATATCTTTTTGTGTCACACTGACACCTTTAATTTGTGCAAAAACACGGCTACCAATTTTTAGGTTGAGATCGTCAAGGGCCCACGGTGTGATCGTTGCCCACAAATAACATTTCTCGTCTAGCTTGAGTGATACATTAATACTCTGTTTGTCATCGGCTGCGTTAAACACTTCGATGGAATCGACAATAGCAGGCAGAATATTTCGAATCGACGTCGCCTTGGGCTGCTCGAGCGTGATAGAAACGTCGTTGGCACGCACTTGCAAGCGTATTGGCGTGTCTGGTGTTCCGTCAATCTTTTGCACCCACAGGAGTACATTAGGTGCAAGGCTGATACAAGTCAGTGCATAACGTTCATGATGTTCAGCAATCCGGCCTTCAAATAAGCTGCTTTGATCTGAGAAAGATTGCCATGGACGCATAGCATGAGAAGCCCACACTTCCTCAAGCTTACCTGAACTCGAAATTTTACCTTGGTCAATAATTGCAAGGTGCTGAGCAAGCCTTAAAATTTCCTGGAGACTGTGTGTGACATAGATAATAGGGATATTTACCTTCTCAGACAACTCCTCAAGAAAAGGCATTACCTCACGCTTTCTTGGCATATCGAGTGAGGCAAGTGGCTCATCCATCAAAAGCAAATTGGGTTTAGATAGCAATGCGCGCGCAATCGCAACACGTTGCTTTTCACCACCAGAAAGTGATACCGGAAAGCGCTTTAGTAACGGTTTGATAGACAAGAGTTCGGTGACTGCATCAAAATACTCGTCATCTTTTTCTTTAACGCCATATAACAAATTGCCTTGAACCGAATAGTGAGGAAACAAACGTGAATCCTGAAACACATAACCAATACCACGCTTGTGCGTTGGTAGGTTAATTCCCTGTTCACTGTCAAACAAAACATGCTCACCAACCGCAACATACCCTTGCCTTGGAGTGACCAATCCGCTGATGATGTTAATCAACGTCGTTTTACCTGCACCAGATCGTCCAAACAAGGCACTAATTCCGTTACAGGGTAACTTAAGTTTGATGTCGAAGTCAGTCTCACCAAGCATTTGTTTAAATTGGACTTTAATCGTCATTGCTTCGCACCCAATCTGCTTGCCGCTTTACGATTTAGCCATTCAGAGATCATTAATGTAGACAAGGCTAACGCGATAGAAATGATACACAGACGAGCCGCCTGCATTTCTGCACCTGGCGTTTCAATAAAGTTGTACATTGCCAGCGGAATCGTTTGGGTCTCACCCGGAATGTTAGAGACGAAACTGATCGTCGCCCCGAATTCGCCAAGACTACGAGCAAATGACAGCATCGTTCCCGTAATAATTCCGGGAACGGTCAGTGGTAACGTGACTGTGAGAAACACTTTTAAAGGAGAAGCGCCTAACGTAGAGGCTGCGTGCTCCAATTTAGGGTCGACGCTATCTAAGCTTAAGCGTACTGAACGAACCATCAAAGGCAAAGCCACGACAATACAAGCGACTACTGCCCCTTTCCAATTAAAGCTAAATACTACCCCTAAGTTTTCATAGAGCCACTTTCCAAGGAACCCTTGTCGTCCTAAAGAAATCAACAATAAATAGCCGATTACCACTGGCGGCAATACCAGTGGTAAATGAATTAAGCTATCGAGAATCGATTTACCAAAGAACGTTTTTCGAGAAAGTAGCCAAGCAAGAAAAACGCCGAGAGGAATCAGCCAAAGTACTGCGTACGCGCCTACTTTGAGGCTTAACATTAAGGCTTGGTATTCCAGTTCTGTCACGCTTCGTTCCTATAATTGAAGGCCGGTTTATTGCTGAAAGCCATATTGAGCAAAAACGCGTGCGGCTTCGTCCGATTTTAGGTACTGGAAGAACTGCTCCGACTCAGTAGAATCATTCACAATTGCTGCCGGGTAAACAATAGCCGCATGCGTATCACTCGCAAATTCGCCGACAATTTTGACTTTATCAGTTAACTGAGCATCGGTTTTGTAGACCACACCTAAAGGCGCTTCTCCACGTTCAACCAACGCCAAAGCTAAGCGCACATTCTTTGCTGGTGCGACGTGAGTTTGAACCGCTTTCCATACACCCAGTGTAGTCAATGACTCTTTCGCGTACATACCAGCAGGTACTGACGTCGGATTGCCTAAAGCAAGACGATTTCCATGCAATGCCTTCTCCCATGCCTTTGCATCAGAAAAGTTAAATGAGGTTAATTCTGAAGACTGAGGAGCAATCAAGACTAAGCTATTGCGCACTAGATTTGTGACATTGTCACGATAAATGACATTTTTATCGACCAAATAATCCATCCATTTCGTGTTCGCAGAAATGAATACATCCGCTGGTGCGCCATTGATAATTTGTCGAGCGATAGCAGAAGAACCACCATAAACGGGAGTGATAGAAACGTCATACTTTTCTTCAAAGTTTTGCGCGATCTCGTTAATCGCATTCGTCATAGAAGAGGCTGCATACACTTTTAGGTTCGTTGATGCGTTTGCTGAAAATGAAATGCTTAATACTACCGTAAGGCAAGCATACTGTTTCCATGCTTTCATAGAGATACTCCAATACAAGGCAAGCGAAAGAACAGGTTATTTAAATATAAAGTTCAATCAGTTAATGGGCTATTTAAACAAAAAATCAAGGCGCACATGTTGTTCTATCGCATCTGCGATGCGATTAATGCCTTGCTCCTTTAACTCTTCAAAGTCTTGTTGTTTGATTTGGGTGCCGTTTACCCATTCTGATACCAGGCTTAAGACAGCTGCCTCGTCAAAGAACCCGTGAAGGTAGGTTCCCATGATTTGGCCACACTCGCTGATCGCCCCCTCCGCTTCACCGGAACTGAATGTAAGAGGTTGCAGGCCCCGTACTTCACTTCGCCCTACGTGGATTTCATAACCCTTTACATTGGCTGTTTTGCCGTTAAGAGAAAGCTGTGCTTTTGTGTTTGTAAGCTGTTTGCTGTTAGTTAGCGTCGTAGTGATATCAAGCAAGCCAAGTCCTTCGCTTTGACCTGGTTGGCCTTCGACGCCGTTTGGATCATCAATCAAGTTTCCAAGCATCTGGTAGCCGCCACAGATACCAATCACTTTTCCACCAAGACGAATATGACGCAAGATATCTTTATCCCACCCCTGGCTTCTTAGATAATCCAGATCGTCTCTGACCGATTTGGTCCCAGGCAAAATAACCAGGTCGGCTTTATCTATTTTTTCGCCTTTACCTACATAACGTAGATTGATGTCTGGATTCAATCGCAGCACATCAAAATCAGTATGATTACTAATCCGGGTTAAAACAGGCACAACAACATTCAGTTTTACCTCAGAGTGCAACTCCTGCTGTGCAGTGATCGCGTCTTCTGCTTCTAAATTCAAACCATGGAGAAAAGGAAGTACACCAAGTACAGGTTTACCTGTTTTTTCTTCTAGCCAATCGAGGCCCGATTGCAATAAACGAATATCACCTCGAAAACGGTTGATAACAAATCCTTTTACTCGCGCTTGTTCAGATTCAGAAAGTAACGCAAGTGTTCCGTACAAATGTGCAAACACTCCACCACGATCAATATCAGCAACAATGATCACTGGTACATCAGCGGCCTCAGCAAAACCCATGTTTGCAATATCGCCTTCTCGTAAATTGATTTCAGCAGGACTCCCCGCGCCCTCGATAATGATCGAATCAAATTCTTGAGTCAGACGAGAGAAGGAATCTAACACCGTGTCCATCGCCACTTTCTTGTAATCATGAAAGCCAGCCGCATCCATATTGGAAATCGCCTTACCCTGCAAAATGATCTGAGCACCTGTATCACTGTTAGGTTTAATCAAAACCGGATTCATATGTACGGTTGGCTCAATATTACACGCCTGTGCCTGTACGGCCTGTGCTCGACCTATTTCACCGCCATCTTTGGTTACCGCACTATTTAGTGCCATGTTTTGTGGCTTAAATGGGGCAACATTTATCCCTTTTCTTGCTAATACACGGCATAAACCTGCCACAAGGACACTTTTTCCGGCATCCGAAGTGGTGCCTTGAACCATTAAAGATGGGATCGCTGATTTCATGAACATTCGTAAGGAATAGAGGAAGATGAACAATCATAACGTCATCGTCCCCACTTACTCAAGCAAATGAATAGAATATGAATGTTGAAATCATCATTGGTTCAAACAAGCCCTGTTTTAATGACCCCATCAAAACAAACCGATGAGGATGTAACATGAAAAAGAATACAATTATCGCAACAATCGCCGCCTTAGCTATTGCTCCTTCTATCGCGTTCGCGAAAGATAACGCTCAAAACCAATCAAACTTCCAGTTTAACGGTCCTGTCACTGTGGAAAAATTGGATGCCTTGCTAAACGACTCCAATATGTTTACTGAAAAAGATGTGGTCGTTGAAGGTAACTTATTGCGTCAAGTTCGCTCGGATAAGTTTGTCTTTAGCGATGGTTCCGGTGAAGTGATGGTCGAACTCGATGACGATATTCAGCTAAATACTCCGATTGATCACACGACTAAAGTCCGTCTGTTTGGCGAATTTGAAGGCGGGAACAAACCAGAGATTGAAGTCGAACAACTCGTGGTCATGTAAAACAAACCCCGATTGCTGTGCATATCAACATGATGTAGTGACGATTACAGCTAAATAGTGACGGCAAGCACTTAAAATGATAGCTTTATCAATCTTGGTCTGCTTTTTGCAGACCATTTTTTTGTTCATTTTAATCATCTTGCCCGGAGACACCATGCTAGGTAAAGCTCTAAAGGTTGCAGCCTTTGGTTTGTGTGCTATTTTGCCACTTTCCGCACATGCAAATAATTTCAACTACAACACGATGGAATTTCGCATGGGCACTAGCCCTGGTACATTTGGTGGAGAGTTCAATACCTACTTTACAGAGAATACCCATTTCATTGCTCGCGCAGACAGTGAATTCAGCGGAGACTGGGACATTGCTGGTGGTATAGGCTTTAATGGGCCAGCAGGCCAATTTGCAGATATTTATGGCCAAATGTTGGTACACAACATTAAAGAGAACGGCAGTGATAAAGTCGGCGACGAGTGGCGCACGGAAGTGAATATTGGCACTCGTATTTGGTTTATGCAAAATGTTGAGCTACATGGCCGTATCGGCCAAATCATAGATAATGACGATTCGAACACCATTTACAATCTGGGCGCACGATTCCACTCAACTCAGCAACTATCACTTGGTGCAGATTTCAAAAATAATGGTGTCTATGGCCAGCAAATTGTAATGTCTGCTCGTTTTGCATTTTAGTGGACATGACTACTAGGGCATCACAAGCAAGCATATGATTCAATAAAAATAGCCTCCGATTTTGGAGGCCATTTTTTGTTAATCACGAATTATTAGCTTGTAGCAGAAACTAGCTTTAATACATCAGTTTTTAGCGGTTTTTTTAGGTTTATCTTGCACATATTTTTTCGATACATCTACAACGGCGATATCTCTAAAAAAGCTTCGACCAAGCAAAATTGGAAACGTCATATGTCCGCGATCCGCTAACGTAAACTCTGTCTTTTCTTTGTGATCCCCAACGGTAATGTAGGCTTTTACCACCGCTCGTTTATCCACCTCTTCTGACGAAGACTGCTTAACTTTAGCCCAGCGCTCAACGGGTACTTTAAATTCTTTGGTGTCTTTGTCACCTAAATCTATCTTAAATTTAACCCAGTCTTTACCATCACGCTCAAACGGAACAATGTCAGTCGCACTAATTGATGATGTTGTCGCACCTGTATCGACTCTAGCCTTGAAAGTCTGGTCAATTTCAGGAACATAAACCCATTCTTCAGAACCAAGAATTAACATGCCATCGGGTGTTTTTGTGACCTTGACTGGCTTCTTAGGCTTTGGTTCCGGCTTTTTCTCAGGTTTCGCTTCTGGTTTGGGCTCCACCTCTGGCTTTGGATCTACATCAGGTTTCACTTCTGGCTCGACTTTAACGGGCTCTTCGACCTTTGGCGACTCTGGCTCAACAGGTTCCTGCGTCGTTTGAGTTGACGTACAAGCAATTAAACTGCCGCTCATCATAAGCGGCAGAATCAGTTTCCAGTTTTTCATCCACACTCCAATTAAGCTTGAGATACTTTCTTAATTGCGTCCGCTACGTATGGAATATGAGTTTCGGTAAGTCCGGCAATGTTAATTCGACCATCGCCAACACCATAAATGCCATAATCTTCACGCAGTTGCGCCATTTGGTTTCCACTAAAGCCTAGCACAGTAAACATGCCTTTGTGACCCTCAATGAAATCAAATTGATCTGTATTATGGTTGTTTCTCAACTCGTTACACAAACTTTGACGAAGGCTAACCAAACGATGTTGCATTTCACTCAATTCTTGCTTCCAAACGGAAGTGAGATTGTCATCTTGCAGAATGGTCTTAACTAAAGCTGCACCATGGTCGGGTGGCATCGTGTAAGTCGAGCGAGCTAGAGTGAGGAGTTTACCTTTTGCATTGGTTACATCATGCATGTTCTTACCAACCACAATCGCTGCACCAGTTCGTTCACGGTACAGACCAAAGTTCTTCGAACATGAAGTAGTAATCAACATCTCTTCAACGTTATCTGCCATAAAACGAAGGCCTTTTGCGTCTTCTTCTAGGCCATCACCGAAGCCTTGGTAAGCAATGTCCACAAATGGGATGAAACCGTTCTTCTGCGACAATTCTGTAATGGCTTGCCAAGCAGAGAAGTCAATATCCGCACCAGTTGGGTTGTGGCAACAACCATGAAGAAGTACCACATCTGAAGGCCCAGCTTTCGCAAGATCATCCATCATTTTTTCGGTGTCTACTTGTTTCGTTTCCGAAGAGAAATAGTGGTAGAACTTAACTTTAAGGCCTGCTGCTTCCATCACTGGCTTGTGGTTTACGTAGCTTGGGTTGGAAATCCAAACCGTCGTATCTGGCTGTGCGATCTTCATTAGATCACCGAGCATACGCAGCGCACCACTTGCACCTGGCGTTTGAATAGCTGCAACACGATCCATTGCAGACGTTCCCGTCAGTAGCAAATTGATCATGCTTTTATTAAATTCTTCGCAACCTGCAAGACCAACATAAGACTTGGTTTTTTGAGTTTCAACAACGACATCCTGCGCCATTTGAATGGCTTTCATAATCGGCGTTTCGCCTGCGCTGTTTTTGTATACGCCAATGCCAAGGTCAACCTTGTTTGGACGTTCATCGTTACGGTATGCAACGGATAGAGATAAAATAGGATCTAATACGGGAGTTGGGAGATTAGAAAACATGAAAGTCATAACCCTTTGAAATTCAAGTACCGAACCTCACGTTAACACCATCGCAAAAAATGACGAAATGATTTTTCACTTATTTCATCAATTAGAGAACAAAATTCTGGATTGCGGTGAGTTTTGTGCGCTCTATCGTTCAGAAAAAGAACGATTCACTCCTCGTTGTACCAATCCACTCTACCGTTTTTTCTAAACTCTCTTGGTGTCATGGTCGACCACGCTTTAAAACGTGTACTAAAGTTAGCGCTGGTCGGATATCCGACTATTTCTCCAATATGCTGAATTGGCCATTCTGTTGAACGAAGTAACCTAGCAGCATATTCCATGCGCATACGCGTTAAATGTGCCATTGGGCTTCGACCAAACTGCTTTTGAGTCAGTCGATGCAAATGAGGCTCCGAACATGGATATAGAGCCGCCACCTGCTCAACGCTCCAATCCTTATGGAGCTGACGTTGGACAAGGTCAAATACACGCCGAAGCCTCAATTGGCTGCGTGATATCGACTCTGAGGGCGGCATGTTTAACATCAGCTCTAACTGAGCCACACTATGCTCACCTACCGCACCACCATAATCGATTGGAAGGTTAATGCTGCGTAGTAACGTTTGGATACATGCATACATCACTTCAGGTGTAGATGAAAGCTGGTAGCGAACATCGCATTCTAATATCGGCCACTCTCTATCAGGAGCAAGAAAAAGCCACGCGATCTGCCAAGGTTCTTCTTCTATACCAAAACCGTTTTCAACACCTGCGGGTACTGTAATCAACGAGCCCGGTTCCAAATCGTATCGATAAGTCCCACTCTCTAGCCACCCTTTACCACGCACCGTATAGAGCAGCATGTGTTTCTTTTGGTTTTTACGATAAACAGAGAAGAAGTCACGACAAGTGGCAATGCCGCACTGCACAATGCCTCTCTCCTCAAGTGCTAATACTCGACTGTGATCAATAAACTCTTGATAAGTTTTTTCTGAAATCGCGTAGCGTTCTTGTTTATCTTCCATGATTTATTGGCTCACATGTGCGTTAGTAGAGAGTTTTACAAAGGTTTTGGATTCCTTTGAAAAATACACCGCCAAATCATGAGGATAAACTACTCGCATTAATCTTTAAGGAGAAATGCGATGCTCTTAACACGCGAATACATCGATAAAGCATTTTGGCAAAAGCTGATTACGATTGGCCTACCTGTTTCACTTCAGTCCATGCTTTTTGCTTTGCTCGGCGTCGTGGATATTTTCATGGTAAGCCTACTCGGAGAATCTGCAACGGCAGCAGTTGGAGTTGGAAATCGTATCTTTTTCTTCAACCTAGCGGTTGTCTTTGGCCTGTGCGGTGCAGTTACCGTACTTGCTTCTCAATACTACGGCTCAGGAAACCTAGCCGGAATTCGCAGAACGTTGGCGCAATCTTGGTTTATTTCCATTTTGGTGACGCTGCCGTTTATCGTTCTTTATGCGATTTTTGATGAAGAGATCGTCTCTTTTATGTCAGACGATCCTGAATACGTCACTTATGCACGTGATTATCTTGTGGTTACGGGCTTTAGCCTCATTGCTACGGCGATAGTAGTACCGATTGAAGCGGTATTGCGCTCCGTGGGCCAAACTAAACTGGCAACCAACGTTAGTATCTCCGCCATTGTCGTTAACGTCGCGCTTAATTATGTTTTGATTTTTGGTTTATTTGGTTTCCCTCAATGGGGCGTATTTGGTGCAGCCGTAGGTAGTTTTGTTTCTCGATTTTTCCAAACCGCCGTCTTGATTTATTTTTTCTACAAACGATATGCTTACCTAATTCCGACTAAGTTCGATTGGGTACAAGACCGCTTAAAACAGTATCGAAAAAAGTACTTTAAGGTTTCTTTACCCATGTTGGTCCACGATGCACTTTGGACTGGTGGATTGATCGTTTACAGCATCATCTATGGTCAATTGGGCGTTTCAGAACTGGCGATCATCTCATTCTTATCACCGATTGAAGGGGTACTGATTTCAACCTTTATGGGATTTGCGGTCGCTGCATCCGTTCTTCTTGGGAATGATATTGGTGCAAAACATTATGACCGAGTCGAGAAAACGGCGTGGTGGTATGTGTTAACCAGCGCAATCTTAGCCACCTTGCTGTTTTTCCTAGTGTGGTTGAGCTCGCCCATGATTCATCACCTATTGGTACTGAGCCCGTTAACCGATGCAGACATGGCACTTAACGTATGTTTAGTCATGGCGCTAGGTATGATTTTGAGGGTGTTTAACATGGTTGGGATTGGCGGCGTACTAAAGAGTGGCGCTGATATTCGCTATAGCATTTTCATCGACACGTTCGGTCAGTGGGCTATTGGCATCCCCCTTACTTATTACACAGGCATGGTGTTAGGGCTGCCTTTGCATTTTGTCTTGATGTCTCTGCTCGCGGAAGAGTTAGTGAAAGGCGTACTGACGACTTACCGTATTCAATCTAAACGTTGGATAAATAATATGGTTGAAGATGACCAATCGGTGACAGCGTAACCTAAAAGACATTAACGAACTCACACCAAAAGGGCTCACCCGTTATGCACGCGTGAGCCCTTTTTATGTGCGGAGAATGCTTGATTAGATGTCCGTAAAGCGATGAATGATTTGGTTTGAACTGCCACGCCATTCGAGATTGAGGTCTTTCTTGTCTTGTTCAAACTTACCATCAATCAAAACATCGATGTATTGCACCACTTCCCTTTGCGCGTTATTCAGTTCCGTCAGCGTGTAGCCAGTCCAAACCCAAATGTCTTTACCTGGGCACTCCTCTCTCACCCTTTTCACTATCTTCAAAATATGAGGCACATTAGCAGGGTGAAGCGGATCTCCACCCGACAACGACAAGCCACGGCGTTTGATACGCGTGTCGTTTAAGTCAGCGATGATTTTGTCTTCCGCTTCTTGCGTGAAAAGTACACCAGAATCCAAACGTTGCGTCGACTGGTTATAACACCCACGGCACTGATGCACACAACCCGACACAAACAGCGTGCAGCGCGTACCCGGTCCGTTAACAACGTCAATTGGATAGTATTGGTGGTAATTCATAATGCGTCTCTGTGTTATCGCGAAAGAGAAAATCAACCTGTTTAAAGTTGATTTTCAAAGTGTTAAAACGAGTGGTAGTAAACCTTACAGGTGTTTAACTCGGCGCTTCACTTCTTCTTGCTTACCGAAGTTAAACGGGCGTGCATCTGGGCTGCCTAGGTAGCCACAAACTCGACGTGTTACTGATACTTTAGTTGAGTCATGGTTACCACAGCTTGGGCAAGTGAAGCCTTTACTTGTACAGTCAAACTCGCCGTTGTAGCCACACTCGTAGCACTCATCAATTGGCGTGTTTGTACCGTAGTAAGGCACTCGGGTGTAACTGTAGTCCCATACGTTTTCTAGTGCTTCAACGTTACGTTGCATGTTCGGGAACTCGCCGTAACAGATAAAGCCGCCGCTTGAGATTTCTGGGTAAGGCATCTCAAAGTCGATCTTGTCGTACGGGTTCACCTTCTTCTCAACATCTAGGTGGAAGCTGTTGGTGTAGTAACCTTTGTCTGTTACGCCTTCAATTACACCGAACTCTTTCGCATCGATGCGGCAGAAACGGCTGCATAGGTTTTCACTTGGCGTTGCATATAAGCTGAAGCCATAGCCAGTTTCGTCAGCCCATTGATTCACAGCATCTTTTAGATGCTTGATGATAGCGACCGCTTTTTCACGCAAAACAGCGTCATCATAAACGTGCGCTTCTGTACCGAATAGCGCGTTAATTGTCTCGTGTACACCGATGTAACCAAGAGAAATAGACGCACGACCGTTCTTGAAGATATCTGCGATTGAGTCGTCTGCTTTCAAGCGAACACCACATGCGCCTTCCATGTATAGGATTGGGGCCACGCGTGCTTTCACGTTTTCAAGGCGAGAGATACGTGTCTCTAGTGCTTTACGAGCAAGACGTAGGCGGTCATTTAGAAGCTCGTAGAATTTCTCTTCGCTTCCGTTTGCACGGATAGCGATACGAGGAAGGTTCAAGCTCACGACGCCAAGGTTGTTACGACCTTCGTGAATCAGCTCACCGCTTTCTTCGTAAGTACCAAGGAAGCTACGGCAACCCATTGGCGTTTTGAATGAACCGGTTACTTCCACTACTTTGTCGTAGTTAAGAATGTCTGGGTACATACGCTTAGACGCACACTCAAGCGCAAGTTGCTTGATGTCGTAGTTTGGATCTTCTGATTTGTGGTTCAAACCATCTTTGATGCCGAATACAAGTTTAGGGAATACCGCTGTTTTACGGTTCTTGCCTAGACCTGCAATACGATTCTTCATAATCGATTTCTGGATCAGGCGGGATGCCCAGCTTGTACCAAGACCAAAACCGAACGTAACGAATGGGGTTTGACCGTTCGCTGTATGCAGCGTGTTTACTTCGTATTCTAGAGATTGAAATGCGTCGTAACACTCTTTCTCAGTGCGCGCTTTTGCGAACTCTTCTGGCTCAGCAATGTTCCACTCTTTTGCAATCTCTAGGTGTTTCTCGTAGCTTGTGATTACGTACGGTTCTAGAACCTCATCAATACGGTTGATGGTTGTACCGCCGTAAATGTGGCTCGCGACTTGAGCAATGATTTGTGCTGTTACCGCTGTTGCAGTCGAAATTGATTTTGGCGTATCAATCTCAGCGTTACCCATTTTAAAACCATGCGTCAGCATGCCTTTAAGATCGATAAGCATACAGTTAAACATTGGGAAGAACGGTGCGTAGTCTAAATCGTGGTAGTGAATGTCACCCACTTCGTGCGCTTGAACCACATCGCGAGGAAGAATGTGCGTCTTCGCGTAGTGTTTCGCTACGATACCAGCCAACAAGTCACGTTGAGTCGGAATTACTTTGCCGTCTTTGTTCGCGTTCTCGTTGATTAGATCCAGGTTACTTTCTTCAATCAAACCTTCGATTTCGCGAGTTAGTGCACTTTGCTTCTCACGAGCGATGTCGCGATCGTGGCGATATTCAATGTAAGAACGCGCTAGGGCTTTGTAAGGACCTTGCATGAGTTCATTTTCGACTAAGTCTTGAATCTCATGGATGTGAACTTCATCGTGTTCTCTTAACTGTAACTCGACAGCAAGAGCCACATTAAGAGCATAAATAGCGACATCTTTATCTTTGTTTTCCGCTGCTGCTTCAACTGCTGCTTGGATACGATCCCTGTTGAACGGAGCTCTTGATCCGTCGCGTTTGATTACGATTGGTTTCACTTTGTTCTCCTTACCCGAGCATACTCACAGAGTTATCCATAAACACACTATATGGGGTCATTTTTTATTCTGGCAACACAATATATTGTGGCGTATTTAACGAGAAGCACCACTCGAAAACATTGATTTTGATCAATAAAGATTGGCTAGCGAACAAGAAGAAATCGATCTTATTGGCGTTGATCTCAGTTGCGAAGAAAACCATGAAAATTGCAAAATTGGTACTAAATCTACTTGCTATTTTTGGAGGTCTTGTAGGATAAAGGATGGAAAGGAATACGCTAAAAGATAGGAGTGCAACAGGCCAAAATGCGATCACTTTTTGTTACGTTAATATTACTTTTTAGTTCTCTTTCATTTGCTCAAAACTCCATCAATCTAACCAGTTGGAACATAGAATGGTTATCTATAGATGGTGGAAAAGTGTCGAGAACACCACAAGATTTTGAAAAGCTGACCCACTATGTGGATAAAACACAAGCCGACATTTTTGCTTTTCAAGAAGTCGAAAGTGCTGCTGCCATCCAAAAAGCCGTTGGCAATGACTTCACTATTTATCTTTCCGATCGTTCAAACGCCTCCAACCGACACCTTCAGTTTAACGACACCAACCAATACACAGGCTTTGCCGTGCGCAATGGCGTAAGCGTATTAGACAAGCCAGACTTCTCTATCACACGAGGCAACATCAAGCTGCGCTTCGCGAGCTACCTTGTTTTAAATCCAAACCAAGAAAACGAGACTCACCTACTCTCTGTACATCTGAAAGCGGGTTGCAGTGGCGCGTATCGTAATAACCGCGATTGTAAGATAGTGAAACAACAAGGACAGGCACTAGCTAAGTGGATAAAGGCGCGCGAGGACAACAAACAACATTATGTCGTGCTTGGCGACTTTAACCACAACTTGGGTTATCAAGGAGATTGGTTGTGGGACGTGATATCGGACAATACTAGTGCAAAGCTAGTGACTAAAGACACTAAAGCGGAATGTAAAGTGCGCTCTAATCGTAATCCGAATAAAACCCACCAATTCCGCTCGGTGATAGACCACATTATTGCAAGTGGTGATTTAAAGGCGTCGTCTGGTGTTCAAACCGTTTTCAAAACACAAGATGTACTCGACTATAAACTGAGTGACCATTGCCCGGTTTCTACGACACTCACTTTTTAGCGTTTAAGTACTCTTTTTAACGTTGAAGTACTTTCTTTATTGACGAACCACTCTTTTAGCGGTGAATGACCCAACCAACATTGCCGCTATAAAGAGCAGAACTTGTGTGTTGCCAGTAAAAAGGCTGGCAACCGCAGGACCAGGACACACACCCAGTAAGCCCCAACCAATACCAAACAGTGCTGCACCACCGACTAACTTTTTGTCTATCGTTTTAGAAGTAGGACAGACAACCTCATCACCAAACACAGATTCGCTTCTTGGCTTTATTAATAAAAGATAAGCAGGAACGAACACAACAAGTGCTCCGCCCATAACGAAGGCTAAGCTTGGGTCCCATGAACCGGTAATATCAAGAAAGCCGATCACTTTTGCCGGATCTGCCATACCAGAGACCACCATACCAATACCAAAGAGCACACCAGAAAATGCAACAACGGACATTTGCTTAATACTTTTCATTACGTGAGTTTTCATAACGACACTATCCCTCACGATACTAGCAAGACGGCTAACATGGCTGTGGCCATAAACGTACACGTCGCGACCACAGAACGGATTGAGAAACGCCCTATTCCACAAATGCCATGGCCACTAGTACAACCATTGCCGATACGCGTACCAACACCGACTAACAAGCCAGCAACGATAACTAAAATAAGAGAACCGCTGTACTGATCTGGTACATGCCCGCCAAGAACATAAACAGCAAACACGCCACCTAATACCATCGCAATTAAAAAAACAATTCGCCAAACGCGGTCTGCGCTCTCAACGGCACCGTTTAAGATCCCACTGATCCCAGCAGTCTTGCCAGTAAATAGCATCAGTGTTATCGCTGATACGCCAACTATTATGCCGCCCAACAGCGACATCCAAGGAACTTCAAACATAGCAACCGCCAAACTAATTACTTACAGAAAACTTGCTTAAACGCCTCAACCAGCGGACCAACTCTTTCATCAGAAATTGAATAAAATACCTGCTGAGAAACCTTCCTAGCTTTAATGATGTCGTGCTTTCTCAATACGGTGAGATGTTGTGAAAAAGCAGATTGGCTTAATGATGAACCTTCAAACAGTTCACCGACCCCTTTCTCACCTTCAATCAGCTTACACATCACGATTAGGCGCTCTGGATGAGCCATAATTTTAAGCAGCTCACTCGCTTCGGTCGCACTTTGTAGCATACTGTCGCCCATTCTTATGCCTCTTCATTACTACATTACATTTTATTAGATATTACTAATTAATATTATTAAGTCAATGCTAATGTAGATTAAATAACATTAGACTCAGCTAATTTATTTAAGTAAGGTGTAGGCGTTTTCGATCATTCAGCAGGAGAAATCCATGAGCAAAATCGTGATTATTGGTGGGGTTGCTGGCGGTGCATCTGCAGCAGCTCGCGCTCGTCGTCTTAGTGAAGACGCAGAAATCATTATGTTTGAACGCGGTCCATTTGTGTCATTTGCAAACTGTGGCTTACCCTATCACATTGGTGGCGATATCCAAGAGCGCAGCAAACTGCTTCTTCAAACGCCTGAGAGCTTTCTAGCGCGTTTCAATGTTGATGTCCGTGTGATGAACGAAGTGGTTTCTATTAACCGTCAAGACAAAACGGTTACGGTTAACAATTTGCTTGATGGCTCGGAATACCAAGAGAGCTACGACTTTCTTCTACTCAGCCCTGGCGCAGGTCCAGTTGTGCCGCCTATTCCGGGTATTGATAACCCGTTAACGCACTCGCTGCGCAATATTCCAGATATGGATCGCATCATTAAAACGATCGAAACCAACAAAGTTGAACACGCTACGGTCGTTGGTGGTGGTTTTATCGGTTTGGAAATGATGGAAGCCTTCCACCAGCTAGGCATAAAAACCACATTAGTTGAAATGGCGGATCAAGTGATGACGCCCGTTGACCGTGAAATGGCTGGCTTCGCACATGCTGAAATTCGTGAGAAAGGCATCGACCTTAAACTTGGCGTCGCACTTGAGTCGGTGAAATTCGTACCTAACGAGCACGTGGCAAGTTTCGACTCTGGTGAGAGCGAAAAACACCAACATCTAGAAGGTGAATTGGAATTAACACTAAACAATGGTGAAAGACTCACCACCGATATTTTGATTATGGCAATTGGTGTTCGCCCCGAGACCAAATTAGCAAAAGAAGCTGGCTTAGAAATCGGCGCTCTTGGTGGTATTTATATCAATGAATACATGCAAACCAGCGATCCTTCGATCTACGCTGTCGGCGACGCGGTAGAAGAGAAAGACTTTGTGACTGGCGAGCAAACTCTAGTGCCACTTGCGGGCCCGGCAAACCGTCAAGGCCGAATGGCAGCAGACAACATGCTTGGCCGCCAAGAAACTTACCAAGGTACGCAAGGCACGGCGATCTGTAAGATTTTTGATTTAGCCGTCGCTTCTACTGGTAAAAACGAGAAACAGCTGAAACGTGAAAACATCGCTTATGAAAAAGTGTATGTGCATACAGCAAGTCACGCGAGTTACTACCCAGGTGCAGAAACCGTGTCATTCAAAATGCTGTTTGATCCAGTAACAGGTAAAATATTAGGTGCGCAAGCAGTAGGTAAAGACGGTGTTGATAAACGTATCGACGTAATGGCAGTTGCTCAGCGTGCTGGTATGACGGTAGAGCAACTGCAACACCTCGAGCTAACTTACGCGCCACCTTATGGCTCTGCTAAAGATGTAATTAACCAAGCGGCGTTTGTGGCAAATAACATCATCAAAGGTGACGCGATTGCGATTCATTATGATGAAATGGATTCACTGACAGAAGACCAACTGTTACTTGATGTTCGTAATCCTGGTGAATTGGAGTCCGTTGGTTATCTTGAAGGTGCAATTAATATTCCTGTCGATCAACTACGTCGTCGCATGCACGAACTTCCTAAAGACAAAGAGATCGTGATTTACTGTCAAGTTGGGTTACGTGGTAACGTAGCATACCGTCAGCTGGTCAACAATGGTTACAAAGCCCGCAACTTGATTGGTGGATACAGAACTCTCAAATTTGCTCGCTTATAACTTGATAATAAAAAGAGAAAACCACGTGCTTGGTTTTCTCTTTTTTTGCAGGAAAGAAAGCGTAGATCATTCACCTTCAATTGCCAAACGGACTGCTGCTTGAGCATGGATAGAAGTGGTATCGAGTAGTGTAACATCGGTGTGACTTTGGTTTACAAGTAAGGCAATTTCAGTACACCCGAGAATCACAGCTTCAGCTCCGTGCTCTTTTAGTTTTTCAATAATTTGCAAGTATATCGTCCTTGACTCCTCTTTGATTTCACCTTGGCATAACTCTTTATAAATAATGTTATGTACTTTAGAGCGGTCGTCTTGATCGGGAATGACGACATCAAGCCCATAACGGTCGGAAAGCCTTCCTTTATAAAAGTCTTGCTCCATTGTGAATTGAGTACCAAGGAGTCCGACCTTTTGAACCCCTTTCTCACGAAGTAACTCAGCAGTCGCGTCTGCGATATGTAGTATGGGGATATTAATACTGGCTTCAATTTGAGGCGCAACTTTGTGCATTGTGTTAGTACAAATAAGAATGAAGTCAGCGCCCCCTTTTTCTATTGAAGATGCAGCATCAGATAGAATGCTTGCCGTTTCTTCCCATTTACCTTGATGTTGAAGTTTCTCTATCTCCGAAAAATTCACGCTATACATACAAATTTTTGCGGAATTTAGGCCGCCTAACGCCTCTTTGACTCCTTCGTTGATCAATTTGTAATAACTAAGCGTCGACTCCCAGCTCATACCACCTAGAAGACCGATAGTTTTCATATAACTCTCCAATCGTTATACACCACCGTGCCAGGGGTGTTTTTACAAAAAAAATCAGCCACTTAAATAAGCAGCATTCAAGCGTCTTCACTATTGAGCATTGGGTAACACGAAAATAAAATCATTCCCACAGGGACCGCTACGCGATTCTCATATATCCTCGCAATATCGTTACTGCATTTCCAGAAAGCTTAACGTGCTCAGTGCTTAACAACTCTGTATGGACGACCCCACTTCTCTTGGAGGCTTGGAAGCCTTTCAGTTGCTTTTTGTTGAGCTCTTTAGCCCAGTAAACACATAAAGCGCAATGTGCAGAGCCTGTAACTGGGTCCTCATTAACACCTACCCAAGGCGCGAAGTATCGAGAGACAAAATCGGCGTCAGTGCTTGATTGAGCAGTGATGACGACGCCACGGCCTTTTTGTTTAAGCAGCGCACCAAAATCAGGGTCGAGCTGTTCAAGCACAAATTCATCATTAATGACGACCAACTGCTTATTATCAAACTGACCGTAGACGACTACATTGGCGGTATCTAGCCCCAAACCATGAAGTAAGTCTTTGTTAATACTAGCTCGCATATCTAAAGTTGGAGCAGGAAACACCAAATGAATTTCTTCATGATCGAGTTGTGCAGTTAAAACCCCAGATAGCGTAACGAACTCAATCGTATCTCCAGTATTATATAACCCCTGCTCTTTCAGAACGTGCGCCGTTGCAAGTGTGCCGTGTCCACACAAAGCAACTTCCGTCCTCGGTGTAAACCAACGAAGTTGCATTGTACTGAGTGACAGAAATGCCGTTTCAGATAACGACATCTCGGCCGCGATGGCCAACATCGTTTCCTCATCAAGGCTTGACTCTGTGATACAAACACCCGCGGGATTACCTTTGAAAACCTCTGATGTAAACGAGTCAACCTGAAAAATTTTAACTTCCACGAAATATCCTTAAGTTCTATCAAACACGTAATTCTGTATCACGTGATTTTTAATATCTGTTGTTTGAGCGAAAAAAACCTATGAAATTTTCTACCAACCTTATAGGTCTTGTTGGAAGCGCTAACAAACAGGAGAATGTAGTTAATTATGCAAAACGTAAAAAGCCATCATCAATGTGACTCAATTGGATATCTTATCGGAGTTTTCGGCGTTTCTTTAGTTCTAATATGGATTGGTATTTATAAATTCACACCTACAGAGGCCAAGCTTATACAACCGCTCGTTGAAAATCATTTTCTGATGAGTTGGTTGTATGATGTGATGTCAGTTCAAGCCGTATCAAACATCATTGGCGCAACAGAAATCATTGTCGCTATTGGATTAATCGTTGGCCTTAAAAACACACGAGTCGCTTATTTTTCTGGCATAGCCGCCGCAATTATTTTTCTTGCGACACTCAGCTTTCTAATTACGACACCGAATACATGGAAAGTGTCTGATGGGGTTTTGGTGACAAACTTCTTTTTAGTAAAAGATATTCTATTTTTAGCCATTGCGATTAGCGTCATCGAACGAAACAAGCCAAACAGAGAATAACTCTAAATAGTTCGAAATCTTGTTTTTCCAGAACGTAGCCTGGAAGGTGCAAACGACTTACAAGTCGAATGGTTCTGTCAATAACTCTAAACAAAGACTCTTAAATTTAGAGTGTTTAAGAGTCTTTGCCTTCTAATGATGCGAAACAACATCCTAGCGTAAAGTGAAAAGAAAAGCCTTTCACTCTACTGCTAAGGTTTATTGATACTTTGCCGAAGTAATGAACTCACCGAATGTCTCGCACCATACAACAACCGTATTGTATTCAGAAATTGAAGTGCTTTGAGGAACCTCAACAACGAAGTTATCGAACGTTTTGACATCACCAATTAAGCTCATCTCAGATTTAAGGTCATTAAACTCTTGTTCCGTTTCGACAAACTTAGGAGATAGATAGAGTTTATAGTCTGGTCCGGGAGCGAGTTTTCCTACCAACGTAATGACTTCAGAACTCAAATGAATTTCTCCCTCTCCCCAATGAAAAGCGTCGCTACCTTTGAGTTCCCTCTTAAACACTGCGCTGTATTCTGCGCCTTGCTTGCTCTTAGCAACTTGCTCATCGGTCGGCGCAGGTGGTGCAATAAGGATCGGTAAAGTATAGATACCTATCGCAATGCCAATAGAAACTGCCACTAAGTGACTGATTGTTAATTTAATTATATTTTTCAAGGTCATAAGCATCTTCTTATTAGTTTTACTACTTGAAATTAGATTCAAATCGGCCTTATCTGTCTATTATCGAGCAGCATAATGTCATTAACATTATACACAAGCTATGCGCACTAAATGCAGACTGAGCGCAATTAAAAACGGCTGATAATTAATATCAGCCGTTTGCTTATCGGAAATGTCGTTGTGCCGGTTTGGTCACTATCCCGCTTCCACCAAAGCGATCTTATCGGATGTCGATTTTTCCAATTTTATCGCAATAAACTTAGAGGTTGGCGTAAACGTTCTATCCCCATAACTGTCCAAAGGAACTAATGGGTTTGTTTCTGGATAGTAAGCCGCCGCCTGACCTGCTGGTACATCATAGGCAACAAGCGTAAATCCGCTCACACGGCGCTCAACGCCATCTTCCCACAATGAAACCATGTCCACTTTGTCGCCCGGTTCAAAACCGAGTTTACGAATATCCGCTTCATTGATAAACAGCACTTCGCGCATACCAAATACTCCACGATAACGGTCATTCAAGCCGTAAAGTGTCGTATTGTATTGGTCGTGTGAGCGCATGGTTTGCAAGATCAAATCTGGCTTTTGGCCTTTTTCGAGTATCGCTTCGCTGATCAACTGCTTCGGCAACTCGCTAGAGCTGAACTGTGCTTTGCCGCTTGGTGTATTCCATCGACGCTCGGCAGCTGGGTTTACCAAGTGGAATCCACCCGGGTGTTTAAGCTTATGGTTAAAGTCGGTAAAGCCCGGAATTGTGTCGGCAATCAAATCGCGAATACGGTCGTAATCTTCAATCGCCCACAACCAATCAATTGGTTTTGCCCCGAGTGTAGCATTGGCAATACCGGCAATAATCGCTGGTTCTGAACGCAAATGCTCCGAACGCGGTTTTAACTGACCAAATGAGATATGTACCATGCTGAAGGTATCTTCAACCGTCACGCCTTGCGGGCCAGTCGCTTGCTGATCAATCTCAGTACGGCCTAAGCACGGAAGAATAAGCGCATCTTTACCTGTGACAAGGTGAGAACGATTTAACTTCGTCGAAATGTGTACGGTTAAATTACAGTTTCGCATCGCGTTGTGCGTACGTTCTGTGTCTGGCGTTGCTTGTGCAAAGTTACCGCCCAAACCGATAAATACTTTCGCTTGCCCTTCTTCCATCGCTTTAATGGCTTGCACAGTGTTGTGGCCTTCACCGCGCGGGACGGCAAAGTTAAATCGACTTTCAATGCGATCCAACAACAGATCTGAAGGTTTTTCATCAATGCCCATCGTACGGTCGCCCTGAACGTTACTGTGACCACGCACTGGTGAAAGACCCGCGCCCGGCTTACCAACGTTACCTCGTAACATTTGCACGTTTGCGACTTCTTTAATGGTTGGTACAGAGTGACGATGCTGAGTCAACCCCATCGCCCAACACATGATCACACGTTCTGCACGTCGATACATGCTCGCCACCATCTCGATTTCACTTAAATCAAGACCCGATTGTTCCGTGATGTGTTCCCAAGCGGTTGCGTCCACTTCAGCCAAATAGTCATCTATACCTATCGTGTGCTGCTTGATGAATTCACGGTCAAATACCGCTTTGCCACCGTTTTGCAATGCCTCGCGTTCCCATTGCAACAAGAATTTCGCGATGCCACGAAATACTGCCATGTCTCCGCCCAAAGCAGGACGCAGGTACGCCGTGTTTGTAGGCTCTGAGCCGTTGCTCAACATCTCAATCGGCATTTGTGGGTTTTGGAAACGCTCTAATCCGCGCTCTTTCAGCGGGTTTAGACAGATAACCTGTGCACCACGTTTTACCGCTTCGCGCAGAGGTTCAAGCATTCGTGGGTGATTCGTGCCCGGGTTTTGACCAATCACAAAAATCGCATCAGCTTCTTCAAAATCATCAAAGATCACTGTGCCTTTACCAACACCAATGGTGTCTTTCATCCCTATAGCACTGGCTTCGTGGCACATGTTGGAACAATCTGGGAAGTTGTTGGTACCGAATGCGCGCACAAATAGCTGATACAAAAACGCCGCTTCGTTGCTTGCACGGCCAGAGGTATAAAACTCCGCTTGGTGTGGTGAATCCAATTGGTTGAGATGTTTAGCCACAAGAGAAAAAGCCTCATCCCAAGAGACAGGCACATAGTGGTCGGACTCAGCATCGTATCGCATTGGGTGCGTGATACGGCCTTGGTATTCCAACCAGTAATCGGTTTGCGTTGAGAGAGATGAAACGCTGTGATTGGCAAAAAACTCAGGGTCAACCAGACGATTGGTCGCCTCCCAGTTTACCGCTTTCGCGCCATTCTCACAGAAATTGACTTTACCACTATCTGGCGACTCACCCCATGCACATCCCGGACAGTCGAAACCGCCATTTTGGTTGGTTTTGAGCATAGTGCGAATGTTTTTAACTGCATTTTCACTGCCCCACCAACTTCTGGTTACGGCTTTCAGTGCACCCCAACCACCAGCTGGACCTTTGTATGCTTTTATTTGTTCTTTTTGGCTCACGACTTTACTCCTCGCAGATATACCAGCAAGCAGGGTGCCCGTGAAAACAAGCGCGTTATTTATTGAGATAATGCGGAAGTATTGAAGGGCTTAGTTTCTAATCCATGTATTTTTTAATCCAAATAAGTAACCACTCAACATGCTCTCGCTTGTCCGAGCGTTTACTTATCTAGATTCTTGATATCGGATACCCGCCTACTGTTTCTAAGACTGGTAGATTCAATTCGCATTGTTGCGTCTTGATCTAAATCAAAGATTAAGTCGTTATTCAATATGCGTCCAATTGATAATCCTGACCGAGTGATAAACAAAATCTATGACGAATTTTTCCACTGACGGTCATCACATTTTTAATCAATACAATTTATGAGGTTAATCGTTTTCCCATCCGATTCCACCTAGTTCGCTTAACAAACTCAATAAAATCGGCACTCTTGATAATAGATAATATCTATCACACTATAGATACTTTAAATTTGACCCTAATTAATATCAGGAATAGCCTTGATTCAGATCAATTTTTAGTGTGGTTTTATTCTTGACTTGGTTTTGGTTTTCCATTCCCCAGTTAAAACGCTCCAGCGCTTAAAAAGTACGGTAGTGCTGTGCCCTTTTTAGGGAGTTCCCCCGTACATGTGACTCACAACGCAAGGTTAACAAGCCATTATGGATATCAAACAACTTAAATATCTCATCGCACTTGAACAGACCAAACACTTTGGTCAAGCCGCCGCATTGTGCCACATTACGCAGCCTACCTTGTCCATGAGAATCCGAAGCTTAGAGGAAGAACTCGATCTCGAATTAATCCAAAGAAGTCAACGATTTGAAGGGTTTACTGAAGCCGGAGAACGCATTTTAGCTTGGGCAAAAACCGTCTTAGCCGCTCATGATGGATTGCAAGCCGAGGCTGCTAACTGCCGTGGTCAGTTGGTCGGCTCTCTTCGGCTTGGAATGGTGCCACTCGCCAGCCAAAACCCGATGGAATTGCTCAAACCATTAGCTCACCAGTTCCCTGAGTTACGCTTTCAAATACTCTCCATGACGACCGAACAGATCATAGACCAACTCAATCGCAATCAACTTGATTTGGGGATGTGTTATGTCGATCAAGTTAACACCGCTTACTTCGATGTTATCGAGCTTGACTCGACCAAACTTGGCGTTTTATTCGATGAGCGTCATTTTGATTTTGCCGAATCTGAAGTGTTGTGGGAGTCACTCAATAACATTCCGCTAGGGCTGCTTTCGAAGGGAATGCACTATCGCCACTCAATTGATCTTAGCTTTGTGAGTAAAGGGCTGGTTCCGCAAACCGTCATTGAAAGTAACTCCACCTTCCACTTGATCCAAGCAGTAACCAGTGGCCTTTGTTGCGCCATTATGCCGCTGAATTGTGGATTGGAAGAGTTGAACGATACGCTTCGCATTATCCCTATCGAAGAAGCCGCCGTTCACGCCCCGCTAGGTTTGTTAAAGCGAAAACAAGAACCCTTCTCCGCGCTAACCGATCAGTGCTTCGCAGAAGCAAAAAACATATTCAATCGATAACAAGAGTCCACACGTCAATTTTTGGCATACATAACGGCTTATGAGGTGATTTCATGAGATGCACTACTCAATCTTATTTTGAACTGTCCGATTTCAATCAAGCACCACCTCAACCAAGTGCGTTCAATTACCGAGAATTGATTGATGGCCGCCCAGTGCAACAAATGTCGCTGGCAAGTGAATCCGCCTTAGCTATCAGCTATAACGGCATTAGCCAAGCGGTCATGATGGTGACGCCAGGCCATCTGGAAGACTTCGTGAAAGGATTTAGCCTAAGCACAGGCATCGTCCACGACTTCAAAGAGATCAAAGACATTGAAATTGGCGGCGATCACGAATCTCACTATGCGGAAGTGGAAATCAGCAACCGCGCTTTCTGGGCGTTAAAAACACAGCGCCGAAATCTTGCCGGAACAACCGGATGCGGCATTTGTGGTGTCGAGGCTCTGGAACAAGCTTTGCCTGATTTGGCGCCGCTGACACCGTCTCTTCCTCCGCGCTCCGATGTATTCGAAGGGCTGCGAGACAAAGTCGCACTGCATCAAGAAGCCGCACGTGAATCTGGCGCGCTACACGCCGCTTTATTTTCAGATTTACAAGGCAACATCAAGTTGTGCCGAGAGGACATCGGCCGCCACAACGCGCTAGATAAGTTGATTGGCGCATTGGCCAACAAACACATCGAACCTCAAAGTGGCTTCGCAATCATGACAAGCCGTTGCAGCTTAGAGTTGATCCACAAAGCCGTTCGCGCGCGTATCCCCACTCTGGTTTGCTTATCTGCACCTACAGCGTTAACTGTCGAATGGGCAAGAAGAAACCATTTGAACCTAATTCACTTACCAAAACACGGCTCGCCGCGTCTATACAGCCCAGCCCCTTAACACGTCAACCTAGCCGAATTCCTAATATTTCTAACAGAGACCTCTGGGTCTCTGTTGTTTGCTTCTCGTTCCCAATTGATACTTAGCGACAAGACACTATTCTCTCCAACCAAACGTGCTCACCCCTTGTCAGCACTAAGCTTGCATATATTAACCTGCTTGCATTTGAACGCTTTCCAATCCGATAAGAACTCTGTCAAAAACCCATAAATTAGTAAGGACTTTGTGTGACTCTTTTCACGCTTTTCCGCCTTACTAGGCATTTCTAGGAATTTTTCCTAGCCGATCTAGGCAACCATCTCATGTGCCTCACAAAACCACTCTCTAGAATTCCGCTCAGTCAAAGGTAACAAGAGCGCATAACGGTCTCCGTTGTGTTTCTAAAACAATTACAAGAGAGTTCATCATGTTAAAATTCCTCGAACAGGTGCGGAAGCCGACCCTCGATCTTCCTGTCGAAGTTAGAAGAAAGATGTGGTTTAAACCGTTCATCCAATCTTACTTGGTCGTATTCATCGGCTACCTAACCATGTACTTGATTCGTAAGAACTTCAATGTCGCGCAAAACGACATGATCTCAACTTACGGTTTGAGCATGACAGACCTAGGTCTTATTGGCCTTGGCTTCTCCATCACATACGGCATCGGTAAAACCGTTGTGTCTTACTACGCTGACGGTAAGAACACCAAGCAATTCCTCCCTTTTATGCTGATCCTTTCTGGTCTTGCAATGCTTGGTTTCAGCTTCAGCATGGGCGGCGGTAGTGCAAGCCTGTTCTTGATGGTGGCTTTCTACGCTCTAAGTGGTTTCTTCCAAAGTACTGGTGGCCCTTCTAGTTACTCAACCATTACAAAATGGACACCTCGTAACAAACGCGGCTCTTACCTCGGCTTGTGGAACATGTCACACAACGTTGGTGGTGCGGGCGCAGCGGGTGTTGCTCTTTTCGGTGCCAACTACCTATTCGACGGCCACGTAATCGGCATGTTCGTGTTCCCTTCTATCATCGCGATCATCGTTGGCTTCATCGGTATGCGCTTTGGTAGCGACTCTCCAGAAGCTTACGGTCTAGGTAAAGTAGAAGAACTTTTCGATGAAGCAGTGAGTGAAGAAGACACCGCCGCAGAAGAAAACCAGATGACCAAAAAAGAAATATTTGTTGAATACGTTCTTAAAAACAAAGTTATCTGGCTACTTTGCTTTGCCAACATCTTCCTTTACATCGTGCGTATTGGTATCGACCAATGGTCAACGGTATACGCGTACCAAGAGCTTGGTCTGTCAAAAGAAACGGCAATCTCTGGCTTTACTCTGTTCGAAGTCGGTGCGCTTGTGGGTACTTTGATGTGGGGTTACTTATCTGACCTAGCAAACGGTCGCCGCGCATTGGTTGCTTGTGTGTCTCTTGGTTTGATCATCGTATCGCTTGAGTTCTACCAACACGCCACTAGCGAGTTCATGTACTTGGCCTCTCTATTTGTATTGGGCTTCTTGGTGTTTGGTCCGCAACTTCTTATCGGTGTTGCCGCGGTTGGTTTTGTCCCTAAAAAAGCAATCAGTGTGGCTGACGGCGTAAAAGGTACATTCGCTTACCTAATCGGTGACAGCTTCGCGAAACTTGGTCTCGGTATGATTGCAGACGGTACACCTATCTTCGGCTTAACAGGTTGGAAAGGTACCTTCGCAGCCCTAGATACCTCCGCCATGATTTGTATTGTTTTGCTTGCTTTCGTGGCTATCGCGGAAGAGAAGAAGATTCGACACGCGAAGAAGCTTCAACTTGCACAAAACCAAGCCTAACTTCTCTGCGCGCTTTACTTCGGTAAAGCGCGCAAGATCATTAAAATGAGTTGATCAATTCAGTATCATTAAAGGTTTTTCTATTGGCTCCTGTTGGAGCTTATTGTTGTTAGTCGTCTGCTCTATTTGGTTGTAATAATGATTCATGTTGCTCTAGTTGATGATCACGTCATCGTGCGTTCGGGTTTCGCACAATTATTAAATTTAGAAAGTGATATTACCGTTGTTGGTGAATTCGGCTCTGTCGCCGAAGCGCGAAAAGGGTTGCCTGCGGTACACCCACACGTCGTCATCCTAGATATTTCCATGCCAGATGAAAGCGGCTTAAACTTTCTCAGCGAAATACCAACTGGCATTGCCTGCGTGATGCTTAGCGTGCATGACTCCCCTGCGATGGTGGAAAAATCACTAAAGCTAGGTGCAAAAGGCTATCTTAGTAAACGCTGTAGCCCAGACGAACTTATTCAAGCCGTGAGAACCAGTGCTTCTGGCGGCTGTTACCTCACATCAGATATTGCACTTAAACTTGCAACGCCTAGCGACAACACCACCTCTCTATGCCAACTGACAAAACGTGAAAACGAGGTATGTCAGCTACTTGCCAATGGGTTGGATGTAAAGTCTGTCGCGGCAGAGCTTGGCTTGAGCCACAAGACTGTGCATGTTCATCGTGCGAATGCCATCGACAAACTCGGCGTGAAAAACAACGTTGAGCTCGCCAAACTATTTTCTCAAGAGTCCTTTTAATGCGAGCTTATGCTGTTACCACCATTTGCGGACTTTTTGTTATGGCTTGCGCTTGGTTTTGCTTGTGGGTGATTGCCTATTACTTTGTCAATGATCCCGAGTTGGCGATCTTATTGTTTCCTTTCGCTTTACGATTAGGTGTCGCCCTACACACTCGCACCGCTTATTGGCCGACGATTTACCTTTCGGAGTGGGGACTTTCCATCGCACTTGCGATGTTACTGGGTCAACCGCAGTGGCTTACCGTGCTGATTGCGAGCATTGCCAGTATCCCGGTCACACTGATTGCGAAAAAATACTACTACGGTGACCAAAACCGCCACTTAGCCGTCATGGGCATTGTGATCATCATTACCGCCTTCATCAACGTAATGGCGGTCGGATTTCACGTGCCTTCTGTTTACATGGTTTGGCTGGCTAGCATTTCTGGAGGCTTGCTCGTGGTGCCTATGTGCTACCTGTTGTGGAGCTATTTGTTCCAAAGTCGTTGGTCTCCGCTTAGCTCTCTCCTACTTAGTAATGCCGTTGTATTTCAGGTGCGTCATATCGTGCTTTATGCGCTGCTTTTGATCGGCAGTATTTTGGTGCAAACCAGTTTGCCTGAAGAGCTAAAACGATTTGCGCCGTTTTGTATGGCGATTCCAATCATCGTGCTTGCTCTGCGTTACGGCTGGCAAGGTGCCCTACTCGCCACCATGCTCAACAGCATAGCGCTGATTGCGGCTCGTAGCGGCGTATCGAATCTAGAAATCACCGATTTGTTATTATCTCTCTCGGCGCAAACCATTACTGGCATTATGCTCGGTTTAGGGGTTCAGAAACAAAAAGACCTCAATCACAAACTGCGCGGCGAACTTGCACGCAATCAGAATTTGTCTCGCCAGCTTATCAAAGCGGAAGAATCGGTAAGACGCGATATTGCGCGCGAGCTACATGATGAAATCGGCCAGAACATCACGGCAATCCGCACACAAGCCAACATCATTAAGCGGGTAAATAACGCAGAAACACGCGTTGGTTGCGCCGACATGATTGAAGGGCTTTCCCTCAACGTGTACGACACTACTAAGCGACTGTTAAGCAAGCTAAGACCCAAAATGCTGGATGATTTGGACTTGAAAGAATCCGTCGAGCAACTGACGCGAGAAATGGAATTCGCCAATCACGGAACGACTGTTCAACTGAACTGGCAAGGCGATTACACAAGCCTGAGTGACACACTCAAAGTAACCCTATTCCGTTTATGCCAAGAGTCATTAAATAACGCTGCCAAGTACGCAGAAGCGCAGTTGATCAATATTGAACTGACAATTGGAGAAACGGCGGTGTCATTGATGATTCACGATGATGGTGTCGGTTTCAAAGTTCAGGACAGTATGAAAGGCATGGGCGTTCGCGGCATGCAAGAGCGTGTGCACGCGTTAGGTGGAAAAATGGTTATCTACTCCACCAGCGATCAAGTGATCGGCACACAAATCAGCATTACTTTACCTAAGGTGTAACTCAAGATGTTTGGATTTTTACGTTCACCTAAATTTACTCAACCGAGTCTAAGCAACGAGCAAATCGACCAGCGTTACCGCCATTGGCGTTTGCACATTATGTTGGGGATGTACATCGGCTATGCAGGTTTCTACTTTACCCGTAAGACCTTTAACTACGCCGCACCAGCGATGATTACCGATCTTGGCTTAGATAAAGGCGATTTGGGTCTTATCGGTACGCTTTTCTACATCACCTACGGCTGCTCGAAGTTTATTTCTGGCACGATTTCGGATCGCTCTAATCCTCGTTATTTCATGGGATTAGGATTGATTGCGACAGGTCTGGTCAACATCGCGTTCGGCTTTTCTAGCTCACTCGCGGCTTTCATTACTCTGTGGATCTTAAACGCGTGGTTCCAAGGCTGGGGCTGGCCTTCATGCTCGAAGCTGTTAACCACTTGGTATTCACGCTCCGAGCGTGGCTTCTTATGGGCCATTTGGAACACCGCACACAACGTTGGTGGCGCGCTGATCCCTATTTTGGTGGGCTATTTAACGTTGCACTACAGCTGGCGTGAAGGTTTTATTCTACCCGGCATCATCGGGGTATTACTCGGTCTATTCGTTTGTTGGCGATTGCGCGACAAACCCACAACAATGGGTTTACCAAGTGTCGGCCAATGGCGCAACGACGCACTAGAACTTGCGCAAGAAAATTACGGACGTGGCCTCACCTACCGCGAAATTCTGAAATCGTACGTATTTAACAACAAATACATCTGGCTGCTCGCGTTCAGTTATGTGTTGGTTTACATCGTCCGAACCGCAATCAATGACTGGGGAAACCTGTACTTGACCGAGCAGCATCACTATAGCCTGATTAATGCCAACGCTGCTCTGTCGATGTTTGAAATCGGCGGTTTTGTTGGGTCATTGGTTGCGGGCTGGGGCTCAGACAAACTCTTTGGCGGTAACCGTGGGCCAATGAACTTGCTGTTCGCGATTGGGATTTTCTTATCTGTCTCTGCGCTTTGGCTAATGCCTCTGACCAACTTTGCATTCCAAGCAGCGGGATTGTTCTCCATCGGCTTCTTTGTCTTTGGGCCACAAATGCTGATCGGTATGGCGGCGGCTGAGTGCTCTCACAAAGATTCTGCCGGCGCGGCAACAGGATTCGTGGGCTTGTTCGCCTACATGGGCGCAGCATTGTCTGGTTATCCACTGGCGTTAATTCTTGAAGAATATCATTGGACGGGTTTCTTCATCACCATTTCAGTTTGTGCAGCCGTCATTGGCCTTTTGTTGCTGCCATTTTTGCAAGCGCAACCATCACGAAAACCACTCGAACCAAAGCCTCGGTTGTAAATCGACTTATCGCCCTTCGGGCAAATTGGCGAGTGACCTAACCGCGCTCGCCCTCCTTATTTAACGTATCTCTGCTCAATTTTTCTTCCGATTCAGTTCGGAGGGTTAACTATGGGAAAAATTCATGAATTTGAACACTATTTCATCGCATAGCTTCTTTCAAATGAACAACAAAATCCAAAACTACGCTTGGGGAAGCACCTCTTCTATTCACGATTTGTTTGGCTTTTCTAACGAAACGAATGAGCCTCAAGCAGAAGTATGGATGGGTACTCACCCAAACGGCTGCTCTGAAGTTCAGGTTGAGCAAAACACGCTGCCTTTGTCTGAACTGATCAAACAAAACCAACCCGCTTATTTATCAGCAGAAACCGCAGCAAAATTTGGCGACCTGCCCTTTCTGTTTAAAATCTTAGCGGCCGAACACGCACTGTCGATTCAAGTTCACCCAAGCAAGCAAGATGCCGAAATAGGCTTCGAAAAAGAGCAAAGTGCTGGGATCCCGCTAAACGCGAGCCATCGTAACTACAAGGATCCAAACCACAAACCTGAGCTGGTATACGCACTGACAAGTTACCAAGCCATGAACGGTTTTCGCTCGTATTCCGAGATTATTGAGGCATTTAGCCTTTGCGATATCGATGAGCTACGCGCGCCACTAGATGCATTCAAACACGAAGCCAACTCACAAGGTTTACGCGATTTCTTTGTGCACATTCTGACCATAGAAGGAGAAACAAAAGAGCGAGCACTGAAACAACTTCTTGCCCACGCTTCACGTCAATCGGAACAAGGCACTGACAGCGACGTTTTCCAGCTCATCTTGGATCTATCCACTCAATACCCCGGCGATGTCGGCTTGTTTGCGCCATTACTGTTGAATGTCATCACGCTGCAACCTGGCGAAGCGATGTTCCTGAGCGCAAGAACGCCACACGCTTACATTAAAGGAACGGGATTAGAGATCATGGCGAACTCAGATAACGTTTTGCGTGCAGGACTCACGCCGAAACATATGGATGTTGAAGAACTGGTTAAATGCACAGACTTTGTGCCTAAGCCGTTTAACGGCCTTGTTCTCGAACCCAATGCCAATGGTTGCCAAAGCCTTTACCCCGTTCCAGTGGCAGACTTTAGTTTCAGCATTCTTAACGAACCGAACAATGAAGTGATTGAGGCTAACAGCGCAGAGATTTTGATGGCGATTGATGCCGACCTGACACTCATCAGTGATAACGGTGAGACGTTAACCGCCGCGAAAGGACAATCGGTATTTGTTCCTGCTTACGTTGGCCATTACCGTATTCAAAGTGCGGGACGTGTGGCTCGCACCTTTAACTAACTTCTGGATAACGGATTCAAGCTAGCGTCTGACTCAAGGGACTGGGTTAGACAATTTATTCCTTTCATAGATTGAACCATTCCGCTCTTAAGGCACTCATGCTTACACCTTGTCGAATCAAAACACCTACAGGCCAGTTTCTCTAAAAGCCATAACCTCCCGGATCTACCATTTACTCAACATTCATTGTCAAAACCCATTTATGTCCGATAAATTCGTCGCTCCAATATCAAATCACTTGGATAATAAAGGCGCTTGCACAGTGGTATTTGTTGCAAAACGTATAATCAACGTTGTAATCAAAGCCTCAATCACTACAATCTCTGGTTCGATTTTTCAGTTAACGTTTGTATGCCGAAGTTAAACCAAGATAACCCTGTTCAAAGCTCCGCCCTTTCCGATATCGAAACCAGCAGTAAGATTCAATCGGCATTAGAACCGAAGTTTCACAAGCCAGAGAAACGTCTCTGCTTAAGCCCTGGCCTGTCGGATAAGCATTTGGCGCGCCGTTGGCAAGTATTGGAACACGTGACCAATAAAGATCATCTCCTTGATCCTTTCACGCAGTCACATCGCGATGCTTACTCCAACAACATCGAGCACTTCATTGGTACTGTTAATGTGCCGGTCGGCATTGCAGGCCCTTTGCGCGTCAACGGCTTGTATGCGAACGATGACTTTTTGGTTCCGCTCGCAACGACAGAAGCCGCGTTAGTCGCTTCCTACAACCGTGGCGCAAATCTTATCACCGCCGCTGGTGGCGCGAGCGCATTGTTACTAAGTGAAGGGGTGAGCCGAACACCAGTATTCGCCTTTAATCACCTTGCTGACGCCGGCCAGTTCGTCAGTTGGGTTGTGACCCAGTTTGACGTATTTCGTCAAATTGCGGAATCCACCACCTCACATGGCAAACTCAAAGACATCAATGTAAATATCGAAGGAAACCATGTTTATTTGGTCTTTGAATACGTGACTGGTGACGCTTCCGGACAAAACATGGTGACCATCGCGACAAACGAAGTGTTCCATCATATTTTGGCGACCAGCCCAATCAAACCAACTCAAGCATTCTTGGATGGCAACTTATCAGGCGACAAAAAACCAAACGCACACACACTGCGCTCGGTACGCGGTAAGAAAGTATCCGCCGAAGTGACCATTCCTGCTGAGTTGGTGGAAAAATATCTGCATACGACGCCGGAGTCTATGGTTCAATTTGGCAAAATGACCACGGTGGGTGGTTTACTCAGCGGGACAATTGGCGTCAACGCGCATTACGCAAATGCCCTTGCCGCGCTTTACATTGCTTGTGGTCAAGATGCCGCTTGCGTTGCAGAGTCTGCCATTGGAATCACTCGTATGGATGTGGACGCTCAAGGCAACTTGTACGCGTGCGTGACCTTGCCAAACATCATGGTGGGAACGGTTGGCGGTGGTACTGGCCTTCCAACGCAAAAAGCATGTTTGGATATTTTGGGTTTGCACGGCAACGGCAAAGCGAAAGCGTTAGCCGAAGTCGCAGCTGCGCTTTGTCTGGCTGGCGAACTCTCGATTGTTGGCGCATTTTGTGCCGATCACTTTTCTCGTGCTCACCATAAGCTTGCCCGAAAATAACCTTTGTTGCTTTGTACAAGAGAACATCCGTGTGGTTTTCTCTTGTGCAAACCAATGGACTTTATTTATTGGCTCAATAATTTCTTGAAACTAACTTAAGCCTTAACAAACATACCAATCTCTTGTTAACAGTACTTTAGCTGTCCCCCTTCTATATCCATTGCGATATCTCTGCTTGTTACTCTTCATTGGCCATATTTAATATCAGTATCTTAGAAAAAATAGCATCAAAAACTTCTAGCACTATAGTACCAAATTCATCGTTTGAGTTTTTTGTTCACCACTTATAGCTACTATACTCGCCTATGCAGCTGCTTGATTTTCATAAATTTACTAAACAGCTCAAAAGAGCTTAATAACTCCCGTTAAATGGACTTAAATCGTTACTTCGGGTAAGCGAGTTAACTATGAGACGTCAGAAGCTAAATAAAATCTCTGCTTGGGTACTAGGATTGGCTATCTTATTGCTGAGCCATGTGCCTAATGTATCAGCACAAATACAGCAATCCCCATCCGATCAAACCGTTGCGCGTTTTCTCTATCAAACCTCTTTTGGACCAACACCTGCATTAATTAATGAGGTTAGGGAAAACGGGTTAGAGGACTGGATACAGAAACAAATCAACCTGCCAGCAACCTACCATCAACCACTTTATCAAACGCCTTTTTCTAAAGGTCTACAGTCAAACCGAGAAAATGCTTGGTATCAAATTGTTGTTACTGCTGAGGATCAGCTTAGGCAGCGAACGGCTTATGCATTGAGTCAGATCGTAGTCGTTTCTCGTTATGGCGGCGTTCTTTCCAGCAAACCTACAGGGTTAGTGAATTACTACGATCTGTTGGTTGAGCATGCGTTTGGCAACTACCGAGACCTGTTGTATGACGTTTCCATCCATCCAGTCATGGGGAGCTATTTGTCTATGCTCGGTAGTGCAAAAGAAAATAGTGCGACAGGAACGCTTCCCGATGAGAACTTTGCTCGAGAGTTAATGCAGTTATTCACTATCGGTTTGTATGAACTCAATTTAGATGGCAGTAAAAAGCTAAACCATGCAACAGGCAAACCTATCCCCACGTACAATCAAACTGATATTCAAGAGCTCGCGCGAGCATTAACTGGATGGAAAAATTCCGACATCGCATTCGTGAAACCGATGCGAGTTATCAGTCAAAGACACGACACCGGCGAGAAGCGATTTCTAGGGAACGTGATCCCATCGGGTCTAACCGCACAAGAAGAGCTTTCAAAAGTGATTGATATGTTGATGTCTCACCCAAATGTTGCTCCATTTGTTTCAAAGTTACTTATCCAACGTTTGGTCAGTTCAAATCCAAGCCCAGAGTACGTCGCGCGTGTTGCTACGATATTTAACAACAATGGGGAAGGAGAAAAAGGCGATCTAACCGCCGTTGTTCGAGCCATATTGCTCGACCCTGAAGCATTAGGGATGACGGATACCCCGCCTATAAAAGTGAAAGAACCGATACTGGTCCTGACTAATTTTCATCGAGCATCAGGTTTTACGATTAAAGGATCACGTTACGAAGACGCAACAACGATGATGAACATCGCTAATCAAGGGCCGCTTCGTTCTCCTTCCGTGTTTAATTTTTACTCTCCAGACTATCAGCCGTCTAACGAGTTTACGGAGTCTGGTATTAACTCTCCAGAGTATGAACTTCTCAATTGGTCTGTTTATACCGATTTGGTCAACTATATGTTAACCAGCACTCGTAGAGGAGGTGGTGATTCCTACCACTTCGATCTTAACGAGTTTTATCTTCTTCTGGACGATCACCGTGCCTTAGTCGAATTGGTTAACGAGCGTTTCTTTGCTGGAACGGCTTCTGCTGAATTGAAAGAGCTCATGCTCACCGCCCTGAATGATTATCGTGGGGACTATGTGCCAACAACAAAACTCGCTCTAGTGATATTTACCGCCATTTCTGGCGACGAATTTTATATTCAGGATTAGGAGTGAATTATGGATATTTCACGACGACATTTTATACAAAGCACGCTATCGATGGGCGCACTAGCCTCTCTTAGTCTGCCAGGTTACTCTCTCGCAGCGCCATCCAATGACTTTCGAGCATTAATATGTGTGTATTTAGCAGGCGGAAACGATGCATTCAACACCATACTGCCATTATCGGAGGCGCACTATCATCAATATTCCAAAGTCAGAGGGCCACTCTCTGTCGCCAAAGAAGACATACTCCCTATCAATTTGAGTGCTGTCGATAGCTCAAATCACCCAGTGAAGCTCGGCTTACACCCCAAGTTAAATGCGTTAACTTCCGTTTTCGAACAAGGCGATGCCAGCATCGTGCTCAATAGTGGCATTCTCAACCATCCCGTCACCAAACAAGCTATTGAGCAAGGTGAAGCATCACTTCCCGAGCAACTGTTTTCTCATAATTCTCAAACAGACGCTTGGTTACTTGGTGGAATGAGCGAGTCTAAAAATCTTGGTTGGGCTGGCAGAATGTTGGATGTATTAAACTCTGAATCAGAAATAACACCGCTATACAGTGTGCATGGCAACTCGCTTTGGTTACGGGCAATGGAACACCGCCAAACCGTCCTGAAAAAAGATCGCGCAGTTCAGCTTACCGCGATTGATAACCCGCTATACAAGGGGATCTATGATCGCCTTCTCTCTCATCAAACTGACAATCCATTTAATGGTCATTTTAATTTGATGGTTGATGAGTCGATGGTAATGAGTAGTGTACTGAGCGAGCAACTCAACCACATTGCTGACGAGCCGCTGTTTACGTCATCGACGCTCGGCAAGCAGATGCAAACCGTGTACAAATTGATAGCAAGCCAAGATGTCCTGAAGCAGCAACGACAAGTCTTTTTCGTTAAACACTCTGGGTATGACCTGCACGATTCGCAACTGACACGTCATCCAGTGTTACTTGAGGATCTCGCGACAAACCTTTTAGCAATGTATCGTGCGGTCGAACGGTTAGGGCTAAACAAGCAAGTCACCTCTTTCACTATGTCTGACTTCGGTCGACGGATGATGAGCAACGGAAATGGTACCGATCATGGCTGGGGTGGCCATCAACTATTAATTGGAGGCGCGGTAAATGGGAAACAACCTATCGGTACATGGCCGGAACTAATACTGGGCGGAAACGATGATTACTCTCAAGGCCGACTCATACCCAAAATTGCCGCTGATCAAGTTGGTTCAACACTAGCGCAGTGGATGGGCGTGAGTGATAACGCTGCACTGGAATACGTCTTCCCGAACATCCGTAATTTTACTCATTCAAACCTGGGTTTTATGGCTTAAGATATTTTTCAGGTTAGCTGTAGAACGCATCATCAAATAAGGGAGCCTCGCGCTCCCTTACTCATCTTATGTTTGCAGAGTGTCCGTTACACCTCGTCGCGACGGCGTTCGTTACACAGCTTAATGGCACGCTCAAGTAATTCTAACGCGGATTGCTCACATTCAGGCAGAACCGCATCACTTTCAGAAACTGGCGTTACGCGGTCACCCCATTTCAATACTGCCGCACCCCATGTCAAACCTGCACCAAATGCAGCAAGAAGCATATTATCACCTGGGTTAACTCGACCTTGCTCTACCGCTTCACACAATGCAATTGGCACCGTCGCAGCTGAAGTATTGCCATAGTTTTGAATGTTAACAAACGCTTTGTCGTGTGGAATTCCAGACAGGTCACACAAGGTTTGAATAATACGAATATTCGCTTGATGCGGAATCACAACATCGATTTGTTCCGTCGTTAACTGTGATGCTTTCAGTACGGTTTTCGCAGCTAGCCCCATGCCTTTTACTGCACGTTTGAAAATTTCTTGTCCTACAAAGTTGAAATCCCAGTAACCGTTGTCTTCCGCAAAGCGATCCATACAAGTACCAAACTTTGGTACGGACAGAATATCGCGGCCTTTTGCGTCACAACCGATTTGAGACTGTAGTAAACCCGTTTCTTTTTCCGTTCTTGATAACACAACGGCGCCCGCACCATCACCAAATAGAACAGCGGTATCTCGCATTGCCCAATCGATGTAGAAAGACAATCTTTCCGCACCAATAATGATCGCGTTACGATAGTTACCTGATTGAATCAAACGTGTGCCCGTTTCTAGGCCATAGACAAATCCCGTACATGCGGCATTTAAGTCAAAGGCAGCGGCTGCACGAATACCTAGGTTCTGCTGTACCTTAGACGCGATATTTGGAATCAATGAATCTGGTGAACAAGTCGCCACAATGATTAAATCCACGTCTGTTGCATCGACGCCTGCTCGAGCTAATGCATGTTTAGCAGCAACGGTCGCCATGTCTGACGTGTTTACATGACTAATACGGCGGTTTTCGATACCAGTGCGGGTACGAATCCACTCATCGGAAGTATCGAGGAAAGTGCTAAGATCATCGTTAGAGAGCACGGCTGGCGGAACACATTTCCCCCAACCTGTAATTTCAGCGTAGTAATTTGTCATCGCAGACCTATTTATTGTTGTATTTTAATAAAATTTCTTAGAACCTTAGGCTCAAATACAAACCTGCGCTGCGTTATTTCGGCAGGTTAAAAAATAAGTATACAAATAATGAGGCTGACTGGTAAGTCATGTTTTCATCAATACGTAATAAAGGAAGAAGTCATGTCATCGTTTAAAACTCGCTGCCCTTCGTGCGGCGGTCTAAATCGTGTCCCTAATGAGCGCGTTGCCGAATCTGCAACTTGCGGTAAATGTAAAAGTGCACTTTTAGACGGCTCGCCTATCGAAGGTACACAAGATAACTTTTCTGCTCTATTACAAAGTGATATGCCTGTTGTAGTAGATTTTTGGGCCCCATGGTGCAACCCGTGCGTTGGTTTTGCTCCTGTTTTCTCTGATGTTGCTCATGAGCAAGCCGGAACGGCTCGTTTTGTTAAGATTGATACCGAAGCTCAACAACAACTTGCGACGCAATTTGGTATTCGCAGTATTCCTACCATTATGGTTTTCAAGAATGGTCAACGCGTTGATATGATCAATGGTGCGTTACCTAAAACTCAATTCGATCAATGGTTAAATCAAGCACTTACTAAATAATCTTCCACGCCAACCTTGTTTGTAGGTTGGCGTTTTTATGCAACTTATCAACCTATCTAGTTAACAAATATTATTTATCGAAACGACTTAAATTTATCATTTTACTTGCCTAACTATTAGCCTCATATTCGCGCCGAATAACCCTTAGATTTCATTTAACTTATAGGCGCAAAACAGTGGAAAACACAGTCGTTCCTGCAGCATCACCACGAGTTACAGTTCCAGTCGTCGCACTGTCTCTTTATGCGGTGGCTTCGGGCTATTTAATGAGCTTGATCCCTCTCATGCTCGGTGAATACAACATCTCAGCAGATTACGCGAGTTGGTTGGCGAGTGTGTTTTATGGCGGCTTATTAACCGGTGCTATTTTTATTGAACGTATCGTACGTCAAGTTGGTCACCGTAACGCGTTTATTGGTTGCTTGGCCGTATTTTCGCTAACTATCGTCACACTACCCGTGTTTGCTAACGGATTGATGTGGCTTGCCGCTCGCTTTATTGCGGGTATCGCGGTTGCTGGTGTTTTTGTCATTGTTGAGTCTTGGCTAATGTCTGGAGACGAAGCATCGCGTGCGAAACGTTTGAGCTTGTACATGCTATCGCTTTATGGTGGTTCAGCATTAGGCCAGTTTGGTATTGGCGTGCTTGGCGTAAGTGGCGGCGTTCCGTTTATTGCGATCACGACGTTGATACTAATGGCGATGCTGGTGCTAATGTTCATTGAGTGTGAGCAGCCAAACAGCCATGAATCAACCGCTTTATCATTTAAGCAAATTGCCAAACTAAACCATGCAGCAATTATTGGTTGTGTTGTTTCAGGTTTGACCTTAGGTGCAATCTACGGATTAATGCCAGTTGAGTTAACTAACCGTAAAATTAGCCATCAAGACATTGGTACATTGATGGCGCTAGTGATTCTAGGTGGCATGCTAGTTCAACCAATGGTGACCGCGTTAAACAAATACATGAGCCGCACAGTGCTAATGGCGTTTTTCTGTATTTTGGGTATTTTTTCGATCGGTATGACCTTTATTTCCTCGTCAGCCGTGGTATTGGCTGCTGCATTATTCTTTTTAGGTGCAGCTACTTTTGCCTTGTACCCGATAGCAATCAACTTAGGTTGCGAAGGACTTGATGAACGCTTTATTGTCTCTGCGACACAAGTCATGCTGTTTAGCTACAGCATCGGCTCTGTTGCTGGCCCAGTTGTCGCTGATAAATTTATGGGCCAAGAACACGGCTTACTAGGCTACTTGTTTGCCGCTTTGGTTGCGACTGGCGTATACATGCTACTTGCTGCGAGCAAAACCAAGCAGCGTATGGCCGCTGGCCTCTAATCACGCCGCTTCTACTCAACGAAAACGAGGGCATGTCGCCCTCGTTTTTTTTATTCTTCGCATTTTTGTTTAGATAAACGCTTGTGACGGTTTGACGCGTTCGCTGCAGGCTTTTCCGGTACCATGCGCTTTTCATGAAGCAAATGACGAACCGCCAAGATGGGATGTTTCAGTAACATTCTGGGGCCAGAGTAACGCATGACCAAACGCATTTGTTCTTTCGGCTCTGGTTTGTAGCAGTGAATCGGACATTTATTACACGTCGGTTTATTCTCTCCATAAGGACAGCGGTCGAGGCGCACTTCTGCGTATTCAAGCAGCTCACGACATTCTGAGCATAAGTCACGTTTTGTTCCATGATGGTCATGACAGTAAACCTCTACCATGGCTTTTACTGTCTTAAATTCAGTGGCGAGTTTGCCAAGTAAAATATCGCTCATGCACTATCCAAAAATCACAACATCATTGTGTAAAGTTCTAACGTGCGGCCATTATCATATTGCTGCTCAACTCGTTCAAACTCAAAGCCCAGTTTTTTGAGCAAACTTATACTACGAATATTGTCATTGTTGGTGATGGCAACCAAATTATCGAGTTTCATTTCCTCTCTAGCGTATTCTAGCACTGCGGTTGCAGACTCCGTTCCGTAGCCGAAGCCATAAGCGGAAGGTAAAAATCCATATCCGAGATCATAGTGTTGTAATGTGTCACGTTTAACCAACCCACAAATCCCGATGGGTTGCCCATCTTCTTTCTTCTCTACAACGAGTAAACTCACGCCTCTAATTTTTTGCATGCGTAGCATGTTTTCTTTTATGTAACTCGCCGCTTCATATTCGGTACGAATTTGTTTATCTCCGACAAAACGGTAGAAGTCTGGGTGGTTATAAAGTTCTAGTATAAATGGTGCATCATCTACACTCACAAGACGCAGTATCAAACGTTCGGTGTACAGTGTTTTCATTTGGGCTCCATTAAAACGCGATAGATGATTGGACATAGGAACGTACTTGAATTTTGCGACCGATACCGGCGCTTATTTAGTTGTAACTTGATAAAAAAGTAACTATCCTGCCTCGCTAAATTAAAGGACCACCACCATGAACCGCAAGAAGAAAATCAATCAGATCTTGAAAGCGAAGCAGAAGAAGCATAACGCTAAGCTACATAAGAGCAATAAGCCGCGTTATATCTCCAAAGCTGAACGCGCGAAAATGGAAGCTGAAGAACAAAACCAAGCTTCAGAACACACGGAAAACGTTGTAGACACAGCGCAGACAGATCAAGCCTAAAAGAAAAGCCGCTTCAAGCGGCTTTTTTGATATTCGGAGATAGTTAGCTTTAGTATTCGACACTGTAGTTCAGTGTGAATGTGCGACCTCTTCCTTTGTAGTCGTACGCTGCTGCATCGTAGTGTGCTGCATAAAGAATCTGCGCACGTTGTCCCCAAGCGGTTGTGTAGTCTTCGTCAAATAGGTTTTGAATACCAAAACCTAACTGCCCGATAGGTAGTGTTACGTTACCAAGAAGATCAAACGTAGTGTATCCATCTAGTTTATTGTTTGCGTCATCTTCGTAATCAAACATCGTCTGGCTTTGTAAACGTACTGAATAGCCATCCTGATAGTAAGCCGCCCACGCGTTCGCTTTTGATGTACTTGCTTTACCCGCGCTTAGATCTTCCCACTTACCGTTGGTTTTCAGCTCAGAAACCACATAGTGACCTGATGCACCTAACAAAATATCACGGTTTACCCAGTAGTTAATGTTTGCTTCGGCACCGTATACACGTTGCTCGTCATCAACATTGGTGATTAGGAGCGTCTTCTTGTCATACTTGATTGAGTTATCCGACACCGAGTAGTAACCCGCCGCTTGCAGTGCGACAGTATCGGTATCTAATCGGTAACCAATTTCATAGCTGTCCGTTTTGATGCCCGACATTTTTGAGTCAGATACGTTAATGCTATTGTTCAACGCGTAGTGACCATTTGCATCCGCGGCATCGTAGCTACCTTGGCCGTAGTACTTTGCAGGATCAGCGAGTTCGAAACCTTGAGAGAAGTTCGCCCAAAGCTGAGATTCATCGTTAAGCTGATAAATGGTGCCCAAATTAAATAAGCTCACTGAGTAGTCAGTGCTGCCACCTGGTACCGCATCCGCTGATACACCATTACCCGATGCGATCTTCTTTTGTATACTATAGGCAACAAAATCATCAATCTTATTGTCCATGTATTGGTAGCGGTAGCCTGCTTGTACTGACCAATCTTGATTGATTTGGTAATCCCCTTGGACAAACATTGCGTAAGACGCCACATCAACATCTGGGTAACGCCCCACTTCGGCATAGGTTCGATTAATTAAGTTCCCAGAGCTGTTCGCAATGGTTGGATCGAACAGAGCCTGGTTACTTTCAAAACGGTCTAAGTACGCATCGACACCATAAACAAGTTTGAATGACTCCCAGCTTTTAGCTAACGCTAAGCGCCCAGCAAAAACTTCTGTTTTTTGTTGAGAGGCACTTTGGTAATAAGGAGTAAAGGTTTGGTCTTCACTACGGTAAGATAACTCGCCTATCAGTTGATGACCGAATACGCTGTCGTGAGCGTAGTTCGCACTTAAGAGAACTCGCTCTGTACCATGTTCACGGTCGGAATCGAACCCCTCTCGTACATCAACAAATTTATTGTTAACAATGTACAAACCGTATGGCGAATCTTGCTGGCTGTCATAGTATTGTGCGACAAGGTTTAACTTGCTGGCATCGGAGATTTGAATCTCGGTCGATCCCATAACATCGAGCGTTGAATTATACTGCAAGGAGCCCTGTGAAATGTCTGGGGTGACAATGTCGCCATTTGCGTCAAATGCACCTTGTGTCTCGGTGTACACAACCGAACCTCTAGCGGTAATTCGCTCATTACCACCCGAGATAGACTGAGCGAGTTTGTAATCAAAGTCATCGCTGCTATTAAAGCCTGTAGTGCCACTCACGTAGGATTCAAACGACAAGTCATCCGAGTACGCTTTCTTGGTGATAATGTTAATAACACCACCAGTAGCGCCTGCACCATAAATGGAGGTTGCACCAGATAGTACTTCAATTCGCTCGATGTTGAATGGGTCTATTGCGTCTAACTGACGACTAATCGGGCGAGAAGACTGTAAAGAGACACCATCAATCATTACCAACATTGCTCTACCGCGAAGGTTCTGACCATAATTAGTTCGACCACCGGTGCCGACGTCTAAAGAAGGGATGGTTGCAGAAAGAATATCACCCAGTGTCTTGCCCGCACGATATTGCTGAGCAATCTCTTCTTGGCCAACAAACCAAACCGTTCCTGGAATATTGGAGATCGATTTCGGCATCACACTGCCTACAACAACCAATTGCTCATCGCTCGGAGTCGATGTTTGTTGAAGATCTTCTGCTGCTATTGAGCTAACTGCGTATCCACTGCTCATCGCAAGTACGATGAGATTGAAAGAAAACGTCCTTTTCATCATTGTATTTATCTTTTTGTTGTCAACAAGAGCATGCAATGATACTTATTCTCACTCTCAAATCGAGCACTGTTACACAAGTTAAATAAATGTTAATTAAGAACCTTCTTGCTCATAAGCTGTCGATTTTCCTCTAAACGAGGACAATCTGCACAAAGCTTTCTGCCTTCACACTTATAGACTAAACAACAACTTTTTCTTACTAACTTTAGCGGCTGATCAGATTCCGTCTCATGAAGTGAGCGGCTATTATCAACATCCAAACCCATTGCGCTTAGCCACAAGACCGCATGCTCCTGAAGTGTCGAGTTAGTCATTTGCGGAAAGCGCTGTTGGAGACGAATTAAACAAGCCATGATTCCGTCCGACATCAATTGATGGGTGAAGCCAGGACGAATGCGTGTCCATTGACTCATCTCTTGTTGATAGAAGTCGAACAGTTCTCGGATTTGACGCCCCGCCTCTTTTATCAACGCTTCTGGCTCGCCATGTATATGCACTTCGTCGGCGAATCGGTACCCAGAAACAAAACAAGGTTTGAGGTGCTGCGCTATCTCGCGAATGTTTGGCAACGTGTGGTAACCGTAAATGGAGATGAATGCGACATAAACTGGCTGCCAACAAAGTAAATCCCACGTTCTTGTCAACCAATATGCTTTTCCCGCTTCCGGATGAGCCTCCGAGATTTGCTGGTAAAGGCCTTGGATGATCGGGTTGATATCATTCTCGATATGGATAGCTTCTTGCCCTATCTCGCCGATATCACCGTGTAGATAAGGTGTAATCTCACTCGAAGTTTGAAACAGTTGCGGGAAAAATTGCTCAGACATGATGGCTTATTGTTGGTGTAGTCATTCTGACACCTTTATACCCAAGCACCAATCGCAATGCAAACTATTATCCTTTGCGTTTTCATAACAAAGAAGCACTCTTAGGGTTAGTTATGACTGTATTTCCGCGTTCTGTGAAACTGTAAGGTCTGGTTACGTATGCGATGAATAGCAACAAACTCTTAAACCTCTTCGCATTTAACGCTCACATGATCGCAAAAATACACAGCATAAAAACACCCTGATAAAACTGTGTTAACAGTTCCCCTGTGTAGCGTGAGTTATTGCCAATAATTGAATATTGCTGTTTCTTATCCAGCGGATTGTGAACAACATGAAGTATTTTCTTTCTGAATATCGAGACAATACAAAGAGGTAATTTGGCTATGTAGCCCTCTGTTTTGAATAAGGAAATCCACATGTTGTATCTTGAGTTTCTATTTTTGCTCGTGATGCTGTATATCGGCTCACGTTATGGTGGTATAGGCCTTGGGGTCGTATCCGGAATTGGCTTGGTGATTGAAGTCTTCATCTTTAAGATGCCGCCAACCTCTCCTCCTGTCACCGTCATGTTGATCATTTTAGCGGTGGTAACATGTGCTTCCATTCTTGAAGCCGCTGGCGGTTTGAAATACATGCTGCAAGTTGCCGAGCGTGTGCTTCGTAAGAACCCAAAACGCGTCACCCTTATTGCTCCGTTCGTGACTTACTTTATGACCTTCCTACTTGGTACAGGTCACGCGGTTTACTCTATCATGCCAATCATTGGCGACGTTGCACTTAAAAACGGCATTCGTCCTGAGCGTCCTATGGCTGCCGCTTCTGTCGCCTCTCAAATCGCAATCACGGCATCACCAATTTCAGCGGCCGTAGTTTACTACTTGGCGCAACTCTCTGATATTCAACACGAGATCACTCTGCTCTCAATTCTGCTCGTTACTGTACCTGCAACCTTATTCGGTACGTTGTTGATGTCACTTTACAGCCTAAAGCGTGGTAAAGAACTAGACGACGATGAAGAATACCAAGAGCGTTTGAAAGATCCTGTGTGGAGAGAAAAAATCCTCAACACAACTGCAACGTCTCTTGATGAAGTACTACCAACAAGTGCTCGTAACTCTGTATTGCTGTTCATTGCTTCTATCTTGGTTATCGTCGTTATCGCAATGTGGCCAGACATTCGTACCATCGTAGATGGCTCGAAGCCAATCAGCATGGCAGTTGTGATTCAAATGATGATGCTCTGCTTCGGCGGTATCATTTTGCTTGCGACCAAAACTGACCCGCGCGACGTACCAAATGGGGTGGTATTTAAATCTGGTATGGTGGCGGCGATTGCTATCTTCGGTATTGCATGGATGTCAGATACCTACTTCCAGTACGCTATGCCTCAATTTAAATCTGGCATCGTAGAGATGGTAACCAACTATCCTTGGACATTCGCGCTTGCGTTATTCATTGTGTCGGTTGTGGTGAACTCTCAAGCTGCAACGGCTCGCATGATGTTGCCTGTTGGTCTCGGCTTAGGTTTGGAACCTGCGCTGCTTATCGGCTTGATGCCAGCGGTATACGGCTACTTCTTTATTCCAAACTACCCTTCAGATATCGCGACTGTGAACTTCGATACCTCGGGCACAACTAAGATTGGTAAGTGGTACTTCAACCACTCATTCATGTCTGTGGGCTTAATCGGCGTGATTGGTGCGTGTTGCTTGGGTTACTTGCTAGGGCAAATGATCATTCCTTCGTAACTAGCCAAATCAAGGATAAATTAGAGGCGAGTCATTGTACGTTTCGTACAGCCTGAGTGACTCGCCTTTCTTTATTGCACTATTCACTACAGCAAGAAATCGTCATCAATCGCGACAAAATTGTCGGCACAATCAATCAGAGTTTGAGATGTAAGTTTAGGTACACCATAAACGGTCACCGTTTTATTGAAGCGCTGCTGAATTCTCTCTACTAGCAGACTAAAGTCTCCATCTCCCGAAACTAGAATCACTTCCTCAACTTCGGGAGCAATTTCAATTGCATCGAGAGTAATACCCACATCCCAATCGCCTTTCGAGCTGCCATCACGACGCTGGATGTAGGGTTTAAGCATCACCTCAAATCCAACACCGCGTAAAATGTGATGAAACTGACGTTGTTTTGGATCGTTACTCGCGATGGCATAAGCACGAGCACTCACCACCTCTTTCCCTTGTGTGGCGACATACCAAAACTGGTTGTAATCGAAATTGCTTCGATACGCTTCGCGACAGGTGTAATACACATTCTGTACATCAACCAAAATGGCGATTTTTTGTTTGCTTTCCGAACTCATCTATTTCTACGCTCAATTTATTTGCTGCCTACCCTATGCCAGTTTTGGAAAAAGCACAATGAGCCAATTCCACTAAACTTAACGTATAAAAAGTTATTTGGGTTTCTAGGGGAACTGTCATGGGCGGAAAGTTACTAGTGATACTGCTTTCTTGTATCTTGTCATCGACAGCATTTGGTTATCCAGCGCACTCCAAATACTGGCCACATAGAAGCGTGCTCTACTTTGCGCCAGAAAATGATGAATACGTCAAACAATTCTTGCTAGAAACACTTATGAATGAGTGTGAGTTGGAAGACAGAGATGTCGTCACGCTGGTCATTACAGAACAAGGTTATACTTTTCCTGCTTGGCTTAAAGAAGAGTTCGACCTAAAAATGCTAGCTCGTCTTTATGAGGTCGAAAAAGGTTCTCATACCGCTATTTTGCTTGGTAAAGATGGTCTAGAAAAGCACCGCTGGGGCGCAGAAACAGACTGGTCGTTTATCAACAACCTCATTGATCAAATGCCGATGCGTAAGCAAGAAATGCAGAGGCAACAAAGCCCCTGTAAAATATAGTCAGTTCTGGGCAGTATTACTTTGCGAACCAATCCAACTTGTTGTGAAGTTGAGTCACGCTGCCAACCACAATCAATGCTGGGCTCACGGCTTGCTCTGCCATGATCGATAGCTCGTTCAACTTTCCTTGGAACACACGCTGCTCTGGGCGCGTACCGTTTTCAATAATGGCGCATGACATCTCAGGATCTAAGCCGTGAGTGATCAGCTTATCCATAATGTGGCCGCTTTGCTTCAAACCCATGTAGAACACAAGCGTGTTGTTGGATTGCGCCAGTGAATGCCACTCAATCTCACGACCATCTTTTTGTACGTGACCAGTGATGAATTGAACGCTTTGCGCATGGTCGCGGTGTGTTAATGGAATACCAGCATAAGCCGTTGCACCCGCTGCTGCTGTGATACCCGGAACCACTTCGTATTTGATACCAAATTCCGCTAGTTCTTCTAACTCTTCACCGCCACGGCCAAAGATAAATGAGTCACCGCCCTTCAGACGCACAACACGCTTACCTTCTTGTGCTTTCTGCACCAAGATTTGGTTGATTTGATCTTGAGGCACACAGTGAAAGTCTAATTTTTTACCTACGTAGATCATCTCTGCTGATGCATGAGCCAATTCTAGAATGTCTTTCGACACCAAACGGTCGTATACAACAACTTCAGCCGCTTGAATGGCTTTTAAGCCTTTTACTGTGAGCAAATCAGGATCACCTGGACCTGCACCAACAAGAGAAACAAAGCCGCTGTTTAAAGATGAGTGAGCAGTAGTCATATCAACGCCTATCGAAAAATTTAGATATAAAGAGTAACACTCGCGTTATGCACTTAGGGCTAAAACCACTCTAAGGAGTTATTACTTTTTATAGCTAAATCAATAAAATATGTCGCGAAAGTGAAAGTTAAAAATTGAAATCTAGTTAGAGAATAGTCCCGCCCATCCAGAAGCAGGACCATATTAAGCGAATTACCCGTTAATGGTTATTTAGCCATTGCAGGTTGCGCTTTTACTTCTTCTTCAGCATTGATAGAAGGCGCAGTTTTAGCGTGAGTTAGGTACAGTGGAATACAAGTCATTACTAGACCACCAACAATGTTACCTAGGATGGTTGGGATAAGGTTGAAGTTCAACCAAGTCGCGATACCAAAATCCGCACCTAGAATCATACCTAGTGGGAATAGGAACATGTTTACTACTGTGTGCTCGAATACTAGAGCGAAGAAGATGAAGATTGGGAACCACATCATTGCTACGCGACCAGATACTGAACGTGCTGTCATGTTGCCGATAACGCCTAGACATACCATTAGGTTACAGAAGATGCCGCGTACGAAACACGTGATCCATCCGTCCATACCCATGTTTTCAAAACCAAGGCTACGCGCGGTAGAAACAGCCACAAATTTCTTCGCTACTGCGTTCAGTTCTAGAGAGAAGTTACCTGTTAGAGAGATAGCCACTAGGTAAGCAACGATCAGAGAACCGATAAGGTTACCCAAGCCTACAAGACCCCAACAACGGAAGATACGACCCCAAGTGATGCCCGGACGGTTAGCAAACTTAGCCAGAGGCGCTAGACCAAAAACACCGGTTACTAGGTCATACCCCATCACACTTAGAATTACGAAACCAACGGGGAAAACAAGTGCTCCTACAAGACCGATACCCGTTTGTACAATCGCGGTAATAGCAACCACCACCGCAAGCGAAAGAATAACGCCAGCCATCGTACCGCGAAGCAGAAGGTCTCGCGTGCTTGTATTAGTTTTCGCTTCACCAACATTGATCATGGTTTGCACGAATTCTGCAGGCTTAAAATCAGTAGACATGAATGTGTCCTTATCCAAAATTGAAAGTTAAAAAGTTAAAAAGTTAAAAAGTTAAAGATTGAATAGAGAAAGGCTTCCCGTTGACACCTGAACGCTGTCTACAACACCTCGCTTCCCTGTTCCCCTGAGATGATGCTTGGAAAGCCTTTGTCTATTGAATCTAGGTTTCAGTTCATTCCCTCCCCCTAAGAGGAGGGAATGAAAACCAAGCTTACGCAGAGATTTCTACTTCGCCGTTGGTTACGCGGGTTTTGTACGCTTTCACGCTAAAACGCTCGTCTTCCATGCACGCACCTGTTGTCAGGTTAAAGCGCTGCTTCTTAAGTGGGCTTGCCACCCAAAGCTCGCCTTGGTGCTCACAGATCAAACCGCGAGAAAGCACGTTTGATTGGAAGAACGGGTCTGTGTTGCTGATCGCCAGCACTTCTTCTGCTTGTGTTGGGCGAAATACCGCAACTTGCTGACCATTAACCAAAGCACAAACACCCGTGCCCGGTACGATGTCGCTGATTTGGCAAATCTTTTCAAATGACATAATCAAACTTCCCTTATGCTTCAGTGATCGCTACGTGTAGGATGTCGCCTTTCGCTTCAGGGTGTTTTTCCGTGAAGGTTGCTGGGCGGTGCTGTTCGCGCTCTTGTACAAACACGACGTTTTCATCGCGCTTGTCAGAGTTGATGAAGTGCGCGAAACGAGTCAGTTGTGATTCGTCGTTGATGGTCGCAGTCCACTCACACTCGTACTCGTCTACAAGCTTCGCTACGTCAGCTTCTAGTTGAGTGTTGATGCCAAGTTTGTCGTTAACAATCACTTCGCGTAGGTAGTCAACGCCACCTTCCATGTTTTCCATCCAAACTGATGTGCGTTGTAGTGGCGCAGCAGTACGGATGTAGAACATCATGAAGCGGTCGATGTACTTGATTAGCGTTTCTTTATCTAGGTCACTTGCAAGTAGGTCTGCGTGACGAGGTTTCATACCACCGTTACCACATACGTACATGTTCCAACCTGCGTCAGTCGCGATAATACCAAGGTCTTTACCTTGTGCTTCCGCACACTCACGAGTACAGCCAGAAACACCGAACTTCATCTTATGAGGTGTACGAATGCCTTTGTAACGGTTCTCGATGTAAGAACCCAGACCAACAGAGTCTTGAACGCCGTAACGACACCACGTTGAGCCAACACAGGTCTTCGCCATACGAAGTGCTTTTGCGTACGCTTGACCTGTTTCGAAACCAGCGTCGATAAGCTTGCGCCAGATCTCTGGAAGATCGTCTTTTTGAGCACCAAACAGACCAATACGTTGAGCACCGGTTACTTTGGTGTATAGGTTGTATTCTGCTGCAACGTTCGCTAACGCACCCAGTGCTTGAGGTGTTACTTCACCACCCGCCATACGTGGGATAACAGAGTAAGTACCGTCTTTTTGGATGTTACCTAGGAAGTTATCGTTCGTGTCGTGCAGCTTAACCAGTTGTGGCTTAAGAATGTGCTCACCCCAGCAAGAAGCCAAGATAGAACCAGCCAGTGGTTTACAAACTTCACAGCCGTAACCTTTACCGTATTTCTCTAGAAGCTCATCAAACGTTTTGATCTCTTCAATACGGATTAGGTGGAACAGCTCTTGGCGTGAGTATGCAAAGTGCTCACACACGTCGTTCTTCACTTCGATACCAGATTTAGCAAGCTCAGCATTTAGAACAGAGGTCACTAGAGGAATACAACCACCACAGCCTGTACCTGCGCCAGTCACTGCTTTGATGTCGCCCAATGTGTGGTGACCATCAGCAACCGCTTGTGCGATCTTGCCTTTGGTTACGTCGAAACAAGAACAGATTACTGCGCTTTCTGGTAGAGCGTCTGCACCGAGTGCTGGTTTCTCAGCGCCTGCGTGTGCAGGAAGGATCAACGCATCCGGGTGTTCTGGTAGGTCGATTTCGTTCAACATAAGTTGAAGCAGGTCACCGTAGTCAGAGGTGTCGCCAACCATAACCGCGCCAAGCAGTTTCTTGTTGTCTTTAGAAACGATAAGACGTTTGTAAACTTCTTGTTCTTCGTTCTGGTAAACGTAACTCTTACAGCCTTCAGTACGACCGTTCGCGTCACCGATTGAACCTACTTTTACACCTAGAAGTTTCAGCTTCGCAGACATGTCAGCGCCTTCGAATTTGCTTTCTGTGTTACCTAGTAGGTGGTCAACAGCAACGGTCGCCATCTTGTAGCCAGGAGCAACAAGGCCGTAGAACATTTCGTTCCAAGACGCACACTCACCAATCGCGTAGATGTTCTCATCAGAAGTCTGACAATGGTCGTTGATAGCAACACCGCCACGAGGTGCCACTTCTAGCTCCATTTGGCGTGCTAGTTTGTCTTGTGGACGAATACCTGCAGAGAATACGATGAAGTCTGTTTCTAGTTCTGAACCGTCAGCAAAACGCATAACGTTGCGTGCGTTTGTGCCTTCTGGCGCAATCTCAAGCGTATTTTTGCTGGTGTGAACGTTCACGCCCATACGCTCGATCTTGTGACGAAGTTGGTTACCACCAGCCAGGTCAAGTTGCTCAGCCATTAGTTTTGGCGCGAACTCAACAACGTGCGTTTCTACACCCAGTGCTTTCAGTGCGCCTGCTGCTTCAAGGCCTAGCAGACCACCACCGACAACAACGCCTGATTTGCTCTTCTTCGCACACGCTTCGATCGCTTTAAGATCTTCGATAGTACGGTAAACAAAACAGTCTTTGCTTTCGTGACCTTTAATAGGTGGAACAAATGGGAATGAGCCAGTAGCAAGAATCAGCTTGTCGTATTGAACTTCACGGCCAGTGCTTGAGTAAACAATGCGGTTTTCACGGTTGATGTTAATCGCGCGTTCGCCGATCAGCATGTTAATACCGTGTTTCTCGCAGAAGCCTTCTTTTACTAAAGAAAGTTCATCTGCAGTATGGTGAGAAAAGTAAGAGGAAAGATGCACACGGTCGTATGCGACACGAGGTTCTTCACAGAAAACCGTAATGTCTATATTAGACATATCAGCTTTCTCGACTAAGTCTTCAATATAACGGTGCCCTACCATACCGTTACCGATGACTACTAGCTTCAACTTGCTCATTATAATTCCTAAGGGTTAGGTTCTTATCACTGAGCTCATTGTTAATTGTGAAAGAAAATTAATACATGATGTAAATCAATTACAATTTCAAACTACCCTAAAGGGGTAGATGAACGTATTTATCTGACTATTGCGAAATAAAAAGTAATTTATTAACGGATATTGGTAGTTTTAACAAACTGAGATAACCGAAGCCATGCTAGCAACGGACTATACCGTTTTGCTTTTATGAAGTTAGGCTGACCATCGAAACCGAGCACACCTACGATAAATCCTGCTTTGCTTCTAAACGACGCACTCACTTGACTTCACCGTTTCAAGGTGAACAGAGAACAATATCTGAAGTGATTGAAAGATTTAGAAAAATCAAGCTTCACAACAAAAATTTTTTACTAGCTAAGTCGCACTATAAAGACTAAAATCAGGTTTAGTTCATATGGAATAGCGTCCATATGATTGATACCGTAATTGACATATAGAGTGCCGTCCCATTTTTGTGAGGCGGCCTTTTATTTGGGAGTCATAAAATGTCAGAAAACAATTCTATCTACATCTCAAGCTTAGATATGAACCGAATCACGGCCTTGTTGGATAAAATGCCAAACATCGCAGCGGAGCTTGTGGAATTAGAAGCAGAGCTCGACCGAGCAACAGTTCTTGAGCCAGAACAAATGCCAGATAACGTGGTCACGATGAACTCGACTGTAGAGTTTAAATTTTCAGGTGAAGATAGAACCATGACAAAGACACTGGTTTACCCTTCTGAACTGAAAAGCAGTGATGATATCTCTATTTTTGCGCCCGTAGGCAGCGCACTGATCGGTTTGTCTGTCGGCCAAAAACTTGACTGGCCAATGCCAAATAATCAAGTGAAGACAATTGAAATTGTCGATATCACATACCAACCTGAGCGTTGTGGTGCACTAAACCGCTAACCCTCAGTAGTCCCGGTGCAAAGGCCTCCATTTAAGACTTTGCACCAGGAGAGCCCCTCGCTTACCCCCTATTTCCTTCTTTGTTTTCCAAGCATTTACTTTGCTGCTCTTAAGTAACATCACCGATTCTTTATTATTTACCGCATATTCAATACTTATATCTCCAAGCTCAATCATAGAAATTGCAAAGTATTTTTCGTATATTGTCGCTCCGAAAACGACGTAAATTATGCGCAAAATGGAAGAATATCTAACTCGAATTGCCTGCTTAGAAAAAGAAAATGAAGAGCTGAAGCGGAAGAATGCGCGACTACAAGAAAAGTTGAATGCTGCACTCGACAGTAATGGACTGTGTTTGTGGGAGCAGCATATTCCTTCAGGTACTTTGACGATATTCAATATGCAGTGGGGCAAAATGCTAGGTTATCAGCCCCATGAGTTAACCGCGACGGTTGAAACGTGGAAAAACAATCTCCACCCTGAAGATTATGATCTTGCGGTGGGTGCATTTGAAGATCACCTAGCTGGCAAAACCGACCTTTATGAGGTAGTGCATCGCATGATTCATAAAGACGGCAGTGATAGTTGGGTCTACGATCGAGGGCGCATCGTCGAGTATGGTTCTGATGGCGAACCACTGCGCATGATGGGCACTCATATCGATATTACAAAAGAAAAGCGATATGAGCAGCAACTGGCTAAGTTAGCTTCGAGTGATCCATTGACCGGACTGTTAAATAGAAAAGCAATTGAGGAAAACTTTAATCATCAACCTCAAACCAAGCCGTCTCAGCAGTCTGCCTTAGTGTTTGTTGATATAGATAATTTTAAAGCAGTTAACGACCAGCTAGGTCATCATACTGGTGATACTCTCCTCATTAATATAGCCAATAGCTTAACAGAGCTTGCGTCAAGCAAGTCTCAAGTTGGACGCATAGGAGGCGATGAATTTGTTATCTTAAACTGGCATTCAAGTCGAGAGGAAATATCCCAACTTTGCAATCAACTCTTAGACTCAATCATTCCAGCGATAAATCAAGACTTACATAAAGTAACTATAGGAATGAGTATCGGTGTTTGTCTCTTTAACAAAGGAAAGCAACCGTTTAATGAAGTGTATCAAAAAGCCGATCACGCAATGTATGAGATAAAGAAAAATGGCAAAAATGGAGTACAATTTTTCAACTTAAAAAGTTGATATCTCTCCATAAATCATCATGTTATGAAATCAGTCATTTGCTACAACTTGAACTAACTAAAGATAAATTCTTTATATCTAAGCCAGTTACCGAAATTACCCCTAGGTACTCATAAATTTGGCACGATACAAATAAATCCCCTCCTCTCCTAGCATCAACCCAATAAGCAACTACACTCATTTAACTGATAGATTAATTACTACTATTATGAAGGGAGTTGTTTTTGATGGATACAAAACAGATTTCTACAGTTATCATAATTTTAGTTCTTTCTGCATTAGTAGTTGCTTATTTAAAGTTAACAACGGTATCAAATGCTATCCACAAACCTACAACAATCGGTATATCTAAGACGCCTCTGTCAGCCCCTTTTATCATTGCAGAGCACATAGGTGCGTTTGAAGAAAACGATTTAAACGTCGAACTTATCATGTGCTTTGGAGGGGTCGAATGTTCAAACCTACTTCTAGAAAACCATGTTAATTACGCCACTTTTTCTGAAAGCGTACTGATGTTTAAAAGCTTTGAATACAAAGATTTAGCATTAATCACTTCTTTTGCATCTTCTACGAATGATATTAAGCTGCTAACTAAAAAGCGGTCTGGCATAGAAAGTATAGATAAATTACCAGGAAAAAAGGTTGGTGTAATAAAAAAGAGCGCTAGCGAATATTACTTAGACTTGTTGCTACAGGTAAATGACATTGATTTAGAAAAAGTAGAAAAAATATCATCAACAACGCAGGTTATTATAAATCATTTAATGCAAGGAAACGTCGATGCAATATCTACTTGGGAGCCATACGGATTTATGGCCAAGAATAGAATAAATGAAGAAGTAAAGAACATAGGAATTATTGGCGTGTATAAACTTTACTTTTTGCTTGTATCAAAAGAAATACACATTGAAAAATCAGATCAAGAAGTAATGAAAATAATAAAGTCACTTCATCACTCAATTAACTGGATGGATAAAAACCCTCATTTAACAATGAAAATACTATCACAAAAACTTAACACAACAGTTGAAGAAATATCTTGGAGTTGGGATGATTATAACTTTCGATTAAATTTAACGAATTCTTTATTATTTACATTACAATCAGAAGCTAATTGGGCATTAAAACAAAACTATGTAGAAGGACAGATTCCAAATTACAGAAAAATATTTAAAGAAAACTATATCAATTCATATTTTGATGGTCTAGATTAAAATGCATCGTTCGTTAAACCACTATTTAGCATCACTATTCAGTCTAAGCGTAATACTATGTATCAGCGTTATAGTATACATAAGCTTCATAAAAATAGAAGATTATAAAGCCAAGAAACAATTAAACCAAATAATGGACATACAAATATCATTAGAGTCATTAAGTAGTTATCTTTGGGCTTACACTCAAAATAGGGGAAAAAACAATTTCACACAATTCATGATTTCTCATAACAAATTAAACGAATTATTATCTCAAAATGAAGATGTTTTATACCTTACTAAAGACCTAAAAAAAATGAATCTCGAACTGTATTTTTTAGTTCAATACGAAAATAATCATTTACTAGACAAAGATCGCCATTATGATTCAGTCGTAAATTATAATAAATCAAATCCTGTCATACAATCCAGAATAAACATTGTATCCCAGGATATGAATAATGAAATAATATATATTTATAAAAAAATACTTAATAATAAGTCTACAAAACTACAAAATTTAAATTATTACACTCAAGCAGGTATTATTTTTATCTCTCTGGTTGTTATGCTATTATGCTTTTATATAAAAATAAAGTTCAAGAGAAGCTTTCAAAGGTTTATAAATGGAATAAAACAATTAAGCAGGTCAAATTTTGACTATAAAATCCCTTCAGAAAATCAATTCACGGAATTTGAAAATCTGTCTTGTTACTTCAATAAAATGGCGGCATTGTTAAACCACACAACAATATCAAAATCAAAACTTAAAGAAGAAGTAGAGAATCAAACTTCAGTTCTAAATCGTCAAAAAGAAAGTTTGGTATTTTTGTCTGAGCACGACTCCTTAACTAATATCTACAATCGTCGAGCAATAGAAAAACATTTGATCCAGCTTACGCGTAATTTCAGAGGCAGTGAGAATAGTTTTAGTTTGTTTTTTATAGATTTAAATTTATTTAAGGATATTAACGATAGCCATGGCCATGAGGCAGGTGATGCAGTGTTAAAATCTGTAGCTAGTAGATTATCAAGTATTATCGACGAATCAGACATGGTAGGCCGCTTTGGTGGAGATGAATTTATTATTATTCATCGTTCACACACAACAGGTACGTCTCTGTCTGCATGTGCACTACGCTATATCCAAGAAATAGAAAAAGTAATTCATTTTAAAGGTAAAGAGTTATGCGTCGGAGCTAGCATTGGTATTGCACTCTATCCTGAGCATGGGTCGAATGTACATGAATTATTAACAGCGGCAGACAAGTCTATGTATCAGTCAAAACGTTCTAAAGCTAGCTCGTTCACTATTGTCGACAACAGCAGTTCGCTGTTAAAGAGGCCTATGTTTTAATCTAAAGTAGCTGTGGAAACGTTCTACATGCGAATATTCAACGACATCGACCACTGTGGCCACTTACAGTAATAAAGCCGCTTTTATCACATAGCAAAAGCTAAACTCGTAAGCTAAACGCTCTCCAGGCATTGAAGAAAAATAATCCATTGTGAATGGTTAATCCTCCCCTTTTAAACGTCAACTTTCACCACCATATGATAGTTAAGATTCATTAACAGGCTATAACTATCCTATGTCTTTTCCTCGTTTATCTGTTCTGGATTTGGCACCCGTGTCCGACGGAACAAACTTCACCGAAACGTTCGAGCGCTCCGTTGAATTAGCTCAATCAATCGAGTCCTGGGGCTATCATCGGTTTTGGATGGCTGAACACCATAACATGCCCGACATCGCCAGTGCCGCAACCAGTGTATTACTCAGTCATATTGGAGCGCACACGAACTCGATCCGTTTAGGATCTGGTGGAATCATGTTACCTAACCATGCACCACTAGTTATTGCAGAGCAATTCGGAACGTTAGAGGCATTATACCCTGGTCGTATTGACCTCGGATTAGGACGCGCACCAGGCACCGACTACCAAACAATGCATGCATTAAGGCGGGAACCAGAGCATATGGATCCTGACTTTGAAGAGCTGTTGGAGGAACTTAATTTCTTTCTTGGTCCCGTATCTCGAAATCAACCAGTCGCGGCTTATCCAGGTAACAACACATCTCTGCCGATTTGGCTTCTGGGGTCGAGTACATACAGCGCACGTTTAGCAGCTAAGAGAGGCTTACCTTTCGCATTTGCTGCACACTTTGCTCCAGATGCAATGTCTCGTGCTCTAAACTTTTATCGAGATGAGTTTGTCCCATCCGAGCATTTAGCTCAACCCTATGTGATGATTTGTGCCAACGTTATCGTAGCGGATACTCAGTCACATGCAGATTTTCTCGCGACAACAGAGAAGCAAAAATTCTTAAAAATGATTCGCGGCAATCGCGAAAAACTTCGCGCACCAGTGAAAAGTATGGCACCACTATGGTCAGCACAGGAAAAGCTTCACGTTGAAACTCAATTACGTGAATCTATCCATGGTGATCAAACATATGTAAGACAGAAAATTGAGAAACTTTTGGAACGCACTGGGGCAGATGAAATTATGGTAAACACGATGGTGTTTGAACAATCTGAGAAGTTGAGATCCTACAGGTTACTATCGGAACTCATGGACAAGTAAAAGAATGGAGGCGCCTCCCGGAGTCGAACCGAGGTCCACGGATTTGCAATCCGCTGCATAGCCACTCTGCCAAGGCGCCTTTCTGATTTTATATCTCTGTCACCAAAGATTTTGATGGTGCCCCGGGCCGGACTTGAACCGGCACAGCGCGAACGCCGAGGGATTTTAAATCCCTTGTGTCTACCAATTCCACCACCAGGGCAACGCAATCATGCGATGGGTTAGACACCATCTGTCTCTGCGGCCTTTGCCGTGAGAACGAGGCGTACTTTAACGGATTAATTTATCTGGTCAACAAAAAATTAGTCTCTTTTATTCAAATGGTTAAAAAGCCAACTCAAACGAACAAAGGGCGATCATTTTGCTCACAAGAACATCAGCATGCTTTGCTCTCGTTTACTTTGCTTCATCACTTCATGTCAATGAGGAATCGACAAGTCACACAAATTGGCAGTATGGGTATAAACTTAACTCGTACTGCAGGGGACAAATAAGCGCTCATCATGTTTCGAAAGTCATCATTTCAATTACCGCTACATACTGATTCCGAACTCGACTTCGTAGTGTCCCACTTCTTACTTACTGAATTTGATTATGCACGCTCTCTGGAACAGGGGATCGTCCATGACTTGGACCCTGAATATACACACCAGTATCGCGTCACACTAAGGCGCATACGCTCACTATGCTCACTACTTCGCGAACTGATCCCTCCTTTTGAACAGCGTATTTTGAAACCTCATTTAAGAATAATGATGAAGAAAACAAATAAGCTGCGTGATTTGGACGTATTTATCTTGGACAAAAACCAATACATTGAAATGCTCCCAAATCACAAATCGTCTCTTGAGCAGCTTTTTGGCTTTATCGAAGCCGAACGTGCTTACGAACAGGCAAGAGTTACGCGTTGGCTAGCTACAAAAGAATACACAACGCACTGCACTTTGGTCAGGAATAGTCTGCTGCGAAGTACGCAACACGAACGAGTGGATAGCAACGTACCTGCGTTACTCTTCGCAAGCCAAAAAATCTCCGATCAATTTAAAAAAGTTGATAAAGCACGACGCAAGATCTCGGACAAAAGTCGTGACAGCGTGATTCATTCGATGCGGATAAAGTGCAAAGCGCTGCGTTATCTGTTAGAAGGATTTTCCACGCTCTATCCTTCCCAACAGCACAAAAACAACGTGAAACAACTAAAACTATTGCAAGACAAGCTCGGTGACTTTAACGACACTTCAAGTCAAATTGAATTTTTCGCACAACTCAAAGAAACAGCAAATCTTGATAAACAAGATCGTAAGGCTTTGAAAAAGCTAATTAACGTGCTTAGCGAACATCATGCACTCTCTCGCCAAACCATCTTGACGCATTTAAGCCAGTTTGAGTCTTTCATTCGCGATACCAATACACAGAATCTCTACCGACCCTAAATCAAGGTTCACGTATTTTTAATATTCATTAATTACAGTCAAACGTTAGGCTCCACTAAGAAAGTTAACGTGAAACCATTAAAACGATACCAATACGAGCGCTATGCGGTGCTTTGTAATCTCGCCTACCCTCGCGTCTTCAGGCAAACTCAATACGGGTTCGATCCTAATGGGCAACGAGTCATTAGAAATGAACACGGTAAGATTATGATTCGCGTGCTCTGGAGTAAAAAACAGAGTGAAGTGGTCGTAGTGATTAAAGGCTCACACAGTATCAGTGATTGGTTGTTGAACTTCGCGATGTGGACGAGAAGCTGTCGAAGGTTGGGACTAAACTATCGCATTCACGCGGGTTTCTATCATCTGTTGTTCCAAGAAAGTTTACCGAGCCGAAATGAAGATCGGTTAGGGTTGACCGTGATCGAACGCCTCGAAGGTATCGTTGTACCACTTATTCTCAGGGGGAAAAGAATCACTATTACTGGCCACTCTTCAGGTGGCGCGATTGGCAGTGTTTTTGCTGACTATATTGAGAAAAAATACCCAAAAAGCATTAAACGCGTGGTCACTTTCGGACAGCCCGCTGTCGGGGATTGGACGTTTAAGAAACGCTACCGTTTGGGGCACAAAACATACAGGATTTGTTGCGACATCGACATCGTGACCTTTATGCCGCCCGTACCTTTTTTGTATTGGCATGTAGGCAAAATGCTATGGTTATATAACGGGAGAATATACGAGAACACCCCAACGCTCATACGGCTTGGGCGCTCCTTATTTAGTTGGCTAATGCGACCGTTCTCTTATCACTTTATGAGTAAATACATTCGCGACAAAGACTTTTTTGATGAACGCTGAGTTAAACATCCGAAAGGTATGACGTACAGACACGAAAAAGCCGGACTTCGCCGGCTTTACGATTAAGTGGTGATCTACAGAGAGGCAATTTCTTTTTCAAGTTGATATTTGTTATCTGTGACAATTCGCTCTAACACTTCAACACGTCGCTTCAAGTCACCAATTTGCTTGTTAAGGTTATCTTGTTCTTCTCGGCTCATCGTATTACGTTCAGATATCTCCAACGCTCTTACTTCTTTACGATGGTTCAAGATTAACTTTATTATCCCGCCCCCAAATATGGCACCGAACACAATAGCCACAACCAATACATCAGCAATAGATTCCATTCTTTATCTTCCTCTAGATTATGCTCAAATATAAGTTACTCATTTGTTGAATGAATATCAAATAACACATTGATTCATTGAAAAGTTTTATCAAGAATTGCCTACTCTGTATCAAAATCACAGGAATGGATTATTCAACGCCAACCCAAACCGAGACAGATCCGCCGTTTACTGGGAACTCAGCCCAACCATTCGCATCAGTCCAAACTTCTTCAGTTCGGATACCCAACTTGTCTACGTAGCGAGCACTTGGTTTACCCGTATACATCCACTTCGAGCCACCAGGTCCATCACTCATGATCACGGCCATTGAATGTGGATGATTTGCATCACCTTCTCGAGTCCAACCAATTACGTCCCAGTGGTCGAGATAAGAATGTTGTTTGCCATAGGCATAATCTTTACGCAGTGTTACTAGCTCTTTAATGTAAGGCACTTTGACCATATTGATGTCATGCCCTTTATCACTGTACTGCGCGCCGTAGTAATCTGCATAAAACACGGATGGATAACCTTCTTCACGCAATAAGATAAACGCGTAAGCGAGCGGCTTGAACCACCAATCAACGGTTGATTCCAACGCCTGCAAAGGCTGAGTGTCATGGTTTTCTACTAAGGTAACCGCTTTGACTGGATTGTCCTTCATCAGCGTACCATCCATGATTTGACGCATATCGTAGCTACCACCCGATTTAGACGCATTATAAAAGTTCATATGTAACGGTGCATCAAACAAAGACATGCTGCCAGAGGTTTTGGTGATAAAGTTATGCAGCTGATTCACATCGTAGTTCCAGTACTCTCCGACCGTGAATAGTTCTTTCCCTGTTTTCCAACGTAGGTGATCAATCCATTCTTGCAGGTATTGATATTTGATGTGCTTCACCGCGTCCATTCTAAACCCATCAACACCAGTCATGTTGATATACCACTCACCCCAGTCTTTAAGTTCTTTCTTAACTTCAGGGTGATCCATGTCTAGATCAGCGTACATAAGGTAATCGTAGTTGCCTTTTTCCGAGCTCACTTCCCAATCCCATGCCTTACCCTCACCTTTGAATTTGAAGATAGCTTTTTCTTCGCCAGCATCGTCCCAGTCCACGCCATCAAAGTGGTACCACGTCCAATGAAAGTTTGAGTACTTATCGTTGCGCCCAGGGAAATCAAACTCTACCCACGCTTCAATCCATTTATCACCAAGTTCAATATTTCGGTTGTTCCAATCGACTCGCTTGGTGTCGACCCAGGATTTACCATCCGCACCGCCGCGATGGTTGAACACCACATCGCCATAAATCTGGATATTGTTTTTATGGGCAGTATTGATGGCGCTTAGGTACTGATCTTTGGTGCCATACTTGGTGCGCACCGAACCTTTTTGATCAAACTCTCCCAAATCATACATATCATAAACGCCATAACCGACGTCGTTGCTACCACCAGCACCTTTATAGGCGGGCGGTAACCATAACGCAGTAAAGCCGTTGCCAGATAGTGCCGAAGCGTTGTTTTCAACTTGTGTCCAGAGCGCACCGTCATTTGGCACATACCAATGGAAATACTGCATCATGGTGCCATTTTGTGCCGCCATTACAGGCGAACTGAGCAGCAAAGTTAAGGGTAAAAGTGTAGGTTTAAGGTTGAATGTTTTCATTATTTTTCTCTCACGTTAAGGACTAGAATCCTCCTTTCTGCATATACGCACCAAGCGATACTAACTATGACGCTAGCTAGGTTGCTGCCTGTAATACAAAAAGTTCGGATTACAATCGAAGAGAAACTATCACCAATCACACTATACAATTATTGAGTTGTCTAACATTTATAAAGTCAATGATTAGCGCATTAAAAATATTGAATGGTGATCAAAACATGGGAGGCTTTAGGAAAGCGCGAGGGTTACGAAAAGGCGGACTAAAAACGAAAAAAGCCAGTCATTTAAGACTGGCTTTCGAAATAGTGGAGGCGCCTCCCGGAGTCGAACCGAGGTCCACGGATTTGCAATCCGCTGCATAGCCACTCTGCCAAGGCGCCTTTCTGATTTTATATCTCTGTCACCAAAGATTTTGATGGTGCCCCGGGCCGGACTTGAACCGGCACAGCGCGAACGCCGAGGGATTTTAAATCCCTTGTGTCTACCAATTCCACCACCAGGGCAACGCAATCATGCGATGGGTTAGACACCATCTGTCTCAGCGACCTTTGCCGTGAGAACGAGGCGTACTTTAACGGATTAATTTATCTGGTCAACAATAAATTTTATCTTTTTGATTTAAGTGCTTAAAAAGCGATCTGCCTAGTACATTTGGCATTCAATTAGACCAATAAGCACCCGTTCCCTTTCATTGGCTATTAAGTCATACGCATACTAGTGCCCGTAACTGCTTCGAGGTAAACACGCGACTATCACGTTATGAACGCTGATCTTTTCACCGCTGTAACATCTGTAACAATTTGATTCCCTGCTCTTGGCACGACTGCGTACAGAACATCATATTTTGTTACCGATAACTTTATATCGAATGTGGTCGTACCTTTATAAAATCATTGACTTTTTTTATTTTCAAACAAAGCTCAATTCATTATCGAAAATATCAATAAATAATGGTACGTTACACGAGTTGCAGTAATTTAATGGACATATATCACATATAAGGATGTGGTTTACTTTGGCGACACAACATAAGAAAAACAAGGTATATCACTAATGTCTATCAAGAATCTTTCTATAGCGAAAAAGATATCGCTATCGTTTTTACTCATTGCCATCGTCAACATTGCATTTGGCGTGTTTTTATCTACAGAGCTCAAAAGCATCAAATCTGAGCTTTTAAACTATACCGACGATACGCTTCCTGCAATGGAAAGGGTCGATTCGATTCGAGATCACTTGTCTCGCTGGCGCCGAGCTCAATTTGCTGCGTACACTTATGAAGACGCAGACCAAGTCAAAACTAAAATTTCTAACAATATTAGAGAACGCGAAAAGATCACTAGAGAGCTCAACGCTTACGGTGAAACTATCTGGCCTGGCGAAGAGCAGCAAACTTACCAGCGTCTTATGCGTCAGTGGAAAAAGTACTTGGTTACTATGGACCAGTACAATGAAGCGATGCTAGCTAACGACAAAAGCAAGGCCCACCCTATTTTGGCGAACTCTTTGTCTGCTTTCGAAGCGGTTGACTCAGAGTTAGGCGAACTAATCCGTCTCCTTAAAGAAGCTATGGACAGCAACAAAACTCATATCCTGTCCTCTGTAAATGGATTGAGTAATTCTTCAATAGCAAGTAACGTGATTATTCTACTGATCATGGTAGGCATGACATACGTGCTGACTCGCCTAATTTGTGGCCCACTTAAACTTGTTGTTGAGCAAGCAAATGCCATCGCGACAGGTGATCTATCAAGTGACATTGACCGTAAAGCAATCGGCAATGACGAGCTTGGTGAACTGGCAGACGCGACCACTAAGATGCAAGATGACTTACGCCAAGTTATCGATAACGTGATTGCTGCAGTTACTCAGTTAAGCAGCGCTGTCGAAGAGATGAACCAAATCTCCGATATTTCTGCGTCTGGTATGAAAGATCAACAGCTGCAAATTACGCACATCGCAACAGCAATGACAGAAATGAAAGCGGCCGTAGCCGATGTTGCTCGTAACACTGAAGACTCAGCGAACCAAGCTAACGAAGCAAACCGACGCACACAACACGGTGTTCGTGAAACCCAAGGTATGGTTGACGCGATTCAAGAAGTTTCAAACGTAATTGGCGCTGCAGGCGATACCGTAGCAGAGCTTGAACAGCAATCGAATAAAATTAACGTGATCGTGGATGTTATCCGCGACATTGCCGATCAAACCAACCTACTTGCACTTAATGCAGCCATTGAAGCGGCGCGTGCTGGTGAGTCTGGTCGTGGCTTTGCCGTCGTTGCAGACGAAGTTCGAACTCTTGCCGGCCGTACGCAAGATTCAACGAGTGAAATCACTTCGATCATTGAGCAGCTACAATCACTTGCAAAAGACGCAAAATCAGCCACTGAACTTTCTAGAACCAGTATTTCAGAATGTGCAGAACAAGGCATTCAATCAAAACAGCTGATGAGCGACATTGAGCATTCGATTTCTGACATCTCAGACATGGGTACCCAAATCGCCACGGCTTGTAACCAGCAAGACTCTGTTGCGGAAGAGCTTAACCGCAGCATTGAAAACATACATTTGGCATCTCAAGAGGTCTCGCAAGGTTCGGAGCAAACCGCACAGGCGTGCCGCGAACTAAGCCAGCTATCCATTTCTCTTAAAGATGTAATGAGCCGCTTTAAACTGAGTTAAACTCAGTGGATACCTTAGTAGATATCAAATCAATCCCGATTTGCTTAAATTGAATGTCATCACTGAGGTATATTTAGGTATATATTAAATCACTATCTTAATAAACGCTCCAAAGCACCACTTGGAGCGTTTTACTTCGTCAGGTACTTTCCCCAAGTACTCAATAACATAACCAATACAAAAAACGCGTACGGAGACTTTATGCGCTTAAATAAAACCTTACTATCACTGACTATCGCTGCTGCAGTCGCGGTTCCTGTAATGCAAGCCACTGCCGCTCCTCTTCAAATTAGCAATACAGCAGCAAAAGCAGAGCAAGTTCAAGGTGCTAACGCTTGGCTAGAAATAAACTTAGGTCAGTTCCGCGATAATATTGAGCAGTTTAAATCGCACATGGATGGCAAAACGAAAATCTGCGCCGTGATGAAAGCCGACGCATACGGCAATGGTATCGCAGGCCTGATGCCGACTATTATCGAGCAACAAATTCCTTGCGTTGCCGTTGCAAGTAACGCCGAAGCACAAACTGTTCGCGACAGTGGCTTTAAAGGCCAACTTATGCGTGTACGCTCAGCGGATATTGGCGAGATTGAAGCCGTAATCGACCTAAATGTCGAAGAGTTGATAGGCACAGCAGAGCAAGCTAAAGCACTGTCTAAACTAGCCGAGAAAGCTGGTAAAGAAATCAAAGTTCACCTTGCTCTGAACGACGGTGGTATGGGACGTAATGGTGTTGATATGACGACAGAAGCAGGCAAGAAAGAAGCGCTAAAAATCGCTCAACAAGCTGGCGTAAATATTGTTGGTATCATGACTCATTTCCCTAACTACAATGCAGACGACGTGCGCCAAAAGTTAGCTTCATTCAAAGACAGTTCTGCATGGCTGATTAAAGAAGCGAATCTAAAACGCGACAACATTTTACTGCACGTAGCAAACTCTTACACCGCGCTTAATGTTCCTGAGGCGCAGCTTGATATGGTTCGTCCTGGTGGCGTTTTATACGGAGACTTACCAACTAACCCTGAGTACCCTTCTATCGTGTCTTTCAAAACACGCGTGGCATCCGTTCACCACCTGCCAAAAAATAGCACAGTCGGTTACGACAGCAGCTACACAACAAGCAAAGAAAGCTTAATGGCGAACATTCCTGTTGGTTACTCTGATGGTTATCCACGAAAAATGGGGAATACGGCAGAAGTTCTGATCAATGGCCAACGTGCAAAAGTTGCGGGCGTTGCTTCAATGAACACTACTATGGTAGATGTTACAGGTATCAAAGATGTTGAGCCTGGTTCTGAAGTTGTTTTGTTTGGCTCCCAACAAGGCAAAACGATTTCAGCTGCTGAGATGGAAAAACACGCAGAAGTCATCTTCCCTGAACTATACACGGTTTGGGGAAGCGCGAACCCTCGTGTCTACGTAAAATAAACCTATTCAGTTATTCGTAACAGAGCGAAAAAGCGAGCCTCGTGCTCGCTTTCTTTCTTATTTACTAATCTGTACTAGCTCGTGATGTTATCAATTAAACAGAGCTTACTATTTCTGTTGTTTTATTCTCCTTTAGCACTACCAAGCGCGACTCTCTACACTCTGTTTCTTAAAGCCGCTTGGATGGCTCAATTTTATATAGCACTTAGAGTTTGAAAGCCCCTCCAATTGATGTTAAACATGAAGTTTACAAAAGAATAACAAACACACTCGTATGGCACTGCCCCTTTGCCTGCTAGCTAGGTATCTCTATGACAGAAAATACTCAACATCTTCAACGCTCCTCCACTGAGTTGCACGAATTTAATCGGCTTGACGTCTGGAACGGCTTCACCCAACTTTTACCCCTCTCTATGTTCGTGGTCATATTTGGCCTCGCTTTCGGTGTTGCTGCGGTACAGACTGGACTAGATGTATTTCCCACTATGTTGATGAGCACACTGGTCTTCGCCGGTGCTTCACAATTTGCCACGTTAGAAATGTGGGGAGCAGAAGTCCCTCTCATTCCAGTTCTTATTACTGTATTTGCTATTAATGCTCGTCACCTCTTGATGGGAGCTACACTTTATCCATGGTTACGACAACTCCCACCAACAAAACGTTACGGTGTAATGCTGGTAGCATCAGACGCTAACTGGGCAATGGCACTCAATGCATTTGGTAGAAAAGAACCAGGCTTTGGCTTGCTTGTTGGTGGCGGCTTAGCGATGTGGTCTTTTTGGATTGTGGGCACCTGGATCGGCATTTATTTTGGTAGCGCAATCAAAGATCCGGTGGGCCTAGGGCTCGATATGGTTATGGGATGCTTCCTGCTGTCTATGGTGGTGGCCGGGCCGAAAGACTTAAGAATCTTTGCTATTTGGGCCATAGCAGCAGCCTCTTCTATGTTGGCGTATTGGTATTTGCCAGAGAATAGCCACGTAGTGGTTGGCGCCATTACTGGCGGAGTCTTGGGTGCTTGTTGGAAGGAGAAGAAAGCATGAACATCGAAACAACCTTAGGTGGCACACTGCTTATCATTATCGCTATGGCGTTAGTCACGCTCATAACCCGCTGGGGCGGAGTGTATGTTATGTCATTCATTCCAATTAGCGAACGGGTTCAACGTTTCATTACTGCGATGTCAGGCTCCGTATTGGTTGCCCTTTTAGCTCCGCTAGCAGTAGAGGGTGATAACGGTGCTAGAGCAGCACTGTTTTCTACTGCCGTTGTCATGTTCATCGTGAAAAAGCCTCTACCCGCAATCGCAGCAGGCATCATCGCCGCCGCTGCAGTACGTGCTCTTTAGTCGTTGTTTCAAAGCCGATACCAGTCATCAATAAAAGACCCAAAACACAAAGCCCTGATGTCACGAGTGTCATCAGGGCTTATCTTATGCTCATCATTTTAACGATGAACAACGATTATTAATCATGGTGAGACAGCACATCACGCACAGCAGTTACAATTGCGCTTATATTTGTCCATTTTACCAATACCAGGGTTAAAGGTATTGGTTGGGTCTAATTCGTGGTAAAACTTCTGCAACGAGTTTTCGGCTTCATACAAGTGACCCACGTTATGTTCTGCTGGGTATTTGGCACCACGGCTATTGAGGTGCTCTAGCATCAGCTTTTTCATCAACTTCGTGTCAGTCCCTTTTTTGAAAATGTAATCTTGATGGAAGACGTAACACATAAAGTGACCATAATAGAGCGCTTGAACAAGGTTCTTACTCACCTCTTCAGGCAAAGTTTCTAGCCACTCTTCATCATTACGTCGCAAAGCGATATCAAGTGCAACGATGTCTTCTACGTCTTTTCGGTGAATCGTCTCGTAACGAATTGCTGCTCCTGCTGCTGCAAAGCGATGTAAATAAGCTTTTTTACCCTCTTCCGGCGTACACTCGAAGAAATCACAGTCGTCTTCAACAGCCCAAACTTCTTTGAGGTATTTTTGTGCTTCAGCAATACCACCATCACTCATTTTCAATACCAGGTGATGCTCATACTTGTCACGGAAATCCAGCATTCGCTCTGGTAAGTGTTGTGGGAACAACTTGCTCGCGTAGTACAAAATGGTGTCTGGCAGATATTTACTGACAAACGGGATGCGCTCTAAGAAGTTTTCTACCTTAGCTTTAAGTGCGAACATTTTTGGCAGCTTATCTGTGCCTAACAAGTCGATGGATAAGAACACATCCTTGCCGTACTTCTCTGCCATGTTGAAGATATCTCGATGCAAGTATTCTCCCATCTCAGGCAAGTTATCAAACGTAGATAAGAAGTCTTTTCGCAACTTCGTTAGTTTCGCAGGGTCATTGGTGCCAAGGTAAAAAACCTGCTCTTTTTCGGGTACTGGGTAGCTGTCAACCCGAACGGCAAAAACACCCAACTTGCCAGCGCAGCCACTAGCTTCAAATAATCGGCGTTCATCGGCATTAAAGCGAGAAGGAATGTCAGAAGTCACGTCTCGAACACGTTCATCGTATTCTTTGTCTGACGCCATTCGCTCATCATGAATGATCTTCGCTGGGTCAAAGTTCCCTTCTTGCAGGTTTGTTAGAATTTCTTCTGGCGTTTCACCTAATCCTTCAATACCAAGGTGGTTCACCAAATGTAACTGGCCTTGCTTATCCACCTGCGCATAGATCGCCAGTTCCGTATAAGCAGGACCACGCTTAACTAGCGCACCGCCTGAGTTATTGGCGATACCACCGACCACAGTGGCACCTAGCGATGAAGAGCCGATGATAGAATGCGGTGCTCGGTTCACTGCCTTCAACTCTTTCTCCAAAGAGTGTAAGCTCGCACCAGGCAAGCAAACCGCCTGCTTACCACCATCTAATAAGTGAATCTTCTTGATTTTGGTAATATTGACCACAACCACATCGCGATCATAATCATTACCACTCGGAGCCGAGCCCTCTGTTAAACCTGTTTTAGCCGCCTGCATGATAATGATGCAGTTTGCTTCAACACACTGTTTAATAATCTTCCATTGTTCTAGAAGAGTGTTAGGAAACACGATAGCAAGCGCATTACCACTACCCGAACGAAACCCCGAGCGGTAATATTTCGTTTTAACCTCGTCGGTTAGAACATTTTCTTCCCCCACGATGGTTTTAAATTCTTCAATCAGCTGCTTTTGTTTCATATCCGTATCTCTAGTTATTGTACTTCGCTCACAACACCGCTTAGCGGCAGGCATGGCGTTTGAGCCACTATAAGCAGTCCATTTCTCTGCGTCTATGTCAGGCGGACGAACAATACGTAATCAATAAACAACAAACAAAATAATTCTTTATTTTTCTGTTACTTATCTTTCACATTTGAGAAATTTAACGTAAGAAACAGACCGTTTCTTAAAAGAAACAATAGCAAAACCATTTGTTAACAGTTGTGCGGGGTATCTTGTTATCAATATTAGTGAAGAAAACGAGGAGAAGCGTAAGCTCCTAAATTTAAGAGGACTCTTAGAAATGAAGATGGAAACATAAGCTCAACACCAACATAACGATCGGTGTTGAGTTATTGGCTTAAAATCGATGGTTTTGACTTTGAAAGCTTGTGTATAGATGATCGATAAAGATCTTAATTTTTTCTGGTTGCTGACGAGTGTAAGGGTACACCGCATAAATACCCAAACATTTGGCTGTTTCGTCTTTAAATAACTGAATCAGACTGCCTTGCTTTAAGTCTTCATAAACCAATACACGCGGCACATAGATGATTCCCTGCCCTAACAGCGCCACATTTCTCAATACAGAAGAATTGTTAGTACAGAGGTTACCGTCGACGGTGATTTGATATACCTCGTCTCCATCTTTAAACGCCCACTCATGCGCTCCGGTTTCTTGGTAGGAATAGACTAAACAATTGTGTTTAGCCAAGGCTTGAGGTTGTTTAGGTATGCCATGTTTAGCTAGGTATTGGGGTGACGCGCAAATGATCCAATTTGCATCCACCAGCTTTCTTGCAATCAGACTAGAATCTGGCAACACACCCGTTCTAATTGCCAAATCAAAACGTTCATTCACGATATCGACGAAACGATTATCTAGATCCATATCGATATTGATGTCTGGGTATTTCTGATTAAATTCATTAATCACTTGAGGAAGAATTAATTCACCAGAGATAGTAGGCACCGAAATTTTAATGTTTCCAGATAAGTTTTTACCTAAACCCACAATGGATTCTTCCGCCGTTGCCACCGCTTGATAAACCGCTTTTGCATGAGTAAAAAACGCTCGTCCTGCTTCAGTCAACGTTAGCGTTCGCGTTGTTCGGTAGAGAAGCTGTACACCAAGCTCTTGTTCAAGCTTGGCAATCCGTTTACTGACGACCGATTTGGTCAGTGACATATGTCTCGCGGCAGCACTGAATGAACCTTGCTCGATCAAGTGATAAAAAATGATGTAATCGTCGGTATTTCTCATGCGTCTTCGTCAAATCCTTTGGAAGCCCGTATTGTAAACTGAAATTGGCTGAGGTGCGAAACATCGGGTCACACTTAATATCAGAAACTCGTGACAGAGATGGGGTTGCTAAGCTCACAGGTAATGAAAAAGAGATGGTGTGAATTTATCAGTCTTCAGATACAAAAAAACCAGCTTTCGCTGGTTTTAAGTTGATGCACTTGGCATCGAGATACCGCCATGGCCATATCTGAATAATTTGGAGCGACACACGAGGTTCGAACTCGTGACCTCAACCTTGGCAAGGTTGCGCTCTACCAACTGAGCTAGTGTCGCATTTATTCTCGAAAGCCATTCACTCTCAAAAGAATAATGGAGGCGCCTCCCGGAGTCGAACCGAGGTCCACGGATTTGCAATCCGCTGCATAGCCACTCTGCCAAGGCGCCTTTTTATTACGCTTCAGGGCTCTACCCCGTTGCGTTGGTGGCTACTTTACGGATTGAGAGAAGATAGTCAAACAAAAACATTTCATTTTCTGTTCGTTTGATTTCTTTTAAGTCAATTCGACCAAAGTTCGATCTTATTGGCTTAAAACGAAGCAATATAAATCTCGCTTTCAGTTCGTTTTGTCCCATGAAACATTAAGGCGTTTAATAGTTGCTGACCCTTTTTAGCAATCTTCCCACAACATTAGGGTGATAAGACCAAGTGTGATCAAACATCGACATTAATGCAGGATTTCCGTATTTCGATAAGCTAATCGCGTGAAAACGGTTTTTCTTCGCTTTGAGCGCATCCACTTTGGCCAGTAACTCGTCTTGTTGTTTTGGCGCGATAAAGTCGGAAATGACTACCATGTCTGCGTTTTTATATTTATCACCGCTCATCAAGTCGATAGATTTAATCAAAGTTGGCTCTAAGTCTGTACCACCATGGAAGCTATAAGTTAGAAAGTCCGCCGCCTCGCGCAGACCATCTTGTTTGGTTAGTTCGTAGGTAATGTGTTCCGTAGAAAAAATAATGACATAGCAATCACGTTGCTCCGCTAGTGCGATTTGCATCAGAGCATAAGCCATGGCTTTGGCGCATTGCTCAGGAAAGCCACTCATGGAACCGGACGCGTCCACACAAACAATGAAGGGGCCTTTTTCGATATCTACCGCTTTATGGTCAGGTCGGTGAGCTTTAACTTTACGTAACGTGCGCGATTTGCCTTGTGTACGATAGTTCATGAGCCGTTTATCAACTAAGTGTTTATAGAACACAACTTCAAGTTCAGGATACGCCAAAAACATCGTTTCGTTGGGAAGTAGCTTATTTAGATCATCGCTTTCGTGAATACCGATAATATCATCCGTCGCCTCATCACTTTTCTCTTCGACCAATTGAAGTTCTTCAGTGGGCGCACGATTTAGTTCAGGATCATTTACTTGCCCCGCCATACGACCGAGTTGCTCCGCAATTTCTTGCAAGCCTTGGTGCTTCTTCAGAAACTCAGCATGGCGTTTCATCACCGTTAAGTCTGTTTTACTCAACTTGGCAGATGCCATATCCCACAGGCGCCCTACACTTTCAGCGTCACCCGACTCCGTGACTTTATCCATATTACGCATGGTTTCCATACGTTGATACAGGTCATTCAGCACCTTTTCTTTATTGGCTTCAAGCTCGCTTACTTGCGCTTGTTTTATAGCATCGGTGAGGCTTTTGTACCATTGATCACAAAAGTAATGAGGGAACATAGGGTTATTCATCCCTTTGTTCTTTTCCATCATTCGGCGAGCTTGCATGTAAAACGCAGAGTGCCATTCCAGCTTTTTAATCACATCTTCGATGTTTTCAAAAAACGCCTCTTCATCCCAATGAATAACCTCTTGATATAAAGACAGCTCTTGTTGGAAACGCTCTGTCTCACATACCTTGGTGATCCGTTTTTTGACGCTGCCTCGCCACTTTAACAAGTGACCTTTGACCGAAGATTTAACACCTCGGTTTTCTGCCATCATCATGACTTGTGAACGAGCCATCAAATCATTAACTGCGCTATCGATGATGCCGGAGTCGGCCACCATCAGCGCGAGGTTAAGTCCGTCTGCACCTAGCATGTCGTCTCCTTATGAGAAAAACTGATTTAAGTTTTTAAAGCGTTGGATAACTTTTTCACTTTCTGCTTGGATTGATTCAAGTCTCTGACTGACCTGTTGTAGACTCGACTCCATAAGGCGGGGTAGTTCAGGATCAACAAAGCTATGCGGAAGCGCATCATGAAAGTTCGCTTTCACCTTGCGCATATGGTGTTCTGCCTCACTAAGCTGATTTACGGCTTTTTCGCTCTGCGTTAACCACTTTTGGTAAAGCTCTACATCCAAGCCTTCTTGAGTCACTAGGCTAACCAAAATGCCTCGGTTCGCGATATCACGGATAACTAGGTTATTCGCCGCGTCAACATCAAATCGTAAACGGCACATGTTGGTGTTTTGATTGACGTAACCATACACATCACCGCTTCCCTCTTTAATGACTCGATCTAACTCATCTTTGGGTACATAAACCCAGCGGCTATCACCTTTTTCTGATTCTGAAACCGACATGTTGCTTTGCAAGACAACCAATTTAACTAAGTTAACGGCTGCGCCAACTTTGTACATCTTGGCTTTAGAGGTATCAAAGCGCATGGTTTCTTTACGCAAAATACCCGTGGCCGCTTCAGACGTTAACGTCATGCGGTAGGCATCTTCTAGTTCATGTTGGACATCAACCAAAGACTCACGGCAGTACTCGATTTCCTGCTCCGCGTCTTGTTGATCAAATGCATGTTTTAAGGCGAACTCTTGAACCACTTCACGTACCACATCTCGCGATTCAGGACTGTTCCATAAACAATCTTGCAGCAGTAAAAGGTCAAGCGGATTTATTTCATCGCGACCATTAAAAAACGCGCTCGCTTTTAACAACTTCACGGCTTTCTTCCAGCGGCGGTCAGAGACATACATATCGGTATTGGCCACATCACCAAACTGAGCTTCAACTTTGCTTTCTAACATCGTTTTAAGCTGGAAAAGCTTTTCGAATGCATTGTCGGTTAACGTCAATTTGTCGAGCTGTTGTTGCCATTGATGATATTCTTCATCAGTTATCGCTAGGCCTTCTGGTACTTGTGCCTCTTGCGATGTGCCCACAGTCAACATCGACTTAAAGTTTTGTTTATTCTGAATTCGATTCACAAACACACGCACCAACATGCGGTCGTAGAGCGCATCCAATCCACTATCTTCATCGGGTAATTCATTGGAAGCCGATACCAACAAGCGCATTGGCACACGCTCGATATCGCTGCCATTTTTGAATGTTTTCTCATTAACCACTGTCAGCAATGTATTAAGAATTGCAGGGCCCGCCTTCCAGATTTCATCCAAAAATACGACTTGTGCAGTTGGCAAATACCCTTTAGTTAAGCGAACATAACGGCCGTTGTCTTTTAGCTCTTGGATACTCAGTGGCCCAAACACCTCTTCAGGGGTTGAGAAGCGCGTCATCAGGTATTCGAAGTAACTGCTGTTATCGAACGCTTGGATGAGTCGTTTGGCAATTAAGCTTTTTGCAATACCAGGGGGACCTAAAAGAAAAACACTTTCACCAGCAAGTGCAGCAAGAAGGCAGAGCTTGATCGTATGTTCACGCTCATAAACGCCATCCGTTAACGCTTTCGCCAATTTATTGATGCGTTCTGAGAGAAGCGCTTTTTCGGCATTTGAGGTAAATAAGGTTTGTGTCATACGTTCTCCGGCTGCTGAAGTGGTATTGCGTTAACATTTTTATACACTTGTTATAACTTTGTTACAAATGTATTTTGTCGAATTCCCCTTATAGCAGATGCTTTTCCCCTTCTTGACGAAGCAATCAAAGTTTCCATTTATGAGACATTGCTCACTTAAAGTGCAAACGCTTTCGTCGTGTTGCAGTATTTTTTGCTTTTGTTTCCCACCATTTGTGGTTAATGTCGAAAAACGTCAAAAATGCGGTAACAGCTAGGGTTTATAACTGCATGAGCAAGATAATTCATAAATGGAAGCAAATTTCTCTGATTGAAGAAGACGTTGTGCTTCCTACAGGACAGGCAATTACGCACACCACAATCCATCATCCGGGTGCTGCGGTGATTCTCCCTATTACAGCGGAGGGTCACATTGTCCTTGTCCACCAATTTCGGCCTTCACTTAATAAATGGCTATTGGAACTTCCTGCTGGTACCAGAGAAGGCAACGAAGAGCCACTCTGCTGCGCCAAAAGAGAGTTAGAGGAAGAAACTGGGTTTAGTGCAGAGAAATTCACGTCTCTCGGCCAAGTCACCCCTCTTGCCGGATTTTGTGATGAGATACAGTATCTATTTGTTGCCGAAAAGCTCAACAAAACAAACCGTTACGAGTGCGATGAAGACGAAGTGATTGAGGTCGTCACCTTGTCAATCAAGCAACTCGAAGAAAAGATAGTCGATGGCACGATCACCGATGCCAAAACGATCGCTTGCTTAAGCAAAGCGCGCCTTTGCGGATATATTTAGGACTTTGACCAAGGAGACATTCATGGATTTTCGATCAGATACCGTTACACAGCCCACCCAAGCCATGCGAGAAGCCATGTTTAAGGCCCCCGTTGGGGATGATGTTTATGGTGATGACCCTACGGTCAATGAGCTTGAAAAATTTGCTGCGCAGCTTGCTGGTTTCGAAGCAGCTTTGTTTACCACTTCAGGCACTCAAGCCAATCTGCTCGGTTTAATGGCGCATTGCGAGCGGGGAGATGAATATCTATGTGGGCAACAAGCACATAACTACAAATACGAAGCTGGTGGCGCGGCGGTTTTGGGATCAATTCAACCTCAACCAGTCGAAAATAACCCAGATGGCACGCTACCATTTGATAAACTGGCTGCTGCGATTAAACCAGATGATTGTCACTTTGCTCGCACTAAGCTTCTCAGCTTAGAAAACACAATTAATGGTAAAGTACTACCTCTGTCTTACTTAGCAGAAGCACGTGACTTCGTGAATAAACATAACTTGCAGATGCATCTAGATGGCGCTCGCGTTTTTAACGCAGCCGTTGCACTTGATGTTCCGGTAAAAGAGATCGGTCAGTACTTTGATTCAATGACGATCTGTCTGTCGAAAGGTCTGGCTGCCCCTGTTGGCTCGCTACTACTTGGTAGCAAAGACTACATCGCAAAAGCACGTCGCTTAAGAAAGATGGTCGGCGGTGGTATGCGTCAAGCGGGTATTCTTGCCGCAGCAGGCAAACTTGCCCTTACCGAACAAGTGGAACAGCTAAAACAAGACCACATCAACGCAAAAACCTTAGCGGAAGGTTTAGCAGAACTGCCTGGTTTTTCAGTCAACCCTGAATTTGTTCAAACGAACATCGTGTTCGCGAAGCTTGATCCTCAAGTGGACATAGTAAGTATCGCTGCGAAACTAAAGGAACAAAACATCACGATAACCCCTGGAAATCCAATTCGTTTTGTAACTCATAAAGATATTTCAGCGAAAGACATCGACACTTTCTTATCAAGTATAAAATCTCTACTTTAATTTGATTTTGATCATTGAGCTTCCCCTAAGGGGAAGCTTTATTGTATCGCCATGATTTTTAGCGAATAGATAACCTCCATGCTCAGGTTTGTACTTCTAATCTCTTTTATTTTCTCTTCCGCTATCCATGCCGAGCCGTTTGGTGATGCTGATAAAGGTAAAATCAAATCACCTAGCTGTGTCTATTGTCACGGTGTTAAAGGCATCGCAACGAACAACACCTATCCAAGCCTTGCTGGTCAAAATTCTCAGTACCTTTACAATGCAATGAAATCTTATCAAGCCGGTGAGCGTAAAGGGCCGCTTGCAGAAATGATGGCAGCACAGTTAAAAATGTTAAATGATGAAGACCTTCGTGATGTCGCTGCTTTTTATGCAGAACAGACAGAAATCAAGTAATTAGATCACCTGTAGATGACTATGAAAGCTCGTGAATCATCCAAACTCAACGCATATTGAAACATTAACCCAACATTTGACCACAAAACAATCAAATTAACTTCACTTCAAATATTTGATGAATTTATAGTTCAACATAAGCATTAATATTGACTTTTTATTCTATTTTATCGATATTTCATGCTTTATTGAATTTGACGTGAAGTAAGTTATGTCTCACACACATACGCAACCAGCAGACTCGGTTGCTACCCCTAAGTCGTGGCAGATGCCAGATACCCTCATTTTGATCTTCATTGTTGGTATTCTTGCTGCGATTCTTACCTACTTAATTCCTGCTGGTCATTTTGATAGCCAACAGGTGACCTACATGGTCGACGGTGCAGAAAAAACTCGCACAGTTATCGATCCTTCTTCTTTCTCTTATGCAACCGACGAAAACGGTGAATTGGTTTACAACAAGGTTGGCCTGTTTGCTTCTGGTGGTGGCATTGGTCTGATGAACTTCCCTTTCGAAGGGCTAGTTTCTGGCTCTAAATGGGGCAGCGCAATCGGCGTGATTATGTTCATGTTGGTTATCGGCGGTGCTTTCGGCGTTGTAATGCGCACAGGCACAATCGATAACGGTATCCTGCGCCTTATCGATAAGACCAAAGGTAACGAAGCGCTATTCATTCCAGTGCTATTTTTGCTGTTCTCGCTAGGCGGTGCGGTATTTGGTATGGGTGAAGAAGCCGTAGCGTTTGCGATTATTATCGCGCCGCTTATGGTTCGCCTTGGTTATGATGGTATCACTACGGTAATGGTTACCTATGTTGCGACTCAAATTGGCTTCGCTACTTCTTGGATGAACCCTTTTTCCGTAGCTATTGCGCAAGGCATTGCGGGTGTACCTGTTTTATCCGGCATGACAGTACGCATGGGGTTATGGGCTGGCTTTACGTTAATCGGTATCGCTTTCACAATGATCTACGCCGCTCGTGTGAAGTCAAATCCTAAACTTTCTTACAGCCATCGCACAGACCAGTATTTCCGTCAGCAAGAGCTTGGCAATCAAGATTCTCGTTGGAACCTAGGTGACACACTCGTTATCCTTACGGTTATTGCGACCACGGTGTGGGTCGTTTGGGGCGTAGTCGCTAACGCATGGTACATCCCAGAAATCGCGTCTCAATTTTTCACTATGGGCTTTGTTGTCGCGATCATCGGTACGATTTTCCGCCTGAACGGTATGACGCTAAACTGCGCAGCTGATGCATTTAAAGAAGGTGCAGCTATTATGCTTGCACCTGCCCTATTAGTGGGTTGTGCAAAAGGGGTATTGTTGATCCTTGGTGGTGGTACAACTGATGAAGCGAGTGTACTGAACTCAATTCTAAACAGTGCTGGCGGCGTGATCAGTGGGCTTCCTGACGTAGCTGCAGCATGGTTAATGTATGTATTCCAATCTATCTTCAACTTCTTTGTCACTTCAGGCTCCGGACAAGCGGCACTAACGATGCCTCTACTGGCCCCTCTGGCAGACATTGCAGGAGTTACGCGCCAAGTCGCAGTTTTGTCATTCCAACTTGGCGATGGCTTTACTAACGTTATCGTCCCTACTTCGGCATCTCTCATGGCAACGCTTGGTGTCTGCCGTATCGACTGGGGTGACTGGGCAAAATTCTGCTGGCGATTTATTCTATTACTCTTTACCCTATCAAGTATCGTCGTTATCGCAGCTCATATTATGGGTTTTGCGTAAAACGAAACCAATTGGTAATTAAGGCGAGACATGTTCTCGCCTTATTAATATTCATGGTATGACGACGCTAAGGTTTTAGATTAGCTTATGGTTTTGGAGTGGTAACTTTAATGGCAACACAATTTCTCGATGACGTGATTCAGGGTCATCAAGTGATTCAATCTCTCAATGTAGCAGACCTAAATTCGGGCGAGCATAAGTTTTGGTTTCGCATCGCAACGAATGCTCTCTCTCAGTGGCAACACCTACCTGTACTAGTGTTCAAAGGTGAAAAACCTGGCAAGAAAATCATGATTACCGCAGGGGTTCATGGTGATGAGTACAATGGTGTGTTAGCAGCGCAGAAAACTGCTCGAGAGCTCATCGGCACTGAAGTCGCTGGTACTGTCACTATTGTTCCAACCATTAACATGCCAGGTATGCTAAACCACAGCCGCGATTTCTATTCCGCAGACCCTGATGCGTCTCCTGCAAACTTAAACCGCTTTTTTCCTGGTGACCAAAACGGCAATGAGGCCCAACGTTACTTATATGCATTGTGGAATGATTTGCTCAAGCCAAATGCTGATTTAGCCATTGACCTTCACACTCAAACCAGTGGTGCGGCCTATCCACTTTACGTGTTTGCAGATTTCCGAATCGAGCAATCATTAGAAATGGCTCGCCTCATTAATCCTGATGCGATTTTAAATGATCCTGGAGATGCTGGCGTCCTTGAAACGGTTTGGAATAACCATGGTGTCCCAAGTATTACTGTTGAAGTAGGTATGGGGCGATACACCGAGCAAGAACTTATCAGCCGAACTGTAACAGGCATTTTTAATGTGCTGAAAAAGCATAACATTGTTGAAGGTGATATGGACCCTATTACGTCATGCTTGGAAGGAAACGAAATCGTCAGTGTGAAAGCGACACACGGCGGCTTTGTACTGCCTCATGTCAGTTTGATGAATTTTGTCGAGCAAGGCCAACTTCTTGCGATTCAATACGACAGCTTTGGCGCTGAGATTAAACGCTACACCGCCCCAACAAGCGGCACAGTACTTAGCCACAATGTTGAATCTATTCGAGCACCAGGTTCCCTGATCGTTCGTTTGATTAAGTAAACCATAACCGTTTGTTGATAGATCAACCTTTCGACGCTCACTCAAATTTATATAAGCCCCATCACGAGTAATCACAAATGATGGGGCTATATCCATTTTGACCACATTAAGTTACGCGGTAACAAATTACTGTTAAGCGAAATGACAAACTGAGCTCTTAATTAGGAAGCTTCCCCTCTGTCCGCTTTTTCAGCCACGCTAATGAACTTAAAGCTGTCTTTGTTTCTCTTGTTCAACAAAAATGAGCTCGTCGATAGCGAAACCTTTCTCTTTAGCTACGTACTTAAAGCGCTCCACTACTTTCTCATCAACGTTAGGCGTTCTAGACAATAGCCACAAATAGTCGTGGTTGTAACCGGAAACAAACGCATAGTTATAGTTTTCACCTAGCTCAAAAACAATGTAAGAAGAGTATATTGGCCCAAAAAAGGAAACCTTTAAGTGTCCAACCGTTTTATCTTCAACAAAATAAGCTTTGCCTTCAGCTTCTGACCACTGTCGCTCTTCTTCGGAATATCCACGGTTTATCACCTTAACCCCACCATCCTCGCGAACCTGATACTCAGCGGTAACGTTGGATAAGCCTCGCTCAAATGAATGGTCTAGGCGTGCAATTTCGTACCACTTACCTAGATATGGCTCTAAATCGAAATTATTGACGGGTTCCACCCCATCCGGCTTCGAGGTACAACCAAATAAAGTTGCAAGTGACAAAAGTAAAAATATTTTTATCGATTTCATACAACACCTAAATTTTAATTAGTGATTGATTTTACTCTAGAAGATAACAAATCGATCACTAAGCCGCACCATCGCCCTAATAGGTACACATCACAATTCTTCATCATCAATAGCGCGCTGAACACCGAAACCTCGTCATCTCAGCAAATCGATAACAAGATTGCTCTATTTTTGACTTACAAGCTGACCATGCTTGTACATTTTGTCAGCATTTAACCCTATGCATATAGAAACTTTGCACAACATAGACATTCGTAGGCATATCACCCTCCTATAATACGTTGCGTTATAGACAGAGGTTATTGTTATGAAATTAAAAACAGTGTCAGTTTGTGCACTTTTGGCGTTACTTGCAGGTTGTCAGCAGGAAAAGCCGAGCGAAACGACACAATTAACGACCTCGGCAGATGTATGTAATGCACAAGGAAACATGCCAGGTGGGTGGAATGAGTTTAACGCGACCCCTGATGCACAAAAGGCAATGGCCTTTGTTTTAAAGAAAATGGACACAATAGCGTCGTTTAAACGAATACTGAATGTTCACGCGCAAATCGTTAGCGGCGTCAACTATGCTATTGAGTTTGAATTGGATGATGGCTCTGTTTGGAACACGATTGTTTATCGCAACCTTGATGGCGAATATGCGATTACCCAATCACCAAAAGAAGGCCACTTTTGCGAACAGTAGCGACTTAGTCAGAAAGCCCCTAACAATAGGGGCTTTTTGATCTAACAGTAGTCACTGAATTAGACAGCGAAGCGACATTGAGATTTAATCGACACCGTTGAACCAAGTCTTGATGGTTCAACATCAATCCTCTGCGCCATTTGCTCTTTCAGCTCAGAAACGTGAGAAATAACACCGATCATGCGCCCAGTCTGTTGCAAGTCCACTAGCGTTTGAATAGCAAGATCTAAAGACTCTGGGTCTAAACTACCGAAGCCCTCATCAATAAATAAAGTGTCTAAACGAATACCGCCACTATAGGATTGCACAACATCCGACAAACCAAGTGCCAGAGCAAGCGCTGCCATAAATGATTCACCGCCGGAAAGTGTCGCAACATCACGCGTTTTTCCTGTGTAGCCATCTTCAACCATTAAATCTAAGCCGCGACCCGCTGCGCCTTTGAAGCCCTCTGTTTTTCGAGCAAGAATATAGCGCCCTTTACTCATAAGGCTTAAGCGTTGAGAGGCCTGAATCAGCACATCATCCAACAGTACACCAAGAACAAAGCGATGTAGGCTAACCCTGCTGCCTGTTTTACCGCTAGCAACGTCGTACAACGTACCAAAGACTTTGTATTCTTCTTCTAACTTACTATTTTTCTCATGCAACACGGCAATATCTTTACGAACCTTTTCAAGACGTTCAAATATTGAGCGTGTGGTATCAAGTTGATTCCTTACTTCAATATATTGCGCCTGCAGAGTGGTTAACCTGTCGTTAAACGACTCCAAATTAGGCCTTTCAAGATCTTTCAATGCATGATTTAAATCATGTAGTGTTTGCTCAAGCTTGGTTTGTGCCTGTTTGAAACTGTCTATTTCTTGCTGCCAGGCTTGAAGTTCATCATCTCCCACTCGACTACTTAGATAATGGCTTTCATCCTCAAATTTACTCGCCTGTAGCGCCTCATTCCACGCTAATTCTGCTTGGCTAAGTTTTTGCTCTGACTCAGATAACCACTGCTTGTTCGTCGCTAAGTGACTTTCCGCATTTGATTTCTCCAATATCGCTTGCTGCAAAGCGTTTTGCGCCTTTTCTAAGCCTTTGTTCAAACTCAGAATTTGCTCGTTTGTCAGCAAAATTTCACGTTCAAGCAAGTCAGCGGAACTGTATTTTGGGTCAATAGAAGCTTGTAATTGAGCCAATTGTTCTTGGTTCGCTTTAACGGTTGATTCATTTGCCGCCATTTGATTCTGCAGCTCATGAATTTTATTTTCACCCACGACGCAGCGTTGATTAAGCTGTTCAACGTTCTTTTCTAGCTTTTCAATATCAATAGCTTGTAGACGTAGGAGTTGAGCATTGATCGCTTGCAAATCATTTTGAACCGTCGAGATATCAGATGTAGCATACTCACCCAACTCCTCTTTCAACTGGTTACACTGATTCTGATACTGACTAATGACAACGTTATGTTGTTCTAGCTGATTGCTTAGTTGGTTCAACAAGGTTTGAGCTTCTCGCTCTTTCGCTCTAGCCGCCTGAACTTGCTCTTTTGTAACGGCTTCTTCAACAAACGTTGCGGGGTTAGGATGCGTTTCGCTACCACACACCGGGCATGCTTCACCTGCTTTTAGTCGCTGCGCTAATACTGCCGCTTGAGCGTTGTGCCACTTAAGCTCTATCGTATCAGCGGCTTGTTGACGCTGCATATAGCGCTGACTGGCTTCGTGTAGTGACTGCTGCTTGCCTACAGTTAGCGCATTGAGTTTAGAGAGCTCTAAAGTAAGATCATGCAGCTTTTGTAGATCCTGTAACAGCCGTTGTTTTTGTTTTATTTCCGCATCGATGCTGCCAATAAGCGCAACATCAACTCGTGCTTTCTCTAGCTCCTTCTGTCCCTGCTGGGCCTGTAACGTTAACTTATCTTTTAGTTCTATGTACTGTTTTAACGTTGCTTCAAATTGTTGTTTTTGTTGATAACCCGCCGTTATTTTACTTTCCAAATTGTCTTTCTCGACCAACTTGTTTTTCATACTTTCAAGTTGATACTGCAGTTGCGTTAACTGCGGGACCTTTGCCGCTGCCTTTTTTGCACTTTGCTGCAAGTTTTCTTGTTCTCTCGCAACGACATTAGCTTTTTCGAGACTCTCTTTCAAAGCTACGATTTTTTGCCTAAGCTCTTGCGTTTGAGCTTTTGCATTTTGTAATGAGATGTAGGGCAACTCTATCTTATTGGCATTTTTAGCGTTTTCTAATTGCTGTTGACGAGCTTTTATCGAATCTGAGTGTTCTAGATGCAGCTTGAGTGCGCTTTCTGCTTGCTCTCGTTTCGAAAACTCTCCATTCAAGGTTTCCGCTTTTTGCAATTCAGATTTAGCAGTATTGAGCTTATCTAACGCTGCTTGCTCATTCTTTTTATCAGACTCTAATTGCTTAGTTACTTGTTCCAGTTGTTGTAATAGCTCTTGTTCAGAACTCGCTTCTGCAACTTGTAAAGCACCTCGAATTTGATTATCAAATTCGCCTTTCGCTTTACTAATTGCACTCGCTTTATCTTTGAGCGCGTACTCAATTTTTTTATATATGTCAGTTTGAAAGAGCTGGCCAAAAATTTCTTCACGCTCTTTAGAGCTAGCAAGCAACAGTTCTCGGAATTTTCCTTGAGGCAACACCATAACTTGACGAAATTGAGTTTCATTCAAGCCAATAATATTGCTAACTTCAGTTTTAACCTGAGTCGTCTTGCTGGTGATAAGCGTTTCAGTCTCACCGAGTTCATAAAGAGCCGCAGTGTGCTTTTTAATCGTCATCCCTTCACCACGGGCCTTGGGCGCTTCCTGCTCAGGGGATCGAACAACTCGGTATTGTTTGCCGTGTAACGAAAATTCGAGAACTACTTCGGTTGGTAAATCTTGCGCGGATAAGTCACACCGCATCTGAATACCTTGTCGCTCATTACCTGTGGTTTCACCATAAAGGGCGAAGCAAATGGCATCTAAGATCGACGTTTTACCGGAACCTGTAGGACCATTAATCAAAAATAGAGGGTTACTGCCAAGCTTCTCAAAATCAATGATTTCAGTTTTTGCAAACGGACCAAAGGCTTGCATGGTTAGTTTAATTGGTTTCATCTTTGGTCCCTATTGCTGTGATAATTGCTTAATAATGTCAGTAACAGCTTGCTCTTGCTCTTTAGACAACTGGCTATCTTGCGCCTCAATAAAAAAATCTCGGAACATATCAATTTCGCTTCGCGCCAACTTTGCTTGCGCCATTTCCTGCTCTACCCCAATTAACATGCCAGGTTTCTCAAGGTGTAAAACGTTTGGATACACTGAACGAAGTTTTTCCATTGGGTTTAAAATCGCATGTTTATCCATCAAGCGAACTAACAAATAATCTTCATTCTTAGGGTCTGTTTTGCCTTGCTCAATAACTTTATCCAGCTCGCCCTCTACAATGCGCATTTCATGAGGAGCCGTAAGATCAATATGCTCTGCAGAAACAAATCCTTTCTTGTCCAGTTCAACTAACGTGAAACCTTTTCTCTGGTTCTGTTCACCAAAGCTATACTTCATGAGAGAGCCAGAGTAACGGATATGCTCTGCGCCTTTCTTTTGAGGCTGATGCAAATGACCAAGTGCGACGTAGTCAAAATCTAAGAAGTGTTCATGACTCACGCGATCAGAACCACCAATAGATAATGGTCGTTCAGAGTCTGACTCGATAGCCCCATCAACAAAACAGTGACTCACGAGCACGCGCTTTTGCTTAGAGATAAAGCGCTCTTTAATTTGCTCAACAAGCAATTGATGAGCCTCATCATGAGTGGATACCGAGGCTTTGTAGGCAAACCTGACCTGTTCAGGGTCGTTATAAGGCATACCATAAAACGCGACCTCGTCCGCAGAGTCCGTTTTTATGATGATGGGAGTGAGCATCTCTTCAAAGTTGCTAACAATATGGAGACCTGCATTTTTCATTTGCTCTGAGCCGAAACCTAACCTTTCTGCACCATCATGGTTGCCAGATATCAATATCATTGGTGTTTCTAACTCGGTACAAATGCGTTTCACGACTCGATTTAACAGTTCTATTGCAACCGTTGGTGGCACCGAACGGTCATAGATATCTCCCGCCACTACAACTGCATCGACGGGGTTGCGTTCAATATAGTTAATCAGTTGTTCGAGTACTGCTTGTTGATCTTCGAGTAGTGATACGTTGTGGAATTGTCGACCAAGATGCCAATCTGAGGTGTGGATAAACTTCATTCGAATTCACTTTCCGCCAATTCTATGAGTAGGCTTGCTTCTGTCAGAGTCCATGTACCGTTTATAAAAAGGAATGCGTCACGGGTGGGATCTCGAACAAGCCAAAACTCAAGTTATTTTATTTCGGTAAGGATATCTTGAGTCGAACAGCTTTTCATGTGGTTTGTGTTCTATGGCTGGCTATTTAATCAGAAAGCGAGAAGAACACTGTAAAAACGCGGTGAGCAAAGCTATTTTGAAAAGCAAGCTGCGCCTAGTCATTGTCCAAACATCATTAAAGGGCCAGTTTCGAGTCAATCCCCCATAACATTTGCATCACTAAAACCTCAGCTACTACTAGAAGGAAAAGCAATAGCCAGACCTATTCACTACGCCAATTGTATATTACTCCTACCGCATAGCCATCTGACTCGATGTCCGCTTGCAACACGTGAAAGTCTGGGCAGGGGCTGCTTCTTTGAAGCTCATCAATCACTAACGCTTTTAAAACGCCGCCACATGCACCCAATCCGCCAAGTTTGATATCAACAAATTGATACTGAGTTTGATCGGTCACCCACGGAGACAAGAATTGCATTGAGTTTAACCATTGCGGTTCTTCCTTATTAACGGATAAATACAATTGACTGAGTGGATGTTCACAACTTACTCCTAATTGCTTAAACACCTTGTCCACGGCGATGCGTTGTTGTTTGGCATCTAAATCAATTCGAACAACATCAGGCACAAGACCTGAATGTCGAAAAAAACACTTGGTTAAAATGATAGAGCTTTGAGGTTTGACATGCCCTTCTACATCACTCGTAACCTCTATAGCCAGTATCCAAGTCGCTTGCGTTTCATTAACTTCACGATTTATCCGATTTAGTGCCATCAAAAATGCAGCTTGGCCATAAGGATAAAAGTAAATTTCAGTATTGACAGTTTGGTCAACGAAAATAGAAAGCTCGCTTATCAATGCTTTAAGCAAACTTTTGTCCACCGAAGATGGTAAAAGAACACAGAGATTCCCCTTGATATCAGCTTGCTCAAGACTCTCGCGCTCAGAGCGCACGAGGCTTAATATATGCTCATCTATTGATTGAGCAAAGTCAGGGGGTCGGATTTCCTCGGACAATCTAAAAGAATCATCAGCTATCTCGCGAACGGTGTGTGAACGGCCATTAAAAGATAGAAGATGCGTTTGAAATGCGAGTGGCATCTAGCCTCCGATTAAAACCGTAGGCATACCAGATAGAATTTTGCCACCATGAGACGTTGAATCGCCGACTCTCGCGGCTGGTTTACCGTTGATTGTTACGCTAGAAGAACCTGCTGAGATACTATCCGGAGGACCGATACAAATAAGCTTGTCGCCTTGTCTTGCCGCAGGTATCCCGCCAATCGTTACGTTTGGTGAGCCAACAACGACGGGACCACCGACATGCGGTATCTTTCCTGTTTTTTTAGGGCAAAGATGAAAGCTGCCCAAAATTGCGGCTGGTTTACCCACTTTAAATCACCTTAGTTCAATGAAATTTGCCCAGCTTTAAGAGCAATAGCTGAGCCGTTAATGGATATTTTATTACCTTTGATATTGATTTCTCCAGAGCTAGACATCTGAATAGAAGCACCACCTACTTTGATCTCGACGCTCTTTCCTGCATTAAAAGACAGCACTTCACCCGTTTCATTCGAAAAGTTTTTACCTACTTTCAAGCTCGCGTTCTGACCAACCTCTTGATTAACATCATTGGTCACTTTTTCGGTTTTACTGTTTTCAACGGCGATATCAACACAGTCTTCAACTAGCATTTGGAACAGTTTTTCAGCATGAAGATAAATGTGCTCTTCACCAGGCTTATCATCGAAGCGCAACTCATTAAAATTGGATGTACCTTTTTGTACAGAGCGTGATTTATAACCACTCTGAGAACTTTGCTCTGGTAAAGCGTAAGGAGGGAGTTGACTACCGTTATATAGTGATCCCGTAACGATTGGTTGATCAGGGTCTCCGTTGACAAACTCGACGATGACCTCTTGTCCGACTCTAGGGTGAAACACCGACCCCCATCCGTTACCTGCGATATTTTGCGCAACACGAATCCAACATGAACTATTTACATCGTATTTACCAACACGGTCCCAGTGAAACTGAACTTTGATACGGCCATGTTTGTCTATGTAAATTTCACCATCTTTGTTCCCCGTAACTATTGCAGTTTGCAAACCTTTCATCTGAGGTTTCGGATAGTTAACTGAAGGACGAAGGATTGTCTTTGAGTCAACACAACTAAACGAGACTTTGACACCTTGCGCACCGGTGCCACCTTGACCAGTCTGGTTATAAACAGCAGCAGACAAAAAAACAGAAGACAGTACATATTCTTTGCCAACTCGAGATTTATCTTCATGTTTTTTAAACTTGAAGCACTTGCCTACGCTGAATGTTCTGCACGTAGCCTCGCCACGACACAAATATGCATTTTGCTGTAGTGCTTCTATTGCATGCGTGTTTCTCAGTGCGTATTGATCATTGCTCTCCATTTCACCCATGTATTCAAAATACTCGCTTTCAGGCACTGTAAAAAAATCACTTTCACCCTTTGCAGTATTTTTAGGATTCGAAGAAGGCTTGAGCATGTTATAGCCTGACTTTTGACTCGCTTTAGTAGTCAGAATTTGCGTTTCATGCCAAGAAGAAATGTGGCTAGATTTCGCCGTACCTGTATCAAAATCGACTAAAAACTCAGTACCCGGCTTATAAAAACTGATGTCATCAAAAATATTGAGCGTATGGGCAGACTTAGTATGTGTAAAACAAAATGATAGCCCCTCTTCCGATAACAGACGTCGAACAAATTCAAGATCTGATTCTTCATATTGTACTTTGTACGTGTATTTAGGATAGGACTTGGTTAGCTCAAAACTAAAGGCAACACTATGCTCCGATAGTACTTCAGAGATAATTTCCTTTATATCTTTATGCTGAAATATTCTGCAATTTTTTCGATATTCAGCGAAACGTAATTTAGGCTCTATTAATAATTCTATGTTTTTATAATTTTCGCCTTTATGTGTATTAGAAACCCTTTTCCCTTCTAATCTTGCAGCAGAAACGTAACCATGCATATAACGAGGATTTGAAGAAACATCCTCATTATTTTCAAGGGTAATGGTAACTTCCTTACCAATAATTTCGTTTAACTCACTTCGTTGATCATTAAAGTAAGCTTTAGCACGCAATGAAAAAAGTTCTGAGATCTCTTCTTTATACTCAAACGAGTTTAGTATGATGGCATCTTTACCGAATGGGGAAGAAATTCGGATGAAATTGTTATCTTGAGTTGCTCTTTTCATTAAATACTTCTTTCAAAAAAATGCGGAGGAATACTCCCCCGCATGAAAATTACATTTGTTGACCTTTAACACCGCTGTAGCCGTATACCAATGGAGCAGAAGTGTTGTTCTTATCGTCAGTAGGAGTCACTGTCATCATCATTTCTGTGTAAGAAATTGTGATAGTTTCAACTGGACGATCGTCTTGGATAGAAACTGAGTAGTTAGAAATCATCGCATCAGTCAGTTCGATCTTCATGATCTCTTCAACCTTCTCACCCTGCTTAGTAATATGGAAAACCGCTGGTTTACCTTTACCAATCGTCGCTTCTTTAAATAAGTCAGGAGAAGAACGGTCTTGAAGTTTAGTGATAGTCAAATCATATAGACGAGTAGCGCTCGCTTCACGGTCCATCGCTGTACCAGTGTATGATGAGATCTCACGACCTACACTCCAATCTACAGATAGTAGTGTAATCAAATCTTTGTATTGCTCGGCTGTTGCCTCACCCTTAATATCTGCGTATTTAAGATACGTATTAGACTGCATGCTAATCTCCTATAGCATTATTAATTGACATATATCGTAGTAATTTAATTATCTGACGTTTGGTGATAATTAGTGATTAATGTATCAAAAACTTCATTTTAAATACGCCCTGTTATATCTTTAAATAAGATTTAATTTAAGCGTTTTTTATAAAAAATAATAGTTAATATGAACCAACTCCCAATTATTATTGAGAGTGTAAAGGATGTTAAACTATTGAGACATCAAGTCCACTAGTTGTACCTTTAACAATAATTTCATCAAACGTCTTATCATTAAGAATTGCATGCAATATTTCATGAGAAATCTTCGGAAGCAATGTATTTTCTATGGTTGTTTGTACCACACGCGCACCACTGCCAGACTCATTGCTATTGTCTACAATATCATTAATTAGTTCCTCATCAAAAAACAGGTCAGCGTTATAGTGCTTACGAATACGAGTCGTAATTTTATCCAACTTTAATTTTGTTATTTCTATCAATACTTTTCTTGATAGAGGCAAATAAGGTAATACGTTCACACGCCCTAAAAATGCAGGTTTAAAGTCGACCAACAAATCATCGCGTAAAGCATCTTTTAGTGCTGACGGCTCAGGAGATAAATCAGGATCAGAATACAAAGACATCGTCGTTTCGGTCCCTGTGTTCGCGGTCATAATAATAATAGTGTTTTTAAAGTCTATATCTCGACCTTCACCGTCTTTAATTGAGCCTTTATCAAACACCTGATAAAAAATATCTTGAACACCAGGGTGCGCTTTTTCCATTTCATCGAGGAGAATTACACTATAAGGTTTACGTCTAACAGCTTCAGTCAGTACACCTCCTTCTCCATAACCGACATAACCAGGAGGAGAACCTAATAGCAATGAGACTTTATGCTCTTCCTTAAATTCCGACATATTGATAGTCGTGACATTTTCTTCACTACCATAGACTTTCTCTGCAATCGCCAAAGCCGATTCGGTTTTACCCACTCCGCTTGGTCCGGTTAGGAGAAATACACCATTTGGTCGTGTCTCATCCGTGAGCTGCGCACTCGCGGTTTTTATCACTTCAGACATGAGCTCTAAAGCGTGATCCTGCCCGACAACTCGCTTACACAAACTTTCTTTCAAACCCAATACTGCTTGGATTTCATCATCCTGAAGTTTACCTAGCGGTATACCGGTCCAATCCGAAATAACTTCTGCGATTAGCGCTTCATTTACATGCGAAAAAACTAAGGGCTGTGAGTTAGCGGAAAGGTTATTTTCAAGCTCTTGTAACTTGTCTCTAGCAGTTTCAGAACCCTCCTGGATTATTTGGGTTCTAAGTGACTTAGCTTCATTTACCCATTCTTTTTCTTTTTCCCAAAGTACTTCTAATTCAATAATGTCATTAGATAGCGCATCAATCTCTTTTCGGACACCTTGCAGCTGCACATCAAGAGATGCTCCTAGCCGACTCTCTTGGCTAAGATGCTCATACTCAGCTTGCTTTGCTTTAAGTTTGTTTCTTTTCGCATCTAGGCCTCCCGGTGTAGATGACTGACTTAACGCAACTCGAGAACAGGCCGTATCCAAAACAGAAACCGCTTTATCTGGCAGTTGACGACCATTAATGTATCGAGCTGACAGTTGGACCGCTGCATTGAGAGCTTGGTTAGTGATATGAACATCGTGGTGTTGTGCCATTACATCAAGTAAGCCTCGTAACATTTCGATCGCGAGTTCAGGGGCTGGCTCATCAACCTTTACGACTTGAAAACGCCTAGTTAAAGCTGCATCTTTTTCAAAATACTTTTTATACTCTGCCCACGTTGTTGCTGCGATCGTTCTGAGTTCACCTCTCGCTAATGCTGGCTTCAGAATATTCGCCGCATCACCTTGGCCCGCTTGCCCACCACCGCCAATTAGGCCATGAGCTTCATCAATGAACAATATAATAGGCTGTGGAGCGTCGTTTACTTCCTTAACAAGGTTCTTAAGCCTGTTTTCAAACTCACCTTTCATGCCTGCGCCGGCTTGCAGTAACGCCAAATCCAGAGACTTAATTGCCACATTTTGCAGAGCGGGAGGTACATCGCCATCAATGATCTTTTGCGCCAAACCTTCAACAACGGCTGTTTTTCCAACACCGGCTTCTCCCGTAAGAATCGGGTTGTTTTGTCGGCGTCTTAATAAAATATCGATCATTAGGCGAATTTCATTATCTCTACCAATCACCGGATCTATTTTACCTTCCCTAGCTTGCTCAGTAAGGTCTGTTGTAAATTGATTCAAGGCGGAATTCGCGTTTGACTGCGCTAAGTCATTCGATCTTGATTGAGGCGCATTACTTTCTTTAAAGTTCAATAAGCGAGATGGTTCTATCTTGTTTAGTTCAGGACTAATCGAACCAGCCATGTTGACTAACGTATCATCAGACAAGTAGGCAAATAAAAGATGGATGCACCCCAACTGTTCTTGATTGAATTCAATGGTTGCAGACAACAAGGCATTTTGCATAACAGTCACCGTATGAGCTGATAGCCCAGGCACCGACTGGCATCCTGTTTTGTATTTTTCTAATGCCTTTTGAATATCGGTTTCAACCTTGATTTTATCGACATCAAATTCGTCAAAAACTTCAGAGTAAATATCGTCAGGATGGCGGATAATCATCATTAACCAGTGAGACATTTCAATACTGTGATGAGTTCGGGAGCTTGCCATCGCAGCTGCCTGTTCAAGTGTTTCCTTAGCCTGAGGAGACAATCTTTCGACCAACGCTGAAAGTGAGAGTGAAGCCATTACATTTCCTTTAAATAGTAATTGTTATAGTTCGATCTTTTGTACGTTCGTGTTTTTTAAGCACAGAACCAATACCTAACTGCCCCTGCTGTTTCGATAAACAAGCTTGTGGTAGCAAACTATGTTTGGTGGTGAGCTGCCACTTCAGTTGTTTATGTTTTCCAATCAACTCATAAGCAGCGTTCTTAATGATTGCTATATTGGGTTGGTTAGGAAGCAATTTACTAACTAGCTGTTTATCTTTTGGCAGAAATTCTATTGTTGTCCCCGCGTTGATGTTCCATGCTTTCGAACCCAAAGACGCTCCTAAACCAAGTTGAGCAAACTGCCCTTCAGGCATAGTTCGGGATGCAAGGCGTGTTTGCTCTTCTTTCGTAAGGTGTAACCATTGTCCTTGAAATTCATGAACTTTTACTTGGCATCCAGATAAACATTCAAGAATACTTTTCAGTCCACCTTTACTTCTCACTGGTGAAGCAAACACACCACCATAGTGCCGGGACAGTGAACTCCCTTTCCCAGTTAATGCCGATTTACAGCTTTCTAACGGCGAACGCGCGCCCTGCGCATGCGCACGAGACTGAACAGTCAGCTGACTCAGTTGCCAACATCGATAATAAAGAGATAATAAGCGATGATTGAAAATATCGTAGAAGTCCACCATAGCCGTATCGCCTTCTTTTTGGCGATGTAAAGCTAATTCACTATAGTGCTGGGGAAGCACACCTTGCTCACCCGTTAGGCCTATTAAATTGGTCTCAATCTCTAACTTGCTGTCATCTATATTTTTCAGTTCACAAAGCTGAGCATTTTCAAAACCTAATGATGGATTAACCTTTAAGTTTAGCTTTTCATGCTTCGGTAACGCATCTGTTCCTATTTGCGCCTCTGCTTGCAGAACTTCGTGTTCAATAAGATGAATCGCTTCAAACAATGGATGTTGCTTTAATTCTCGATAAAATTGTTCCGCGCTCATAGCAACACCTTATCGCCAGTTAATGCGGGCCATAGGTGGAAAGACTTTCCCGTGGACTTAATTCTTATTTCTAACTGCGTAAAAATGTTAATTTCAGCATATTGCGAGAAGTAAACAGATAAAACACTACCTAAGAGAAAGATCTGCTCTTTAGGTAAAATTTGATCAGAAACCGTCAAAATAATTTTTATACCGTGCGCAAATCCAACTTTGCCTTTCTGACTAATTCTTCCTGTAGTAGGCTCAAACTCTAACTTAGTTAAAGCATCGATTACCGCTTTCGTTTCTGCTGTCCCAGAAAATGCATAGAGATTAAGGGTCTGCTTCAAAGTTGCTAAACCATCTTCCTCGGTAAAATGGTTTAAAGTTAAAAGCTTAGTTAACTGCCATCGTGTGCTTTCATCCATTTCTGGCCGAATAGTTTCTGATAAAGAAACTAAACAACGAACAGATTCGAAATTGTCATTTACCTCCGGTAAAGATACTTGCGGCAGCCCACCTCCAAATGGAAGTTTCTGCGCTAAGTTGCGGTTACAGCACTCAGCTTCCACGTACATTAACCAGTTTTCCCGGCTATCCGGGCTGAACAATTGATGTTTTTTATCAACAAAAGAAATGTAAGTTTCTCTACCTGGCTCATCATACCCACCAGCCCAGTTCTTATCCTCACGTCTCATCAACCAATAAATCTCACTAGTGTTTGTATAATGCGTGTGCTCACCAGCGTGATAACATGGCAAATTGTGGTACGTTTTGTTCCAGTTTCTCAACGTTACGTCAGAAATTGAGACAACCTCATTACTTTCAGATTCTTGGTATTGCGGAGACAAGTGGTAATCGTATTCAGTTGGTAGAATACGCTTAGGCTCCATAATACTTTTAAATAAGTTGATTACAGGCACACAACCTACCATTAAGCTTTCTTCGTCCACTTGCTTTGGAAGCCAGTCATCGTTGGTATCAAAGTAAAAATACAGTTCGACTTGCTCTCCAAGATCTAGCTCAGATAATCCAAGTTCGGTGATATCAAAGAACATAAACTTCTCAGGAAAGTGCAAATACTCAACAAGTAATCTTGCTCCTGAAAAGCTTCTTTTACTGTATGGCACAACTTTCTCATCTTCTGAAAATCCTACTTCAGAAAGATGTCTTTTGGTTAAAGGACGAACTTCTTTGCCATCCACAACAACAGATAAACCAATTAGGTTTTGAAACAGCATTTGGTAGAGCTTAAAAGTCAATTGAGATTGACCGTTTAAATAGAAGCGCAGCCGTTCTATCCCCATTTCACCAAGAGGAGTCTCTTCATCTTGAGCCGTGAGCTGTACTTTCAAAACTGAATGAGCATTGCTTTCCCATCGTGAGCCAACTGGCTTGAAAGGCGCATTTTTAAAAACGCCAGAGGTCACATCAACAGGATACATTCTGACCGGATAACAAGTTCTAAACTCGCATTCATGATATCCAGTAGCACCGATAACAACTCGCTCGCCTTCTTCTACATCAAAATAAGAGGAAGTGGAGTTAGAACAGCTCATTTTAATGACTGACATTGACGGGATTGGGGCGTGAAAATCCGGATATAACTGTCCCATCAAAGACTCTGTAAACTGAGGGTAACTATTGTCTAAGCTTTGTCTAATCCTTGCTGTTAGAAATGCGCAGCCTTCTAACAATCTTTCTACGTGTGGATCGTCAACCTGTTCCTCACTAATACGAAGTCTCGCGGCAATCTTGGGATACTGCTCACCAAACTCTTGCCCTTTGTGACGCAAATAAGCTAACTCGCGATTATAGTACTTGAGAAACTCTTCACTCATTTTGCTCTACTCAGTTTCATACCTAAATTTACCGGCTCTACTTCAGAATTGAATCGCACTTCATGAATACTGTTATCAATTAAGCAAGAGGCATTTATCTGTAACCTCAATACCCTATCAATAGCGTTTTTCTCGTCCGAAATCTGGACATGAGGGTTCCTTAACCTCGGCTCAAACTCTTTAATTGCATCATGAACGATGTCGCAAAGCTGATTCTGCCCTTCTTGGCTGCTATAGGGCATTGAGGAAAAATCTGGCAGCCCATAGTTCAATATTGAATAACGAACCTCTAGAAGATCATCAGGAATATTTTTCCATCCAATACGACTATTCAGCATCGACTCTAGATCTCTAAGTAAGCTGCTCAACATCTGTTGCTGGCTTGCAGGGAAGTCTTTCTCATCTCGAGTGAGAGGATCACTATCTATCAATTTGTCGAGCAGAGAAACGGTTAACGACATGATATTTCTACGCTATTTGTTTCTGTTCTAATAATGTAGTCAAATCACAGATTGGAAGCGCTGAGTCACCGACTAACCAACATTTTTGACCCAAGCCAACAAAAGATTCTTGCTCACCAATCTGCTTCCAATCCGTTTCTCGACCTAACTTTTGCGCATCGGTCTCTGAGTCAACATATGTCAACGGCATATGGCCTTCGCCTTCACCAAGTCCATCGATATCAAACTCGACAGGTCGCCAAATACTCTCTAACAAAGAAGTAGGTGCTTTAACTTCTAGCGTATGGATGCTCGATATGGGTACAAGAAAATAGTTACCTGCTGTAGAAAACAGTTCAATGTAACCACCTAAACGATCATCAATATCTCTAGCATCTTCGTAGTTTGTGCCGTTTACGTTAAACCCTTTAATAGTACGATGCTCTTCAATGCGATGCGATAGACGTGACGCTTCTTCGTACTCTTTATTTCCGAGAGCAAGATTAAATCGAACAAGCTCTTTAGTTAATTCCTCATCACCTATTACTTTGGCACTAGCCGCACCATTGATAAAATCCTTTCTAGCTTGAGCTGCTTTCACTAAATGTCGTAGCTGACTTGCACCAGGCAGATACTCAGGAAACAATTTAATCGATTGCATGAGCTGAGCGTCCGCACGCTCGAAGTCCCCATCAATGCAAAGAAGCTCAATGAAGGAACTTCTCAAGCTCGCATCTTTAGGTGTTGCTTTAATTTCATCAGTTAACTGCTCTAGAGCGTGTTGCAATAGGCCTTGGGACAAAGCATTTTTCCATTGAGTCATTGTTATTTCCTTACACCATGTGCTCTGGTGATAATTCGGTAATTAATTTAATGCTAGATACCATTTGATCGAGTTGAAAATGCGGTCGCAAATGGATAACTGAGTAATAATGTCCAGGAGTTTCTCTTTTCTCTCGAACTGTAATTTTTGCTTCATTTAGGGGGTATTTAGCTCGAAGCTCATCAGACGCTTCATCTGATGCGGTAGTGTACTGATGTAACCAGCGTTGAAAGTCACGCTCTAGGCTTTCTGCGTCTTGATACCCACCAATTTTGTCACGCCCCATAACCTTGAGATAATGTGCGACTCGCGATACACACAATGTGTATTGCAACATCGATGTCAGTTTTGCATTCGTTGAAATATGCTTTTCTGCGTATTGTTTGGGCTTGTAGAGAGATACATTCGAGGTCATCCCTACCATATCAGTCTCAGGTATTGGAGAAATAGAAATAAAACCGCACTCAGACAATTCTTGTTCTTTTCTCTCAGAGATTTTCAAGTTTAACGGACATCTTTCACGATCATTCTTGCCGTTAACACGCATCTTGCTCCTTGTAGGAGCGACGATAATGCCCTGACTGTAATCGCCTTGTTTAATCCCTCGCATATGCGTGAACCAACCATGTTCCTGAAATGCTCTAATTGATACGGCAGCAAAACAGTACGCACTACTCCCCCATAGCAAATCTCGGTTGGAGTCGTAGATGTGTTCTTGAAAATTGAATTTATCATTCCGCGAGCCATCACTTTTGTATGGCTGACGGAACAAGACGTTAGGTGCAGTCAAACCAATAAATTTAGCGTCATCGTTGTCTCTCAAACTACGCCACTTTGCATAATCTTCCTGTTCAAATTGGGCCGCTATATCTCTTATCGCAGAGAGTTGAGCGAAACTATCAACACCAAACATCTCTGGCGATGCAGACATGATAAATGGGCTGAATGCTGCAGCTGCAGACTGAGAGATCTTACTCAACACAGACAGATCTCTATCAAAATAATTTTTACTAGGATCACAGCGAAGCTGATAATCTCCAACCACCACACCAAAGGGTTCTCCCCCTGCCATGCCATATTCATTTTGATAGAGCAACTTAAATAGTGCTGATTGGTCAAACTCGATGGCTTTTAAAGCATCTTTACTGATTTCATTCCATGTCGCCGTTAAAACCTTAACTTTTACAGAATCCGATGAACGAGAATCAACCTGTTCACATAAATACCTAACTCCAACCCACCCCCTTTCGAGCTGTTGAAACTCAGGATGATGTAATATTTCATTTAGTTGAGATTCTAATAGCTCATCAATGCGGTTAATTGTGTTCATCACACTATGACGAAAGCTGTCCAAATCTCTTGAACGTGTACCTTCTATCCAAATTCGCGCTGACGCTACAAGATCAGAAGATTCATTGAATCGAGTCAACCACGGGCTATCAAGTTCAGCATAGCCTCCGGTACTGAACTCATGTTTTAGCTTGCTAGGGTCGCGAAAGTTAAGTGACACTGCTAATTCCATCTAGAACATAAAGATTGGTCATGGCTGGCCTTTCGACCAGCCAATTCATTTCTTATCCACCTGACTGAGGGATCTTTGCCACAAGTCGCAAAGATGTGGTCAGTTCTTCCATTTGTAACCAAGGCTTCAGCCATGCTACGGCATTGTAAGAACCAGGTGCGCCAGGAATTTCCTTAACCTGAACACGAGCGTCTGCTAGAGGGTATTTCGCTCTGATCTCTTGACCACCGCCTTCAGAAGCATTGACGTAACCTAGGATCCAGCGGTTCAGCCAAGACTCAACGTCTTCTGCTTCCATAAAGCTACCAATTTTATCTCGAGCCATTACTTTCAAATAATGCGCAAAACGAGATGTTGCCATCATATAAGGTAGGCGGGCAGAAATGGCCGCATTGGCCGTTGCTTCAGGGGATTCATGGTTCGCTGGTTTTTGACAGGTTTGCGCACCAAAGAACACTGCATAGTTGGTGTTTTTGTAGTGACAAAGTGGTAAGAAACCAAGCTTACCAAGCTCCGCCTCACGTCTGTCGGTAATACCAATCTCTGTTGGGCACTTCATATCAGGGTCGCCATCATCACTCATGAAGAAATGCGTTGGCAAGTTATCCACTCGACCGCCGCCTTCTGCACCACGGATGGCAGTACAAAATCCATATTTTGAAAATGCGTCGGTTAACTTAACACCAAGAACATACGAAGAGTTCATCCAACAGTAGTCGTTATGTTCAGCGTTAACAGCAATACCTGAAACAGGATCTACTTCGAACTCTTCAAACCCAAACTCTTCGACTGGAGCGGTAGCTTGTCCGTATGGCAAACGAGCAAGGACTTTTGGCATCGTCAGACTAACGAAGCGCGAATCGGCACTCTCGCGGAACGAACGCCATTGGGCGTATTCTAGTGATTCAAATACCTTATCTAGGTCGCGTGGTTTTGACAACTCAGTCCACTCATCAAAGCCGAATAGTGCTGGTGAAGCTGCGGACAAGAATGGAGAGAAGCCAGAAGCCGCTACATTTGACATTAGGCGTAACGACTCAATATCTTCTGGGTGGTTGGTAAACTCATAGTCTCCAATCAATGCACCATACGGTTCACCACCAGCACTACCAAACTCAGACTCGTAAACCTTTTTAAAGATCTGGCTTTGATCAAACTCAACAGCTTTGCTCAAGTCTTTATGTAGCTCTTTCTTGGTCATGCTCATCATGCGAACTTTCAAAGTAGAGCTGGTCTCTGAATTCATCACTAGATAATTTAAGCCGCGCCAAGAACCTTCGAGTTTCTGTAATTCTGGGTGATGCATTACTTCAGACAACTGATCAGAAATCTGCCTATCGAGCAAATTAATCGCTTCACGAAAAGTTACTGTTAGGTTTTTGTTCCAAGTAACTGTCCCTTTCATTGCTTCTTCAGCGAGCGTTTTAATCAGCTCCTCAGCACGAGAAGCTTCGGTCTGCTTAGTCGCACCAATAGCTTGATCTAAGAATGAAGTTGTCTGTTCATTAACTGTTGGATCTAACTGTTTTTCAGCTTCAGTCGTCATTATTCCGCTCCTTCAGTACTGTCTGACTTCGCTTTCTTGTCAAGATCTAACTCGCCTGCAAGTCTTGCCAGATTGTCCGTATTGTTCAAAACATCCTCTAGGATATTTTCAAGCTCTTCTGAGCGGTCAACTTTTGTCATCAAATCACGCAGTTTATTACGCGTTTCCATCAATTGGCGTAGTGGATCAACTTGATTTACGATCGCAGCAGGCTCAAAGTCTTGCATTGATTTAAAGTTTAAATCGACCTCAAACTGTGAATCGTCATTCGCAAGCTTATTCGCAACTTTAAACTTCACCGATGGATTCATTTTTTTGAGTACATCGTCAAAGTTATCTCGATCGATCTGAATAAAACGGCGGTCTTTTAATGGCTTCAACGCTTCTGTGTTTTGACCAGCGAAATCACCCATTACACCTACAACAAAAGGCAGTTCTTTCTTAAGAGTTGTACCTTCAGTTTCAACATCATAGGTAATGTGGACACGAGGCTTCCGTACTCGTGATAGTTTCGAGTGGATACTCGTCATACCATTCTCCCTTTATTAATTTTCATTTTGTTCTGCTATGCCAACCAAACGGAAGTAGCTTTTCTTTGCATCCCCGTCGGAGATAAGTTCCGCCAGTAACTCCGGCAGAGGCATCCCACACCAACGAATGATCTGTTCGATGGAGTAAGAAACTGGTGAGTGAGGTTCACTCTCTCGGAAGAAATCAGCTACTTGCTGCAATTGTCTAATTGCCTGCTCTCGTGATTTCATGTTTGTCGCTAATAATGCATCACAACTTTGTGAACTTAACGGTTGTTCAGAAGAAGATTCATCAAGATCCTCTAGCTCTTCAAACACCGCTTGTGGTTGATTAAAACGATCTCCAAGAAGGTGCTTTAATGCCGAGTGTATTGATTCAAGTCTTTTTGATATATAAGAACTAGGAGTCACATCACCGACCGCTTCATCTAATCGCTGACTGAATTCATTAAATGATTCCTTAGCGAACTCCAAATCCGTGATTAATTCTCGATAAAACGTATCAGAAGTCGACTTAACCGTAGTTGTAATTTCAGATAGCTCAACAGCCCCAAGCTCGACTCGATTTCGGCGCTTATCTTCGTCTAAGCGCTCAAGCTCTATAGCTTGCTGATATTCCCAATAGGCATAAGCTTGCTCCACGCCTAAGTCAGTCAATGGTATACAAGCAATTGGAAAAATAAGTGTTCCTTCACTATCGATACCATTGAGGCCAATAATCGCCGATATTCTTGTCTCAATACCATCTTCATCAGGCATTGGGTACAGATCATCCCAAAAGTTCTCAATTAAACTGGTTGCGAGTTTGTAGCCAACGCCCATACCACGAAAACCATACAATCGAGTTAGGGCTTCTATAAGCCAGGCAACAAATTCCAAATCTTTAGACTGATTCGTGAGTATTTCTGGGACATCTTCAATAAATACTCGCCATAAATTACTGTGGGTATAGATACTTTCTTCTTCTATAAGAGCATTACGTTCAGCGTTGCGGGCGGCCATACGCTGATCTTTCAACCGATAGTAAGCAGACTGTGGTGATACATCCTCTCTAGGATCAACACCTGTAGGATTTTCTTGAGATATAGGGGCCAACGCTTGTTCATACCAATCAAACATTTCATTACTCATAAGCTCTCCCTCTTAGAAAGACAGGTATTGTCGCGTCTTCTCTAGTTACTGTTTCGCACTCCGTTTGCGCTTGGCGAACTTTGATCAAAGCACAAGTTACGTTATCACTTGCGCCCCGAACCAAAGCCGAATGCATGAGCGCTAATCCAGCTTGGTTGACTGAGTCTGCATACAATGTCCGATGAATTTCCTCACTCGTAAGTTCCTTAGAGAGTCCATCGCTACAGAGTAGAAACTGATCGCCGTCAGCCAACTGCCCTGAAACTTGATCAATAGTGACACTTTCGTCGACCCCAACAGCTCTGGTAATAACATTTGCAAGAGGGTGAGATTCGGCATCTTCAAATGCCAATAAGCCCTGATCCACTAAGTCCATGACTTGACTATGATCACGTGTTTTTTGGACAAAATTACCACTTCTAAGCTGGTAAATTCGGCTATCACCCACCCAAAGACAGTGGTAATACCCATCCTGAATAAACAACAAAACAAGTGTTGTTCCCATCGTTTTACCGTCTAAGTGATTTTGTGCGTATTGGTAAATTTCTAAGTTCGCTTCTTGAACCACTCTTCGGATATCATCGATATTAGTATTGGAGACATCCTGCATGTGGCGCGCGACTCTATCCACTAGCATCTGGCTTGCTATATCGCCAGCACTGTGTCCACCCATTCCATCAGCAACCACCCAAATATGCTGCTCTGTCATATCCAACAGAGCATCCTCGTTATAAGGGCGTACTTTTCCTGCGTGCGATTTAGCAAAGGTAAAATAGTTCCAATTCATTCTTCTATCCTACCAATTCCACTTTTTCCAGCCGCCATCAAGCATGGCTGAAAACTGACCAATTGAAGGAAATCCACTCGTAATGAACATGCATGGTTCAACCTTCGTTGAACCTTCAGTCCACCAAAAACATGGTTTACTCAATTTCTCTTTAATGAGGAAATTCAAAAGCGTGTTTTGATCAGTATTGCCGTGATCATGAAAAACTGTAGATATTTGGCTTTGATAAAGAAACTCCAGAGGCCTCACTTCACTTGTCACATTCGCAACGAGGTCATTTTTTTCTTGAGTACTCTTATGCCAAACATCAAAGACAAAGTCGTCCTCAAGTACTGAAAGAGCAAGAGCGGCACTGTCCTCGGTCCAAGCTCTGTCACCCCAATATTGCGCAGCTTCACCTTTTACGGCACGAGCTATAGTAAAGAAAAAGTATCTACCGCATGCATCAACACTAGGAATCATGCTACCAATGTAGGTTGAGTCTTCTAAATAGCTAATATCCAAAGCAAAGTGCCACACAGGAGCCGTTAAAAAGTGCTCATTCCAGCTTTCGCCCAGTTGTTCCCTGCTGACTGCAATAACCGCCTGTTGCCAATCATGCCAACGCTCCGAGAAATCTTGTGATAAACCATCTTTCACAAAGTCCCCTTTTGCAGGCATTTTACCGATATAGCCCCAGCCTGATGTTATAAGGTTCGTGGACATCTGAACCTCTCCATTTCATTTGACCAAAACGGATTAATGGCACTAGAAGGAATAAGCTCTAGTTGCACCTTGTTTCCCTTTAAATCAATCATAACTATATTGTCTTTACGCGATTCTGGCCTTGCTTTAAGTGATTGATCCAAAAGCTTGAATATGCCCCACTCACCTTCATAGGTATGCGCAATTTCGCGTTTAGATTCAGGTGGTGTGAACACAATTCGAGTCTGATCTTGACCGGCAGGCCAACTCAACGATTTAGCTCTTGCTGGTCCATGCTTATAAACCAAATCTTGTCCACCCAACTCTAAGACAAATCGAGTAATGTGCTGGTCTAGATAAACAGGCTTCATACCAAACTCTACGCGTAATGAATTATCAGATTCAAAGAAAGACTGCCTGATACGTTGCGCTCTTTGAAAGACCATTAGTGTTTCTGGACGAACTCCAATTTCCTTTTCTAATCGCCAACGACTTTTCGAAGTATCCACAAACGGTTCGAGGTATTCTTGGAAGAATGCGTCAAGCGTGCCCCCATAACCAAAGAATCGCTTAAAGTCTTTCAATCTGACTTCTCTGCTCGCATTGGGCTCGAATGGATATCTGCCAGCAATAGTCCGCTGATAAGGGCGCACCACTTGTGTTACCCAAAGTTGATTTAGATGATCCTTCGAACCGCTCTCCGCAAACTTGACCGACTCTTGAGAAAGCTCACCTAGCCATTGATTAAATGGTCTCGGCAAAAGTTCTTTAGCACGAGCAAAGGAAGCTGCGACATCTTGTGTAACGGTTCCATCTAAAATACTTTTGTAGGCAATTTTCTGATTGTTACCAGAGCTTGATAAGTCACTTAAATACGAACGCAAGTTAATCATTGCTTGTTGAATATCATCAAAGTCTTGCTCACCAAGGCGTAAAATCTCTGAGAAATGTGATTCGACTTCTTTACCTGGCAGAGCAACATTGAAACCGTTTTCTTCAGGTAAATACATGTCTAGTCTATCTGCCGTATTTGAAAACTTAACTTTGGCAACTTTACCAGCAACTTCAGAAGCGGCTTTTTGATTTTCTGACAATGATACTTTTGATAGAGCAACCTCTTTTTGGATTGCTCTCAACAAAGATTCGATTGGTCTTTCAACTCCAGATAAAACCCTCGCTTGCTCTGTCGCAAGTTCTAGGCTCGGAGCCTGCTTCAATTGAATATCTTCGATCAACGTTTTCCATTCATTAACATAATCTTGATAGTATCGAGACTGAACGCCTTGGATGGCACTATCTTGATCAATTTCATGAGCCTTAAGATCGTCACCATAAACCCAGTTCTCTTCCATTAGGCTTTTTACTGTACGGTTGATCTGAATCTGAAAAATGCTATGAAAACCATTGTACGTGTAGAAACCCGAAATGCCTTGTGATAGCGGTTTTCCACTAGCTCGCTCGAACTGCTCAAGCCCTTTAGGTCCCAATACATCAGTCAAGCGAAATGAAGGTACATGACTCTTAGAAAATTGTATTTTCATTCGCTGATAAGCACGTTCAGGTAGAGACATTTGAGTCAACACTTCTCGAGCACTCGTCACGGCAGCAGTGTTGTAAGTAAAGCCTTGTCCATCGTTGCCTAATAAATATTGAGTGTGCTGTAGCAAGCGTCTTCTTAAGTCTGCGTTTAGCTCACCCGGATATTGACGTTCGAAATAAAAGTTAAACCAAGCCAACACTTCATCTTGTTGATATTTGTCTGGATTGAATAACATCAAATACGTTTTTAACGTTTCGTACAAATACTCACGATGCTGTTGATTGCTCTCCATTTCTGACACCAGGCTATCAAGAAGCAAAGGGGCGAAATATTGGGTCAAAGCATCAGAATATGCATTGTTTGCCGCCTGAGATACTTTGTCTCCTTGATAGAGACCAAACCTCTTTACAGAGTCGGCATCACCGTAGTTGCTTTGCTTTCCGAGAGGAAGCGTCATCAACCTATCTAATGTTTCTACAGCTGAAACAATATCCGCTTCAAAATCTAAACTTTGAGCGCCAATCAGTGCATCAATATGGCTAGCTTGTTCATTGGTATCGACAATTAACTGTGAGTTCCACTTATAACTCATAAACCAAAGCGCAGAAGCTCCTAGCAGTAGCGTTGTACATCCAATGTAAACACCTCGACGCATCCAACCTGACTGCTTTTGATAGTGACGATTAACTGTTCCTAACAGTTGCTCTTTGAAAATAACCTTGTCAAAAAGATTCTTTACGAAATAACTATGAGAACCAGTCTGACTCTTTGCTAGAGCTAAACGATTTAACCCAAGTCCATTGGTTGATTCATTCATCAGCTTATCGACTGGTAAGCCTTCTTGAACCGAACTCAACATAAACACACCACGAATCAAGGCAGGCTCTTCAAAACTGTTTTGTGCAAAAATTTCAGCTAAAAACTCGTCAAGATTAGCTTGTAGCACTCTTAATTGCTTTGGAAATTCAAAGATAAGCGCGCGTTTATCTAAATCGTCCTCAGTTTCAAGTATTCTAAGCATACGGGCATCAAGGCGCTCCAACATGCCATGAAATTCTTTGTTGAATAGAGAAATAACGCCTCTTTCATCATCCACTTCACGAGGGAACATGAAACCAAATAAATCATCTCGTTCTTCCTTACTTAAATCGGCAAAGAATTCATTGAAACCGGCAACTAAATCCATTTTGGTGAGCAATACGTAAATCGGAAACTGCATGCCTAACTGGTTTTTCAGTTCTTGAAGTCTCGACTTAATTGCTCGAGCATGAAGACTTCGCTCGGTTCGAGTCTGAGACATCACGCTGGCTAAACTTATCGTAACAATCGCACCATTAATTGGTCTTTGCGTTCTATACTTTTTCAACAATCCTAAGAAACCATGCCACGCTTTAGAGTCGACCTTTTCTTGACTGTCTTGTGTCGTATACCGGCCAGCCGTATCTATAAGAACTGCTTTATTTGCAAACCACCAATCACAGTGGCGAGTGCCACCTACACCGGCAATAGAGTCAGAGCCAAGGCTGTCTCCTAATGGAAACTCTAACCCCGACTGCTTTAATACGGTTGTTTTCCCCGTTCCAGGAGGGCCAATCAACACATACCACGGTAAGTCATACAAGCTTCTCTTGCCTTTGTGTGTTTTCGTCACTACTTTGACAGCTTGCTCAATACGCTCGCGCATTAAGTCAATTTCACTTGCTGCTTCTTTATCTGATTGGCTATCAACCTCAAGCAACGTTTGAATACTTTCGTCTTCTTTCACCTTTTGCTTATGCTGCTTGGTAACGTTAAATATCGCCCAAAGCAACACCAACACTAGAATAGTGACTAGCCGTTGAAAGTCACTCTTTAGGGGCTCATATCCCGCTATCGCAATAAGTGGACCAACAACCCAAATGAAAATAGAACAAGCAGCGACACCGATAAGACCGAGAAACCATCTTTGAGTAAATATTCTGCCAATTTCTTTAATACGCATCTCTATCTACCTATTATTAATTCGCGACAAGAAGGTCGATTTCAATCCGGCGGTTAATAGCTCGGTTTTCATCACTACTGTTTTCAACTAATGGTCTTGCATCCCCCAATCCCTCGGGTATCACTCGCCCTTCTAATGCACTATTCGAGATCAGTTGTTCAGACATAGCAGTGGCTCGAGCTAATGATAGGTGCCAGTTCGAGGGATATTTACTCGTGAAAATAGGCCTATCGTCGGTGTGACCAGTAACAATGATCTTGCCTTGGGTCGACTCCAATGTTCTCGCAAGCTTAGAAATAACGGGTTGGATGTAAGCGACAACATCAGCACTACCTGATTCAAATAGATCTTGAGACTTTAACGAAATTCTTACCCTGTCTTGCAGCGGCTCAACATTGATTAGCCCCTTACCGATCTCAGTTGCTAGATACATTGAAATCTTTTCTGCAATTGGCGCTGATTTTGATTCTGACGTTGCATCTTGGTTAAGTTGTTGCGGTTGAATCAAATTGACTAATTGAGAAAAGGTGCGATTGGATGCCTTATTTAGCTCATAGCTAAAATACATATATATGCAGACCAATAATGCCGCCGTTACAGAACATACAACCCAAAGAGGGGCTCTATCAGAAGCCTTTGAGCCATTCAAAATGTGTTGGTCGATACTATTACTTAGCTCCTGAGGGACTCCTCTCCCATAAGACTTAAGAGTAGCAATAACCTGTCTTCTCAATTTCCGGTGCGATTCCAGTCCATTTTTTTCTAAACGGTATTGACCCAGAAACCCGAGAGATAAGCACACATACATTAGTTCAAGCAAATCTAAGTTCGCATCTGGTTTCGCCATGCACTTATCAAGATGCTTAAAAAACGCTTCCCCACCTTGACTGCTGGCATAGAAGGAGCTAAGTAATGAATCGTGACTCCAGAATGAATGCCCACCCCAATTGGTGTTAAGGACAACTTCATCTAGTGAACAGCATAAACAATAACGAGCTGTATCAATGGTATCCAAATCAACGTCATGCTGACGTAATCGGTTCTCATAATCTCTAAGCTTTTGTGCCAATGTCTCTTTTAGAAACAACGGATCGGAATGAGTCGCTGTCGACCGAATTTGACCGATAATAGATAACAGGCCATTCGCCTCTGCTAGTAGAGAGTTATTCCCATAAGCGACCACTGAATCATTGTTCACCAATTCAGGGCTTTTTGAGATAACTACGGTATTATCCACAGACTTTTCTGATTGTGGTTTCGATGCGGGAGCTCTTCCACCCGGTGTTGGTTTTACTATCGTTTGTTCCATACAGAGCGCGCCTATTTATTAATACTCCAAAGCTCAAGTTCAGCATTCGGAAAATGCCCTGATAGGTGAAGCGCAATACCGCCACTATCTTTTAGCCTCATCCAAAATGGCCCTTTCTTGACAACTTCGAAATAGACATAACCCGTTTGGTAAGGAATCTGTCTCGGGACGACACTCAGCGGCACTACGTTTATACCGTTGATCTGATTATTAATTAGATCGCGAATCTGTTCTGCGGGGCCAAACTTGAGTTGCGCTGGGACCAGGCGTCTTATTTCATCTGTTGTGGTATCTGCTTTAATTGCTAGCACAAATTGGCATGACTCAAGCAAGCGTTTATCTGGAAGTGGCGTCACTTGAATACCGTACTGGCGAGGCTCCAACGGAAGTTTGGTCGCAGTTTGGTCAAGAACAACACTGAGGTACTGACTGAGTATCTGATTCAACTCGCTATAGACACTTGATACATCTAAGTGATCATACGCAAGCAAACTTGGGACTCTTTTAGTTTTATTAGAAAAAGTGGCTAACTCACCAATGTAACCTTTAAGTGTCGTCGCTAATTCCAGTGGATGTAACCTATCTAACTCACTGAAATGCTTTAACTTCGCCTCATATCGGTTCAGCATTTGGAGCATGATGAAATCAACAGCAGAAGCCGATGCAGATTTACCCTTAATCAAGCGCTGTGCAATAACGTCAGCACGCATCTTTGTCATCGCGATAACGTTACGTAGATAAGCTGACATAACTTTGTCGCTAAGGAGATTGATAAGCGGAGGAACGTACTCATCGTCTAGTATAACTTCCCCTTCAGGAGTTACCTCTTTGATCCTTAAGATAGGTAACTCCACATAACCCGCTAATTTGTCATTACTCGCTTTCAACTCTAGATTAAGGGCTGCAACTTGGATGGTTTCCTCATCTTGTCCTGTAAGGTTATCTATCACGGCGATATCTTGAAGTACATAACGAGAGACGATCGATTCGCTTACATCCGAAACGTTTTTACCTGTAACACTTGAAAGAGGGAGAGTTATTTTTACTAACGTATTTTCAGTGTTTTTATCAATAAGTAGAGGCGAAACTGAATCGTTGGATATTAACGTATTAACCAACGTCATATCTGGCAAAACAGCTTCAAGATGCTCAAGTTCAATAAGACCATCTTTTAGCGCGTGTTTTTTTACTCGACATTTCCAAACTCCCCAATTGTAAGCCCCACCTAACTGATGTAAGCCCTTGAATTCTTGAGAGGTTGCGCGTTCTTGTTGTTGGAAGTGCTGGGGACGTAAAAACATTCCTTCGCACCAAGCCGTCTTGGAGTATTGCGTCATTTATAATTAGCCAACTAAACGTTATTTAACGACCAAAGACAGATCTTCTAACAATACTTGATATGTGTTGTAACCGGTCTTATCCACTTTAATGACTTGTCGCCAATTTGAGTTTTCAATATCTCGAAACGCTACGACAATGCCTAAATATTCTGTCTTTGGAGACATACTTGCTTGATATGTTTCTTTCTGACCTGGAGTTAATGAAATTTCATATTTATTCACTAAATCAGGTCCTAAGACTTTTTCACTTTCTTCATAAATAGAAAAAAAGTCCTGGCTTTCGAAAATGGTATTTGACGTTAATTCAAATACATACACCACTACAGGAGAAGGCCTGCCGTTTGAATCAGGATTAATGTTATGACTTGCTGCTATTTCTAAATCTGAGTATGGATCAACAACTAGGTTCGCTGCTGAGCACCCAAATAAAGCCATTGAAATTAATAACAAAATATATTGGTAAAACTTTTTCATCACCCTAATTCCTAGCCTTTGTTTTTTAATGCTAATTCATAGTGCTTAGCGAAGTCTTCTAAATAGAACGGAGACTCTTTATTGATAATATCATCGGATAACTTTTCATGAATATCCTCAAACCTCTTCCAACTTTGAGCATATTTTCTAGCTGGAATAACCTTATTAATAACCGTGTCTTTCGCTAAAGCATCTGAGTATATAGAAGTAGGTTCAACAAGTGACATAACACTCGAAACCGTACCTTCAACACCTTTCATTAAGGCTTGCTCATGACTTTCGATGTCATTAAATGCTTCTTTAATGGCTGCATTTGGCTTTAAGAAGCTAGCGGTTTGACGGTTATATAAGTTATGAATCGCATCTTCTAAGTTTGCAGAAAACTTTAAAGGGTTATTTTCTGACTTACGAAATGCGGTATGACTAAGTCGATTTGTTTGTTTAAACACTGCTCTGTTATGCAGTGTTTCCATTAAACCAACTAGCATCAAAGAAAATGACTCCCCCAGTTGTTCGAACCATTCCTCTCGGTTATCGCTGGGAATCATCATTGGATCTATACCCACCCCTCTAACAAAAGCCGCAAGTTCACCCCCATTGGTATCAAAGTTGGGAGTCGATAGGTGTTCTGATTGTCGGTTAACTTTCGGTAAAGTTTCAGATACGGTGCTCTGTTTTTCGGGCTTTGGGATATCAATAAAATCATCGACTAAACCAATATCTAGCTGAAAGTCAGAAGGAACACTTTCGTTTAAGAGTTCACTAGCACTAAGGCCTAGGTCAACAAATTCTGCTTCCGATGGACTTGAGACTACTTCAGGGGGTGCGCTAGAAAGACTTTTACTTGTCTCAAGACTGAATACATCTGTATCTGTTTGAATAGAAACTGAAATTTGATAATCCCCTAAGCTAACCATATCGTCATCGCTTAGTGCTATTTCATTTCCTTGACCCACAGGAGTTACAGCATTATTTACAAAAGTACCATTAGTTGAGAGGTCTTTTATCAAGTATTTGTCACCAAACTTAATCAGTTCTCCGTGGGTTCCGGATACCACTCTTTCAGGATCTGGTAGTGTCCAATCACATTGTTCAGACCTACCAAATGTAACCTTGGCATGTTCATCACTTGATTCAAACACGAACTCACTCTCAATCTCTGGAGTAAATTTGTGAAAACTTGTTATGGTTAAAACCAACTTCATGTAAACCTCGCCAAAGACCTGCTAGATATTATTTTTAATTTTATTATTAACTGCTTTCTTATTAACAGTAAGATTAATAAAAACCTTAATACTGCCATTGAAAATCATGCACGGAATAATGAATCATTTTTTTATCAAAGCAATCACGTATTGTTCAACAATTTTAATTATCCAACCAAGTTCAAATTTTTGACACTTAGACTTTCATCAATAAAAAAACGAATGTTAGTTTGGCCGAGAAATTCTAACATAATGACTTTTCATTGAGCAGAAAGGTATATATTCCCCCATCATTTATACGGAGTTCTTGTGATGGAAGACAGTAATAAAAACAATTCTATAAATAACGAAGAAAGCGGAGATAAAACTAAAATTGTAAAGACTCAAAAACGAGACAATGCAATTAAATCAACCAAACTCACTAATAATGAAACCTCCGTTAAAAATAAAAATGAAACAAATACAAAACTGTCTCAAAAAGAAAACCCTCCGTTAGTTAATAAGAAAAAAAACAATAAAGATGACTCATTAAATAATAACAAAGATGTTATTAACGAAAGCTTAATAGGAACGACCGTTAAAAATCGGTATGAAATTGAGTCGGTTATTGGGCATGGTGGGCTTTGCGATGTTTACTTAGCTAAAGATAAGATTCTTGAATCTTCAGGTTCAGAAACACCCTACGTTGCGTTAAAAATATTACAGAAAGAGTTTGCTTCTCAACCAGAGACTGCACGCATGTTAATACGTGAAGCTCAACAAACTCAAAGGTTAAGCCACCCTAATATCATTAGGGTTTTTGATTTTGGTGTTGATGGCGAAATATACTTTTTAGTTATGGAGTATATTAACGGAGAAACATTAGAGAGTTTAATACAGCGTTCTAGGCCCCATGGGCTGAAGTTTAATGCAACTTTATCAATCCTAAATCAGGTACTCGATGCACTCTCATATGCTCACTCTCTTGGTGTAGTGCACGCCGACCTAAAGCCCGCTAATGTGATTTTAACGTCTGAGGGTAACGTTAAGTTGCTTGATTTTGGTGTATCTAAAACTCATCAATTAAAGCAGGATCAATATGCGGCTAAACGTAAATCCGAAAATGTTGAAACGCTTGGTTATACTCCCAACTATGCATCACTCAACCTGTTATCCGGTAAGGAACCGAACTTAAGCGACGATATGTTTGCTCTATTTTGTATTGCTTACGAGCTATTGAGTTGCAAACACCCTTACGCAAGAACTCCAGTTAATGAAGCTCTCAAAAAGAAGATCAAGGTCTCTAAACCAACTAACATGCCTGCATCTAAGTGGCCAATATTTTCAAGCGTATTTTCAACTGGCATCATTCCGAACGAGCTGACCCCTGAGCAGTTGAAACGCAAATTGAATATGCGCTATTGGCCTATCGCTAGCGGCGCGGCAGCGAGTATATTATTAGTTAGCGGCATTGTATTTGGTTATCAGCAGCAACAAGAAACCATCGCCAATTTGGAAACCGTTATTAGCAAGCAAAATGATCAAATTGCCGGACAAGAGTGGCAGCTTGATACGCCAGCAGAAAAAAGTTTGGCACTGATTGATAGTGAAAAAAGCTTACATCCAGTCGTTAAGGCTGGCTTATTACGCTTACACAAGACCTATATTCTCAGCGAGTTTGAATCTGAAATTGATCAGGTTTTGAATTCTGATGCCAACAACTACCCGAATTATGATGAAATTGAGTCCATACTTGATAAAGCAAAAACCTACTACCCTGACTCACATAAAATAGAAGTTCTTGCCTTAGATATTCAGTCAAGCAAGCACTCCACGTTACTTTCGATAGCAAGGCAAATCAACAGTCAACTTGAAAAGTCTCGGTACAGTAAAGAAGACGGCAGTAAATCCATCTATGAGCTCAAGGATGAGTTAAATCAGATTCATCAAGGTTATCCTTTCACGCCAAGTTCGTTATCTAGCGATGTTTTCGGTCAGCACCTCACTGAAGCACTCAAAAAGAAAGACGCAGCTGCACTTGTTGCTCTTATTAAGGTTGGGAACACCTTCTTTTCAAACGTAGAAGAGCATCAAGAGAACTTACAGATAAGTAATGCGATGAAAGATGCAGTGCTGGAAATGAAATTATATGAGACAGCGCTAGATTCCAACAGCCCTCTACCGTTTCCAGAAGATGCCGCTAGAATCCTGTTCCAAGAAGAGTTTGAAAACTTTTATTCTCGCCTAGAAAAGGCAAGGACGACAACTCATCTCGATAACTTGGTGAAGGATGTGGATCTGTTCTCGAAAAACTTTCCTATTGGTTTTCAGGATGTTAACGATTTAAGATTCAAAACTGCTGATAAATACTTACGCTTCTCCGATATATTGCTTAATAAGCGAAGGACTTCAAGCGCAAGACGCGCTATGAAGAAAGCCAACGAGCTTATGAAGCAAATAGAACAGGACTCTAAGCAAAGCTAGTAATACAAAAGGGACGCGAGTCCCTTTTTTGCCGTAGATTACTTGCCAATATGCAACTAGATTGCTAATTTATACTTGTACTTAATGAGGAGAGTTAGCCTTGACTGAAGGAATAGTCAAAGTTGGCGAACGTCTGGCGTCCGTATGTAACGATAGCCTTAAACTAGGACTGCAAGACACTTACCGACTCGGCGTTTTACTTGGAAACATCCCCTTTGCTACTTGTGTTAAAAACACGCGAGTTGAAGTTTTTTCATCCCTACATTTCGACCATTGCCGTTTGGATATAAGTCAAAATATCTTTAACAATGACTTTCTTTTTGTAAGTTTATCTCAAGCGACAAGCAAACTATTTCTGCTCAAATACTGGTTATGCCATTCATACCTTCGGCTAAGCCTTCATTATCCGAAACATTCCTCTACCTCAACGTTTAATAGGGGTATACATGATTAATTTTGATGTTCTCAATACATACATGGATAACGACGTAGATCTGATCGTCACTGTTTTTTCTACATACCTTGAAGATCACACGAATGATATAGAGCGTATAGATGAGCTATATGCAAGCAAATGTTGGTCAGAACTCTATCTATTAGCTCATAGTTTAAAGGGCATTTTAGAGAGTTTCGGAGAAGACACCGCGGTCATTGCGTTTCAAAGAATAGAAGAAAAAACCAGAAACGATACAGCGCCAGATAGCTCAGATATAGCTATAGTTACTAAAGAGCTAGCTGCAATTAATCAACAAATCTTCACTTACTTGAAGAATATGCAATAAAGAAATTCAAGGCTTAACTGGGGGAAATATGGCAATGAATAATAGCAATTTCAGGGAGTTGATTGAGTCTCTCAAAGACTTAACACCAACTCAAAAAAGGTACTTACTTAGCCGTACAAAGATGGCGCTAGATGATGAAAGTAATATGTTAAACATCAGTGATATTCTAACACCAGAAGAGTTGGAGGCGTTACTATCACCGGCACCAACAACGAATACAAAATAACAATGATATACAACGCAACCGTCAGATTAACGCTAGGGACCAAGTGAAGCAAATCGACTTTGCTTGGTTGTTAGTTTCTCTCCCTATTCCTTTTCACTACAACAAACGTATTGTTTTCGAAACCTTTTTCCAATGTAAACAGGTCAGATAATTGAGCGACTAACATCAGTCCGCGACCTGAGGAGGACCAACTATCGTCATCCATTAAGTTAGGTGCCTCAATCTGTTTATTTTTATGTTGGATGAACGTCTTTTCATTGATCGGCGCTCCGCAATCAGAGACTCTCAGTTCCACGAAACCGGACACTTGGTCATCCCCAACCCTACACTCCACTTCAATTGGTAGGCCTTCTATTTCACTGTAAGAATGAATATAAGCGTTATTCATGAGTTCAACGACACAAAGCTCCAATGATTGAATTGCATTTAAGGGGATTTGATGACCCATCAAAAACCGAACAACGTCTTTGCTCGCACTTCGTGAGTGAGTAAGGGAGCTCCCGTAAGTTCGTTTAAATTCGCTCTTTGACATTCTTTTCCTTAAAATCGAGCCTCTCACCATGCCATTTTACCTGTAAAAGGCTGGCATCATCATCAAACTCATCTTCGTTATGCCAAGATTGTACTTTTTTAAAGACGTCTCCCACTTGGTCTTCAACTGTCAGCGTGCAAACAGCTTTTATACTCGATGCCAATCGTTGTAGTGAAAACATCTCCTCACCCTGCCTCGCTTCAATCAAACCATCCGAATAAAGCCACAATGCATCGCCCTCATCCAGACTAATTTGGTTACCGATATATTCCATCGGCTGCATTGCACCAACGATAAAGTTATCGTCACCTATCTGTTCCATCGTTTTCGTACTCGTTCGCCAAACTAAGATCCTGGGGTGGCCAGCCGTGCAATAGCTAAGTTGCCCTGATTTTGTGTTAAGAATGGCGTAAGCCATAGTAAAGTAAAGTTGACTGTTTCTAGTTTGCTGATAACGCCGATTTAGCCGTTCAATCACAGATGCAGGCTCACTTACGCAATAGCCGTCATCTCTCAACTCCATCGTGATCGAATCAGGCCCCTGACTTTGAGATAGCGTCTGTTGAATAGAAAAAGCCATCAAAGCTGAAGAAATACCATGACCAGAAACATCAAATACATAAAACGCAACATGTCGTTCATCGAGCTCCAAATACCCCAACATATCACCACCAATCTGGGAGCATGGTTTGTAGACATAGCTAAAATTTACATTCTGAATAGTTGATTCAGCAGGGAGTAGTTGCTCCATCAGATGACTAGCAGACTGTAGGTCTTGGTGAATTGTTTGATAGGCCGCATCTAGCTCTTTATTTCTCTCAACGAGTTTGTTGTGCAGTTCTAAAGTACGAAACCCCGCACGGATTCTGGCCTGAAGTTCCTCTACAGACGTCTTCTTATCTACGAAATCATCTGCGCCAGCATCAATGCCTTTCACGATCGAACTTTGGTCATTTCTAGAAGACAGTAGAACAAAGAAAATGTAACGTTCGCTAACTTTAGATTTTAATTGGCGACACAATTCAATACCATTAATTCCAGGCATCATTAAATCACTCAGCACAAACTGAATATCAGGGCGGTGGGTTAGCACTTCGAGCGCCGCTCGTCCGTCTTCAACAGCAAGCACTTCATAGCCTTGCTTTTCCAATGCACTGCTGATGTAAAGCAGTACTGTTTTACTGTCATCGACCAAAAGAATGGGTTTCATCTTCCGCCTTAATACGGTTGCTTTACTGGCTAACGCAAAACACTAGTCACTGACTGCTCATTTCTAAAACGGCTGTAGTCTTCGGCTAATAATTGGTGTTGATATCGAGTGTAAGACAACGCTTCATTAGAAATTAGTATCTGATGCTCTTTTTCGATTAACTGACTTTGCAGCCTTTCAATCTGTTCATTCTGCTGTGTGTAATTGAGGTACAGTGCGAATAGACCAAAAACCGAAACCATTAACAGGGCGATTAGAATATTATTGATAGTTTTCACTTGAATACTCATGACCTCTCCTTGTCTATTATTAGACTTTCCATGATGAAAGAGAGCGTCTACGGACCAAGAGCTCAAGGCTCTAAAACGCAACGAAGCAAATTGAGGTTGTTTTTCCAATTATAGGCGATAGGAGAAAAAATAAGAAAAATCTGAAAAAATTTGAATATCCTGCTGAGTTAAGAATCGGTAAGGTGGTAGCAGCGAGCTATCATCCACTCGCTGCAATACATTAACTCTGAAATGCAGGTCTAGCTAAAATTTGGTTATACCATCGAGCAATGTTTGGCGACGTCGATAGCACATCAATTTCTAGGCCTTTAATTGCGAAACTGATCAAAATAAAGCCTGTTATATCGACGATAGTAAAATGGTCTACGGCGATAAAATCATTATGTTCAAGGCGCTTGTCTAAGACAGGCAGAAATTCGTAGACGCGTTGTTTTGATTCTTCGCCCCATGCTTCAACGCAACGTTCTCTGTCTCCATAAACTCCGGTCATGTTTCGAAACGCCTGAAATGCCGCATTTAGTCCTTGGAACTCCACCACACGATGCCACATTTCCACCTGAGCACGTTCAAGCTGGTTAGCACCAAACAGCGCCAGATCATTTTCAAACGCTTCATCTAGGTAGCGACAAATCGCCACGCTTTCGCAGATCGCTGTACCATCATCCAGTTCCAGTAAAGGCACTTTGCCGTTCACGCTTTTCGATTTAAACGGTTCAGATAGGTTATCGCCCTCACGAACGTTCAGCGCAATTCGCTCAACCTCGCCACCGATTTCCTTTAGAAAAATGCTAACTCGCTTACAACTTGGAGTCATTGCGGTTTCATAGAGCTTCATTTCACATCCTTTTATCTTTTTCTAACCGATTGGTTAGGATATACTGTAGCCAGTTTATAAACGATCAGTCAAGAACTTCACTATCAAAAATTTTCAAACAGTTGTGGGTCTGTTTGCTGAGCGAGATTTTTGATGCCGTTTGTGAGTTCACATGAATTTGGGGGCTGATACCCAAGAATAGATGGGTATTCATCATATTGGTTCAGTTCGAACGCTAGAGGTTCTCTGTACCATCCCTCCAAAGCAATTTAATTACCCGATAAGCAGACCCAGGCAGGTAATTTATGGCAAGAAAAGCCAACTTCGACCGAGATGAAAAGCTTCTCGTGGCTATGGATGTGTTTTGGCGCAAGGGCTTTGCGAACACGTCTATCTCGGATCTCACCGACGAGTTGAACATCAACCGCTTCAGTCTTTACAACACCTATGGTGACAAGCAACAGCTCTACTACGAAGCGCTCGATACCTACTTGAAAAAGGTCTCGCTACCGTCACTGAATGATTTGGAAAAAGACGACGCGTCTTTACCTGAGTTAGAATCGTTCCTCAAATCCTTTGCTGAGCTGCAGCGCAAACGTAACTGTGGGTGTTTTATCCAAAATGCGTTGATTGAGCACGCTGGCGAAGACGATGATGTGCTGCGTAAAGGGCATTTCTTATTTGACCATCTTATCGACATCATTGCAGATGCGCTGACCAATGCGCAAAAAGAAACCTTAGTGCCGAAAACGCTTAAACCAGAAGAGCTTGCTCGTTTTGTTCTCAACAACATGCAAGGCATGCGCGTACTTGGCAAAGCCAAACGTTATGCCGACTTGGATACGGCGCTTTCCTGCTTGCTGGTATTGATTAGGAAATAACATGTCGATTGAAGTGATAGCAGTACGTCTTACCAAGGGCATGGACTTAAAGCTGATCTTAGCGAAATTGGTCGAGCAGCATGGTATCAAAGCAGGCTCGATTGCCTCATGCGTTGGCTGTGTCTCTCACCTCAACCTTCGTTTGGCTGGTGCAGAGAGTACGCTCACCAAACAAGAGCCATTTGAAATCGTTTCGTTGATGGGAACCCTAACGCCTGAGCATCAGCACGTTCATATCTCGGTGTCTGATCGTGAAGGACGAGTTTGGGGTGGGCATTTGCTGGAAGGCACAGTGATTGATACTACCGCAGAATTGATCATCCATTCTTACTCAGAACTTGAGTTCACTAGAGCGATGGACGACTCGACTGGCTATACCGAACTACAAGTGAATCCTTCCAAATAGTAAAAAGCTCCAGAACCATACTTTGGTGTCTCTGGAGCTTTATTCGCATGTCCCTCACGCGAAGAATTCACTCATATCGAGCAAGCTAACTTCGGAGATCATTCTTCGACTAAATAACAAACCTGATTATCGTCAACCGTTACTTGCCACGTTTTTAGACAGTGCGCTTCGTCTTCTAAACACTGCCCGCTCTTTAAGCTGAAATGCTGTTTGTACAGTGGTGACGCAACACACATCTCTCCATCAATATCACCGACAATCCCTCGACTCATCACATAAGCCTTACCAATTGGGTCCCAATCTTGAACGGCGTAAACACCGCTATCTGGAATGTAGAATAGCGCAACGTGCTCGCCTTCAATCAATACAGTAGCACCGATAAACGGCATTAAGTCATCAAGCTGACACAATTTCACTTTGGTTAAAGCTGCCATTTACACCTCCTGTTTCACTGGAATACGCTGACCGCGCACACGTTGGTACGGCAAGACTTTGCTGCCCGACGTGCTGTTCAAGAAAGGACGGAAGCGTTGCAGTTTTTGAGGATTATCCAGCGTACTCTTCCACTCACATTGATAGGTATCTATGACTCGCGCCATTTGCTCATCCAATGAATCACATAGGTTGAGAGAGTCATCCAAAATCACTTGTTTAAGGTAATCTAGGCCCCCTTCCATGTTCTCCATCCACACCGACGTACGCTGCAAGCGATCTGCGGTGCTGACGTAGAACATCAATACTCGGTCGATCATGGTGATCAACTCTGATTTGGATAAGTCGGATGCAAATAAATCAGCGTGTCGTGGTCTCATGCCGCCATTACCACAAACGTATAGATTCCAGCCGTTTTCAGTAGCGATCACCCCAATATCTTTACTTTGCGCTTCTGCACACTCGCGAGTACAGCCCGATACGGCAAACTTAAGCTTATGGGGCGCTCGCAATCCTTTGTAGCGGTTCTCTAACTCAATGGCTAACCCAACCGAATCATCAACACCATAACGACACCAAGTAGAACCGACACAAGATTTCACGGTGCGGACCGATTTTCCGTAGGCGTGCCCTGTTTCAAAACCAGCATCGATTAAGGTTTGCCAGATTTCAGGAAGCTGTTCTAACTGCGCGCCAAATAAATCCACGCGCTGACCGCCAGTGATCTTGGTGTATAGATCGTATTGCTGAGCAACTTCGCCTAGCACGATGAGTTTGTCTGGTGTGATTTCACCGCCCGGAACACGAGGTACAATCGAGTAAGAGCCGTCTTTTTGCAGGTTTGCCATAAAGGCATCATTAGAATCTTGCAGAGATTGATGTTGAGGCTCCATGATGTGTTCATTCCACAAAGAAGCAAACACAGATGCTGCTGTCGGCTTACAGATATCACACCCATGCCCTTTGCCATGCAGTGCAATTAAGGTGTCGAAGTCTTTGATTTGTTCCACTTGGCAAATATGGAACATCTCTTGGCGACTGAGCTCAAAGTGCTCACAAAGGTGGTTGTTAACCTCTACCCCCATGGCTGCCAGTTGAGTATCCAATACCGACTTGACCATATTGCTACAGCCACCACAGCCAGTACCGGCTTTGGTGTTGGCTTTGAGGTCCGTCAGGTTGGTGGTGCCAGCTTGAATCTCGGCAACTAAGTCACCTTTTGTGACGTTGTGACAAGAACAGATGATGGCGCTGTCTGGCATCTCTCCGTCCAGCATTTCGGTATCAAATAGCAGGTTCGCAGCGTGGTCTGGCAGGACCGTTTTGTTCAAATAACACTGTAAGAGCGCATCGTAGTCGCTATTGTCACCGACGAGAATCGCACCTAGTAATTGGGTACCGCTCGCATCAACCACCAGCTTTTTGTAGATGCCTGCAACCGCATCTTGCAATACCATCTCCTGTGCGCCTTCGGTTTGCATTTGTGCATCGCCGATAGACGCCACATCCACCCCAAGTAGCTTGAGTTTGGTGCTCATGTCTGCACCTTTAAAACCTTCGCTTGGCATTCCAGTCAGGACATCGGCAGTGGTTCTCGCCATGGTGTAACCGGGTGCGACTAAACCAAAGATCTTCTGCTCCCAAAGAGCACATTCGCCAATCGCATAAATATTCTCATCGCTGGTTTGGCATTGGTTGTTAATCACAATACCGCCTCGCTCGCCTACTTCTAGCTCAGCCATTTTTGCCAGCTCATCTTGAGGGCGAATCCCTGCGGAAAAGACAATCACATCCACTTCGAGAGGATCTTTGTCTTTAAACACCATGCGATGCTTAGCCGTTTCGCCATCGCAGATTCGTTCCGTACCCGTTGAGGTGTGAACGGTTAGCCCTAGCGCCTCAATCTTCTCTTTTAGCACTAAGCCAGCACCATCATCTAACTGTACGGGCATCAGGCGAGGTGCAAACTCAATGACGTGAGTTTCTAGCCCCAACAGTTTGAGTGCGTTTGCCGCTTCTAAACCCAACAAGCCGCCGCCAATCACTGCGCCTGTTCTTGCACCTTCACATGCCTTTTTGATTTGTGAAAGATCATCAAGCGTGCGGTAGACAAACACGTTGTCGCGGTCTTTACCTTCAATTGGCGGCACAAATGGGTACGAGCCGGTCGCGAGCACGAGTTGGTCGTAACCCAGCACATCTTCACCATCAAGCAGAATGCGCTTTTGCTCTCTGTCGATGCCTGTTACTTGGCTGCCAAGTACGAGTTGGATGCCATGCATGTCGTACCATTCTTGGTTACTCAGCATCAAATCATCATGAGACTTACCCGCAAACAAAGAAGACAACTGTACACGGTCATACGCGATAAAACGCTCTGCACCAATCACGGTAATTCGGTGCTCCAAATGCGCGTTTTTCTGCACTAATTGCTCAACAAGGTGTTGCCCGACCATACCATTGCCTACCACAACGATGTGGCTCAATGCGTTCTTTACAGGGATCGTTAAAGGACTGTTCATCGCTGCCTCCTTATGCCGTTTGCGCTGCGGTTTTGGGTTTGTCTTCTTTCGAAGCAGGAATCTCGACTTTGGATTGCTTCTCGTAAAGGAACTTCAGCACCGCTTGTCGACACTTCTGATACTGCGCATCATCTGCCAGTGCGACACGCTCACGAGGGCGAGGTAGATTCACTTCTAACACTTCACCAATGGTTGCTGCCGGTCCGTTAGTCATCATCACGATTTTGTCAGATAGCAGCACCGCTTCATCCACGTCGTGGGTAATCATGATGACAGTGTTGTTTAGCTCGGCTTGAATCTTCATCAGTGCATCCTGTAGGTGTGCACGTGTCAACGCATCCAACGCGCCAAATGGTTCATCCATCAGCAAAACCTTTGGTTGAAGTGCCAGTGCTCTCGCGATGCCGACTCGCTGCTTCATACCGCCCGAGATTTCATCCGGCTTTTTGTGCGCGGCATGCTGCATTTGAATCAACTCCAAATAGTGATTCACTTGCTCCTGAATCCACGCTTTGCCCTTTTTGCCGGCAATTTGTTTTACTGCGAGCTCAACGTTTTGATATACGGTGAGCCAAGGCAACAATGAATGGTTTTGGAACACCACTGCGCGGTCTGGTCCCGGCCCTGCCACCTCTCGCCCATCGACGATCACGCCGCCGTCTGTTGGCATGTGTAGACCCGCAACTAAGTTCAATACCGTTGATTTACCGCAGCCAGAGTGGCCAATTAGGGATACAAACTCACCTTTATTGATTTGTAAATCGACGTTCTTAAGCGCGATGAACTCGCCATCTGGCGTTGGGAATCGCATCCCTAAACGCGTTAGATCTAATAATGCTTTTTCCATGATCTTTTCCCTTATCTCAACGCTTGTTGTTTATTCCAAGACAGCCACTTTTGAAGTTGCAACATGCCTCTATCGAGCATCAATCCAATAAAGCCGATTGTGATGACTGCAACCATAATACGACCCAATGATGCCGAGCTGCCGTTTTGGAACTCATCCCAAACAAATTTGCCTAACCCTGGGTTTTGCGCGAGCATCTCTGCCGCAATCAACACCATCCAAGCGATACCTAAAGAGAGACGTAAACCGGTGAAGATCATTGGAATGGCAGAAGGTAATACGATGGTGCGGATGTGCTGCCACCACGAAAGTTGGAGCACTTTGCTCACGTTGATTAAGTCTTTATCAACGCTCGTTACACCCACAGCGGTATTAATCAGCGTCGGCCATAAGCTACATAGCGCTACTGTGATCAGAGAGTTAATGAACGACTTAGCAAACATCGGGTCATCACTCACATAAGTGGCACTTACAACCATGGTAACGATGGGTAGCCAAGCTAAAGGTGATACGGGCTTGAGCAATTGAATGATTGGGTTGAACGCTTGATACAGCCCTTGATTAAGACCAAGCACGATGCCAAGCGGAATCGCGATAACCGTCGCCAGCAAAAAGCCCGCAGTTACGGTCACTAAGCTTGTTATAATTTGGTCGAAGAACGTCGGTTTACCTGTGTAGGGACGAATCTTCACTTCCGCGTCCGGGTTCTTGGCTAACTTCGCAGCATTACGTTTTTCCTGACGTTCGATAAACGCTTGTTCCTTTTCTCGCTCTTGCCAATGGTCATCGACAAGGTTGCTGAACTGCTGAAAAGTTTGCACAGGTCCCGGTAGCGTACCTAATGAAGTTTGCACTTCTCTCGTTGCTAAGTGCCACATTGCCAAAAAGATCAGCAAGCCAATGACGGGCAAAAGCACCAGCCGACTTCGGTTCACTACCTGCTTAGCAGGAAACAGGGAAATGACATTACTAGACATACTCACTCCTAAGAAATTTACATCCTTGTTGCCACAAGCGAATTCCCTCGCCTGTGGCGTTTATCGTTATGGTTAAACCTTGTCTTTTCCTTTAAGCCCGATAGAGAACTTCTCTAGATATTTATTTGGCTCGCGACCGTCATAAACGATGTTGTCGATAAAGTGTGTTTGTGGCACACGGAAACCATCTTCAGCACTAAAATCTGGGAAGTCTTTTTTGCTCAACACACCATCTTCAATTAGCGCTTGAGCTGCTTGTTGGTAGATATCTGGACGGTAAACCTCTTTCGCCACATCCATGTACCAATCATCGGATTTCTCGCTTGAGATTTGTCCCCAACGGCGCATTTGAGTCAGGTACCAAATCGCATCGCTGTAATACGGATACGTGGCGTTATGACGGAAGAACACGTTGAAGTCTGGCACGTCTCGTTTGTCGCCTTTCTCGTATTCAAATGTGCCGGTCATTGAGTTGGCGATAACTTCGGCATCGGCTCCGACGTACTCGCTTTTTGATAGCATCTTCACTGCTTCTTGGCGGTTGGCATTGTCGTTTTCATCCAACCAATGTGCCGCTCGAATCAAGGCTTTCACTACGCGAATGTGTGTGTTTGGATATTTCTCAGCCCAAGCTTTGGAAACACCAAATACTTTCTCTGGGTTGTTCTTCCAGATCTCGTAGTCGGTCACGACTGGCGTACCAATGCCTTTGAATACAGCTTGTTGGTTCCATGGTTCGCCTACGCAGTACCCTTTGATCGTGCCCGCTTCCATTGTGGCTGGCATTTGTGGTGGCGGTGTAACACTCAAAAGAACATCAGCATCCAGCTGGCCACTGTTATCGCCTGAGTCTGGTGCGTAAAAGCCTGGATGAATCCCCCCTGCCGCTAACCAGTATCGCAACTCATAGTTGTGCGTCGATACAGGGAACACCATCCCCATGTTGAACGGTTTGCCTTTATCCAGATAGCTGTCGACCACAGGCTTCAGTGCATCCGCTTTGATTGGGTGAACTGGCTTGCCATCTGGTTGCTTTGGAATGTATTGCTTCATCTGCTCCCAAGTATCATTGGAAACCGTGATTGCGTTGCCGTTCAAATCCATACTGAACGCGGTAATCACTTCTGCTTTTGTGCCAACACCAATCGTCGCGCCCAATGGCTGACCAGCAAGCATGTGCGCGCCCGCAAGCTCACCATCGATGACTCGGTCTAAAAGCACCTTCCAGTTTGCTTGCGCTTCTAAAGTGACGTACAAGCCTTCGTCTTCAAAAAAGCCTTTCTCATAAGCAACCGCCAGCGGTGCCATATCGGTTAACTTAATAAAACCAAACTTCAGGTCTTCAATTTCTGGTTCACCCAACTCTGCCTTTACGCTGACCGTGGTGAATACCGATAACGAAATTGCTGACACTTTCAGCATCGAACTCCATTTCATTGGTTTGCTCCCATAAAAAAAGCGCCACTACTCCGAAGAGCAGTAGCGCCGTTGCTAAGTCTACAATTACCGCCGTTGATAATTGAGATAAGCGATTCAACAATAAACCCAATTCTACTAATCCAATTACTGTGCCAACTTATTTTTCAAAGTAAATACAATAAATTAGTATATCTTGCCGTTTGTTATTCCCTGTTATTGCTTGCTGATAGTGCAACACGCACCACGTTAGAAAACGCACTATAACCCCAAAGTGGTAGAACGACTAATCAAGCACCTCCAAAGTAGTTATCAAATTCTTGGCAACTTGTGCGAGCGTTTGGCTCGATTGCATGGCCGAATTTCTAAGCGCTTTATAAGCCTGATCTTCATCAACGCTGTGCATCTTCATCAGCAGACCTTTGGCTTTTTCCACCAGCTTGCGCTCTTCAATCTTGTGGGTCAGCGATTCAATTTCCGATTGCATACTTTCGAATTTCGCTCTCACTAATGTCGCATGTTCAATCCAAGGTTGAAGTGCAAACTCACTATCATGTGGCATGAGAACATAGTCCATTTTTTCTGATAACCGATTGATATCATTGGATGATAATTGCTTTAAGACGATAAGAAGTGGTGCCGATTTTCTGCGGCAGAAATCGACGATCAAACGCAGTTCCGCGGTTGGTTGCTGCCATCCAACCACAACGCTTGCTGACGGTTCTCGTTGCATTAACGTTTCTAGTTGTGCCAATTGGCAACCCATGATGTTGTCGTAATCTTTGCTCAATAAGCCGGACAATCGAGCCTGCTCTTGGAGGCTATCGCAGCATACTATGATGGGTGTTTTTGACGTTGATTGAGTCATGCACATTCCTTGTTTATATCTCACTCACTAAGAGAGACATAACAAGGAATGTGCCAACTAAAGTAGACGCGCTTTAACTAGAGGCGAGATGTTCTTTGAAGAAGCCGAGTGTACGTTCCCAAGCGAGTGCTGCTTCTTCCGGTGCGTAGCGTGCTGTTGAGTCGTTATGGAAGCCGTGGTTGACGTTCTCATACATTAACGCTTGATACTGTGCGTCGGTTGCGATCAATTGCTGCTCATAAGCAGGCCATGTGTCGTTAACACGCTTATCGAGCCCTGCAAAGTGAATCATCAACGGTCCTTTGACTTGCTTTTGGATCTCTTGCGCCGCTGGTGTTCCATAAAAAGGCACACCTGCATCGAGCTCTTCAGGCATTACCGCTGCAAGCATATTGACAATGTATCCACCGAAGCAGAATCCAACCGCGCCCAATTTACCGTTGCCACCCTCGTATTGTTTGAGGAAGTTAGCGGCTGCAATAAAGTCTTGTTCGATCTTGGCTCTGTCCATCTCTTTCTGCATCGCGCGACCTTCATCGTCGTTCCCCGGATAGCCGCCGAGTGGATAAAGCGCGTCTGGAGCGAAAGCAATAAAGCCATCTTTTGCAAGTCGTCTTGCGACATCTTTGATATAAGGGTTCAGACCTCGATTTTCATGAATCACCAACACGGTCGGCGATTTTAAGGTCTTCTTCTGTGGCATCACCAAATAACCACGCCCTTCTCCATGCCCATTTGGAGATGGAAAGGTTTCGTAAGTTGCTTTGATGTCAGGATCGTTAAATGAAACTTGTTCTGCGAGTGCGTAATTCGGGGTTAACGCATCGACCAGTGCTGTCATGCTAAAGCCAAGCACCGCAAGGCCACCCAGCCTGTTAAGAAACTCACGGCGCGAGATTTTTCCGTGGGCGTATTCGTCGTACCAATCGAAGGCTTCTTGCGGGATCGGATGAGAAGCCTTTTCACTAGGAGTGGTATGCTTTAGAACCATTATCCATGTCCTCTGTGTCTTACCATATGGGATTTTCTCATTCTCAAACGCGAAGCTAAAAACGAACGCGATTGAGGCTAAAACTGCGGTTTCACCACTTTGATACGGAGCAAGGTGGTGAAACACATCATTGGCGAGCTAGGATCTTTTACCTTCTTCAAACAATAGATAATGGATTCAGATTCAACAACTTTGCGTCGTTGGTTTTACATTAATTGACAATAGTGCGTTATTGTTGGCCACAATAGGCTTGCCAGTAAGAGAAGGCACGTTCGAATGCTTTTTCTCTGTCGTGCATTTGTGCAAATAGCACCACTGTCATGGTGGCAAGAACCGTATTCGCCATTTGATTCATGTCGTCTTCTGACGTCCCAAATGGGCAATTCGCAGGCATTGGCACCTCAGACAGCATTTGCTCCGTCCAGTAGTGCGATGTCACGCCGCTTGTTTGGCTTAACCATACGGTTTGACTTACTTTCGGGTTGTATTCTGACTCACCCGACTGTCCTTTGAATGACACAACGGCATGAGCGGTTTGACCAATCTCGTATTCGACTTCAGCATGAAGTTGTTGGAATCCAGGATGGAAGCTACCACGAATACCAACCGTCGCCTGCCCCGGATTCAATGCACGAACCACGGTATTAATCGGCGTTCTAAGCCCATAACGATTCTTCCAACCGATCATGGTTTCTGCTTGGGGTGCAAACGAACTTAGCGGTAGATACACAATGTTTTGTGTTTCTAAGACACGCTTTGCGTCTTCTGCTGATTCCGCTTTCTTGATAGCAAATTTGTCGAGGTAACCTTCGGCATGCAAACGACCAGATTGACGGTCATGATAGCCGTGCATCAGCACTTTGTGGCCATTATCGGCAAGGATCTTCGCTGCCAACAGATGCCAAGGCTGACCTGCCGCTTCACGTTTGCCCGCATAACATGGCCAATCAATATCTGCACCAATAGCTGGCATGCGGGATTGGAATGCTTTCACAAAGCCAGCGATTTCTTGTTGAGTCTCGTTCTGTACGCGGATCAGCATCAATAACATCGCCATCTGATCATCATCGCACTCGCCGTTTAGGTATTCATCCATAACTCGAAACGCTTGGTCAAAGTTTAGTGGTTTTCTACCACGTTCGCCACGACCGACTGTTCTAATACATTCCAAAATGCTGCTCATATTCCCTCGTATTCCGTCACTGACTGTACGGTTTCTATTAGTTGTTCGCGCAGTTTGACAACTTCTCCCATCACAATCAATGCTGGGCTCACGCCTTTAAGTGTAATTGATAAATCATTGAGCTGATTGAGTTGGGTAACATGAACTTGTTGTTGAGGGCTGCAACCATGAGTAATGATCGCGACAGGGAAATCTTCTCTCAAACCAGAGCCTATTAAACCCGTTTGTATTTGCGATGACTTTTCTAACCCCATATAGAAGACTAACGTTTGTCCGCTTTGCATCAGTTGGCTCCACGCCTCAAATGCACCTGTTACCACTTGCCCCGTCACAAAGGTAACGCTGCGAGCTACGCCACGATGAGTCAGCGGAATCAAGCTGTTTGCTGCACATCCAATCGCAGCAGTAATTCCGGGGATGACTTCGTAAGCGATTGAGTGTTTGACGAGCACTAATGCTTCTTCGCCTCCACGGCCAAATACGAAAGGATCTCCCCCTTTTAAGCGCACAACTCGCTTTCCTTGCTGAGCGAGCGACACCATCAAATCACAGATTTCTTCCTGACCTATACTAGGTTGTCCGCATCGTTTGCCCACGTAAATCCAATCGGCTTGTGGCGAAGCCAACTCCAAAATATCTTTGTTAACCAAACGGTCGTACAGCAGAACCTCTGCCGACATAATCGCTTTCACAGCCTTCACGGTTAACAAGTCTGGATCGTGCGGCCCTGCTCCGACAATCGAGACAAAACCTTTGTGGTTCGCATCCAGGTCTAGTGAATGGTCTTCTAAAAGTTGGTTCAGTTTGCTTGCTTGATCATGCTTAGAAAAGCGAGACGAGCGTTCTTGTTTCTGACTCACTTGTCCTTTCTTAAACCAAGACTTTTGATAAGGCGCTTCCATGTGCTTATCCTCTTTATGACTTACTTTATTTGAATAGCCAAACTTTGTTGGTTCGCTTGCAGTTTGCCCTTTTGATGCTGATGGCTGTCGACCATTTGTTTGATTTGAGAAACGCACGAGCCACAGTTAGTGCCGCATTTGAGTTTGTTTTGAAGTTGAGTCAGTGACGTGCAGTCTTGTTTCTCCATCGCGTCATGTATTTGTTTATCAGTAACACGGAAACAACTACAAACCAGTTTGACGCTGCTTTGCGATTGAGTGATGGTAAGCAGTTGCGATAGCGCCATCGGTTTGCCAATCAAGCCGGTAAAGTTGGTGTAGTCGGTTTGAATCGGTTCACTAGACACCACCAAAACAGAGCGAATGATACGAACGTCTCCAACAAGGTCGTAATCCACCGCGAGCCAACCTTGGGCAATATCTATCGTAATTCTGCGGCTCTTTTCCGTTCGACAAAAACTCTGCTTCTTTGGTCGCTTATCATGTGCAAAGCGCCAAATACCCAAATGGCTTTCTGCTTGAAATGCGCTGTAGAGAAATTTACCGGAATCAAACTGTGTACCGATGAACATACCGTAGTTTTTTACCGCCGTATCTTGCACTTCAACATAAGATGACTTAAACGCAGGCTGCCCAGAAATAGGGTCTTTTGCGCTGTTTACTATCGCGTTAACACTGCTTTCGCCGCCATATCGCCCCGCCCAGTGCATTGACATAAACAGCTCCTGAAAACCCAAACCTTCATCAATGGCAACTTTGGCATATATACCGGTGTTTGAAGTAGGCTGAAACAGCTTGGTGAGTTGTCCTGCTTTTAAGCGATTTTGAGTGGCAGAGAGTGTATTCATGTACACGGTTGGTTCTAACTCAGAGGCGGCAAGGTGTGCGATATGCCCTGTGCGCGTCATGGTATGCCATTGGTCGCGTTGCCTACCCGTATTGAGCCACCAGCCTTTTGTTCTCTCTAAACGTGTTGGAGATTCACTGGTCACGACAAAACGCGCTTTTCCATCTTGGTGCGAATAGATTCCATCAGCAAAAGGACGCTCTCCTCCCCATTGTGTCGGCACCCACTCTTCGTATTCTTGCTCGGTTAAGTTGGCGTGTTGAGACAGGTCGAGCTTCAATGGCGAATCTGCATTCATGCCTGTCATCGCGGCATATTCTCTGAATACCGCCCGCTCAGAAGTAAACGCAAAGCCATTTTGTGTCTTTTCCAATGCACACAGAGCTTGTCCAACTTGGCTTATCGCCCACCAATCTGATTTTGCTTCACCCGGAGGCATTTGAAACTGACGCTGCCTTGAAAGCCGACGCTCAGAGTTGGTCACCATGCCTTGTTTCTCCCCCCAGCCAGCAGCGGGTAGCAACAGGTCTGCGTAATGCGCGACATCCGAATCCGCTGTGATATCGGAAACAATCACAAACGGACAAATCTCTAGTGCACGTTTTACCAATTGGTTATCTGGCAAAGAGACAACCGGATTGGTTGCCATGATCCACAGAACTTTAATCTCACCACGCTCTACCGCCTCAAACAGCTCAACGGCTTTTAAACCGGGCTGAGTGGCAATCTCTGGTGAATCCCAAAACGCCTGTACTTGCTTGATAGACTCTGCGTCAAAAGCACGATGAACCGCTAATTGGTTTGCCAAACCACCCACTTCTCGGCCCCCCATCGCATTCGGCTGACCTGTAATAGAAAATGGCCCGCAACCTGACTTGGCAATTTTACCTGTCGCCAAGTGTGCATTAATAATGGCATTGCCTTTATCGACACCATTTTCGGCTTGGTTAACCCCTTGGCAAAACAACGTGATTGCGGTTGGGCTTTGCGCAAACCATTGGAAGAATGTCGTGAGTTTTTCTTCTGAAATCCCAATGGAAGACGTCAAATTAGTGACATCGTAACGCAAGTCAGAAACCTCTTCTGTAAGTGCATCAAACCCGTCGGTATAGGAGTTTATGTATTGAGAATCAATGTATTGCTGCTCGATAAGAAACTTGAGCAGCCCATTGAAGAGTGACACATCACCATCGTTTTTAGTCGGTAGATGCAAATCCGCTTGCTGCGCGGTGACCGTTTCACGCGGGTCAATGACCACCAGCTTGAGGTTAGGATTGTTTTCTCTCGCTTGTTGAATACGTCGGAATAAAACAGGATGCGTCCAAGCGGTATTAGCACCGCAAATTATCAATAGCTCAGTCTTATCAATATCGTCGTAATTGACGGGAACGACATCTTCACCAAATGCTCGTACATGAGCCGCAACCGCCGAAGACATACACAAACGGGAGTTAGTATCGATGTTTGCGCTGCCAACATAGCCTTTCATGAGTTTGTTGGCGACGTAATAGTCTTCCGTCAACAACTGACCAGAAACATACATAGCGACGGAATCAGGTCCAAACTCCGCTTTCGCTTGATGAATCTTTTCTGCAATTAGATCCGTGGCTTGTTGCCATTGTACTTCTTGCCCTTGAGGTCGCTGCTTGGTAACAAGCTTTGGATACAACAAGCGCGAAGGCATATTCAAACTCTCTGCCAACGCGACACCCTTTACGCACAGTGACCCCGCATTTGCAGGATGGCACGCATCCCCAACGATTCCTTTCGCATTGACCTCGACACCACATCCAACACCACAATAGGGACAAGTGGTTTTTTTGCATCCTTGCGACATAACACCTCCAGTGCGATTCAGCCCAACTTACTAGCAAAAAAAAGCCTCTCCCGAATCGAGAGAGGCAGCAATGCCTTTAACGCTGTTAGTACATTTTCAAAAAGTAATACCCTATACCGCTCTCGCCTGCTATTGAGAGCGGCGCATCGAGTTATCGATGAACATTTATGTAAAGCAAGTGAGGTGCCAAGATTAAAAACCTTTACTATACAACGGGTTAGCTTAAAACCAATTATAGCAACGTAATGCTACGCACTGATTGTGTGCAAATTTCGGTCATTATCGTGCAGTATTACTTTACTAATTCCATGACTAACCTGGATTCTTCGTCACCAAAATAATGCGCTTCTTCTTCTAACGTTTTAAAGCCAAGGGAGAGGTATAAAGACAATGCAGGTTGGTTCTTAGGATCGACAGTCAATTTCACGCTTGAGCCTAACGTCAACGACGCAATAACGTTTTCTAGGAGGGAACGCGCAATACCTTTACCTCTATGTTGAATATCGACGGCCAATGACATGATCCAATATTGATGTGCATTTGTGCTAGTCGTTAGCAATATATACCCTGCGACCTGCTCTCCCTCTTTTGCTACCAGTAAACTCTCTCCCCAACAATCAAAAGCTTGCCGAAAGAAAAATTGAGGATAGGCGTGTTCTCCAAATAAAGTATTTTCGAGCTTATATATGGCAAATAAGTCCTCTTTTTGCGCAGACAAAATGTCCATTCAATGACTCCTTCTTTAACATGAATGGCAGCAGTATACCTAAATCTCATCTAAATGACGGGACACAAACATCTCAATTAAGTGCTTAAGAAATGTAATATTCTTCCTGAAAATTAGGCCTAACTCACTTAGAACATACATCCGTGATTAAGTTTTAACCGCAAAATCAAAAACCACACAATATTAAAATTTCAACACATACAACCATTAAATACATTAAAATTAAGAACTTTATTCTGGTTTATTGAAAAATTCATAGTTGGATAATTTACAACCACCCCAAATCCACAGCATTATTCACCAAGCTTCGCATGTGATAATAAACACTAAAACCTTTACCATTTTCAGCATTATTATTTTTATAAAAGCGAGTTTTAAAGTGAAAGAATCTCGAAATGCCTTAAATCCTAGTGAAATAAACACAACCACAGCTTGGTCAAAACATGATACACATTGGGTTCTTAGCCTATTTGGAACGGCCGTTGGCGCAGGCATCCTGTTTCTGCCAATTAACCTTGGGATTGGTGGTTTTTGGCCTTTAGTCGCGATGGCAGTACTTGCTTTTCCAATGACCTATCTTGCGCACCGTGGCTTAGCTCGTTTTGTACTATCTTCTAAGATCAAAAACGCAGACTTCACTGATGTAGTGGAAGAGCACTTCGGCGCAAAAGCAGGCCGTTCTATTTCACTGCTGTATTTTCTTTCGATCTTCCCGATCCTGTTGATATATGGGGTTGGAATAACAAACACAGTAGATAGCTTCATGGTAAATCAGGCTGATATGGCTTCTTTACCTAGACCTTTGCTTTCTGGCGTACTAGTGTTTGCACTAATTGCTATTATGATGGCGGGTGAAAAAGTAATGCTACGGGCCTTTGCCATTATGGTGTTTCCACTTGTTGCCATTCTTGCCTTTCTATCATTTTACTTAATACCGAACTGGACCATGCCTGTCATGGATGTGCCAGAAACGTCAGCTTTTGCTAGCACTATGTGGTTAGCAGTTCCTGTAGTGATTTTTTCGTTTAGTCACGCAGCTGCAATTTCAAGCTTTGCAAATGTACAACGTCGCCATTACGGTAAGCAGGCAGATGCTAAATCCGAAGTTATTCTTCGTCGCACTAGCATCATGCTGATTGCCTTTGTTCTTATTTTTGTATTTTCCTGTGTGCTAACACTGTCACCTGAACAATTGGCTCAAGCAAAAGAACAAAACGTATCCGTATTGTCTTACTTAGCGAACGCAACCGATAATCCATTTATTGCAACACTTGGTCCTTTAGTAGCGTTTGTTGCTATCACTTCATCTTTCCTTGGGCATTTTTTAGGTGCGCGTGAAAGCTTAAATGGTTTAATTAACAAGCATTTTAACCTATCTGAGAAGCGTGTTGATCGTATCAGCGTGGCAGCACTGTTCTTCTCAATCTGGGCGGCGGCGATCATGAACCCAAGTATTCTTGGTATGATGGAAGCATTGTCAGGGCCTGTTATTGCAATGATCTTATTTATTATGCCAATGTTAGCGGTGTATAAAATCGAGGCGATGAAACAATATCGAGGAAATGTCTCTACTTACTTTGTTCTAGCAGCAGGCATTGTGGCGGTAAGTGCATTGATTTTTAGCTTCTTCAGCTAATAACTAAAGACTAGCTTGGATTTTCAGGGGAATACCTTACACAAGGTTAAGGTGATTCCCTGAATTTTCTTACTCTTTAAAAGGTAATCATCGTTACCCTTGACTCTTAAATAAGAGCGAAAACACCCGCAATCATAAGTACTGAAGCGATGCAGGTACGGCCGATAATGCCGAAGTGCGAAGGTTGAATCATTTCATTATGCATAGTTAATCTCCTATTTATTATAAAAGCCATTTTTTATTGGCTTAATAACACTATGTCTAATATCCAGTTTTTTAACAACCCATACAAACATTAAATATTTATGACAGAAACGTAATTTTTTACACTTCACTCTGATTTCGAGCGATGAATCCGCGGCTTAAATCATTAGATTGAGTCCACCGAATATGCTCACTTACCTTCCATCGTTACCCTACCTATGCCATCTTCCAATCATTACATAAGTTTTCAATAGATTTTGTTTTTATAAATCATAATATTATAGAGATCCTTCTCGTCTCTCACTCCCAAAGCACTTTGCCACTGGGAATCCATCCGCACTTAACCAACAAGAAATGGTAGACTTAACTGGTATTCGGTTAAGAGATCACATTTTATTAATACGCTCATGCACTTCTCAATTAAAAAACTGGCTTGCGCACTTTGTACTGCACTTGGACTTTTCTTGCATCCGACCAACGTGCTGGCGAGTACCGAAAAGCAAGCTTATCTGGAAGAACACATTTCAGCAGAAAGCAAGCCCATGTTAAAACTCTACTTTCGCTCGATGGGTAAGCCGCGATCAATTCAAAAAGATGAGTTAAATACGCCACAGCATGCATCAGCGGAGTCTCTTGCTCTGTATTACTTTGCACGAAAGTACCTTAAGCGTTACGAAGGCGTTCCATTACCGAAAGATATGCCCGATTTAATCGAATTCGGTAAAAAGCACCATTTGGAATGGGTCGTCGCTGAAGCACAGCTCAATAAGGCAGTAACAATGATTGAGCAAGACGATAACTGGAACGCAGAATTGTTACTCCATGACGTTGTTTCTACAGCCCGTGATCTTGGTTATCTAGCATTAGAAGGCCGTGCTTACCGCTGGTTAGGCAATCTAGAAGTATCTCGAAATCAACTACGCAGTGGCCTAAAATATTATCGCAATGCCTATGAGTTATTAGAAAAAACAGTATTTGAAATACAAGTCGCGATGACACTGAACAACATTGGGACGGTCTACATCGACGCATCAGATTGGGCTCGAGCCAACAGTTACCTAACGCAAGCTCTCGACACTTACCTAGAGAGCGAATATCAATACGATAATAGCTTTTTTATGGGGGTTATCTACGCAAACCTTAGCATCGTTCACTCGAGCCTCGGAGATAACAAAGAAGCGGAATATTATTTCAATGAAGCCATTCGACTTTCAATGCAAACAGGGTCGGACACAGTCAAGCACCACTCTTTATCCAGCTTTTCACAAATGTTGAGCTCGGTAGGAAAAATTGATGATGCATTAATGGTCGCACAGCGTTGCGTAGACCTGCCCATTCCAAAAAATCTAGAAATGCTAAAAACGTCTTGTTACGAGGCATTTGCAGAGGCTTACCTCGCAAACAAACAATACGATAAAGCTATTACAACAGCACTTAACGTTCTAGAACAAACCAAATCAACCAGTGAATTAGAGCTGCGTCAGCGTATTGATATGCTTTCGGTACTGGTAAACGCTCATCAAATTCTTAATGACTATGAAGCGGCTTTTCATTATTTAACCCAATTAAGAGAGCTAGAGGCTGAGTTTTCTCATCATATTCATGGTGAAGAGATGATTAACATTAAGTTTGACCTCGAAGCTAAGTTAGCCCAGAAAGAACTCAAATTGCTAGAAACAAAAAATGCGCTACAAGCCTCTGAACTGCGTTCACAGCGCTATCGAGAAATGTTCTACTTTATCGCTATTGCGGCAATTGGAGTCGTTGGTTTTCGTTACGTACTGCGCGTTAGACGTATTAATAAAGCACTCACTCAAGAAAATACTACCGATCCATTAACTCAACTGCATAACCGTCGCTATCTTCACATTTGGTTGGACAAAATGGCTCGTAGAAGCCCAGATAGAACATTTGCCTTAGCAGTTTTAGATGTTGATCATTTTAAAACCTTTAATGATCAATATGGACACGATATTGGCGATAAAATGCTGACTCATATTGCCACGCTATTTAATGAATCCACTCGCTCTGGTGACCTACTCATTCGTTGGGGTGGAGAAGAGTTTGTCCTATTATTCGAAGTACAGCGAGTTGAAGATTGCGCTAAGTTTTTGGAGCGATTGAGATATACTGTTGAAAACACGCCATTGGTGGTTGACTCTAAACCATTAAGCGCGACAATTTCCCTTGGAGCAGTGGACAAACTGTCGGCACAAATAATTAAACAAGAATGGGATCAGTGGTTTTTCTTGGCAGACCAAGCTTTGTATGATGCGAAGCAAGCTGGCAGAAACCAGTTCATCATTCACCCTACATCATAAAAAAGCACACATGAAAAAAAATCTAATCATTATTACTTTTGCGCCTCTATTTCTTATGGCGTGCAGTAATCAGCAAGCATCTCAACTGGGAATGCGCAGCAGCAGTGTCAATGTATATGCCCAGCAAATGAGTAACACTCAACTATGTGAAACTCTCTACTACAACCGTGCAACCAACCAAACCAAAGTGGCGATTGGTGCTGAGTTCAATCGACGTGGATTAAACAAAAAGTGGTGTGATAAAGAATTCGATAAGTTGTACATTAAAAAGTGGATTGATAACGTGCTGCCTAAAGAAAAAGCCGAACCTAAGAAACCAATAGCAACTATTCAACCCGCTTCAACTAAATAACTCCCCTCTTGAAGCAGACGGTACACTCGTATTTTCTGCTTTTCACTTTTCATGCATGCTCGATGCGACATATAAAAACCTCATGGTTTCAGTAAATTAACAAAGACTTATGTTGTCCATCGAACTTTTAATGTAAACAAGTTGTAAATGGTTTTCGTCCTTATTCTTTGTCGTTAGCTTTGTTTGTTCCTGTTAGCGGAATATGAAACAGGAACTAAAAAATTCCAAACAAAGACATGAGGTCAAAAATGGAAATACGCATTAATCGCCTATTTGCTGCTATGTTGGCAGTAGGCATTGCACCTGCCGTCTCGGCGTTTGATCCACTCTATTCTGAACAATGGCACTTAGACAACACGGGGCAAACTGCGTTTGCGGCTAATCCTGCTGTTGCTGGGAACGACTTAAACACTAGGCTCACTCAGGCAATGGGGATTGCAGGTGTTGGTGTGAAAGTTGCCGTCATTGATTCTGGAGTGCAGATCGATCACCCCGACCTTGCAGGTAATATAGTTACAGGTAGCAGAAACTTCGTCGAAGACTCTTCATTCCCACCAAGTTATCCGGTTGATACTAATGGTCATGGCACTGCTGTAGCCGGTTTGATTAGCGCCGTCGGCAAAAACGGTGAAGGCGGACGCGGTGTCGCTTATCACTCTTCCCTCATCGGTTTTAACTGGTTAGCCAACCAGACATTAGAAGGCTGGTTAATCTCCCATGGCATGGACCCAGCAACACGCGATGTTCGCGTATTTAACCAAAGTTACGGTTTCAGCCCTATAAACCCGATTACTTTTGATGAAAGCGACCCTCAGCTAAAACTTGAAATGGACGTGATGAAAAACGTCAGCAACAGTAACGCCTGGGGTCGAGGTGCTGTATTTGTAAAGTCAGCAGGTAATGGTTACCGCTATTTCAATGCAGGGCGATTCTTCGTATTGCCAAGTAACTTCTTTGCTGGTGGGGACAATCAAGGCTTACCGATGCACAACTCTGCTCAGTCTTATGATAACGCCAATTACTTCAATTTAGTCACTAGTGCACTACGAGCGGATGGTACGCGAGCGAGTTACTCATCGGTGGGTTCGAACGTGTGGGTTGCAGCACCAGCAGGTGAATATGGGCAAGATTTCCCTGCTATGGTCACCACTGATTTAATGGGTTGTGAAGAAGGGCAAAATACCAGTGAAGGCCTTGGCATTAATGGGTTACACGGCGGAACGGAGCTCGATCCGAACTGTAACTATACCAGTACGATGAACGGAACCTCATCGGCTGCGCCGAACACATCGGGTGCCATCGCGGCAATCATGTCAACCAACCACGCACTTTCTGCTCGTGATGTACGTGCTTTACTAGCGGAGACAGCAAAAGTAACGGATAAAGCGCATCCAGGCGTACAGCTTGAATTTACTAACCATAAAGGTGAACAGGTTAGCTACGAGGCAATTGCCCCTTGGCAAAAAAACGCAGCAGGCGTAGATTTCCATACTTTTTATGGCTTCGGCGCTGTAGATTTAGATGAAGCGATGCAACGTGCTCGCATGACGAATCGTGTTTTGCCAACTCAAGTCATTACGCCATGGGTTAATAACGCTACAGAAGTAAGTGTACCCGATGCAAGTCTAGTTGGTGGTTCTTCAAGTATCGCCATTGCCGATGAGCTGACAGTAGAATCCGTTCAAGTGACATTGACACTGGACCACGCTCGTCTGCCCGACTTAGCTATCGAGCTCATTTCGCCATTAGGGACTCGTTCCGTTTTGCAAACACCGCGCAATGGTCTTGTTGGTCAATCTCTTGATTCATCGATTACTGGCTACAAAGATCAATTAATGTTGTCTAACCAATTTTATGGCGAAGATGCAAAAGGCGAATGGACGTTGCGAGCAATAGATACGAACGGCGATGAAGTCTATTCTTACATTGCATATTTCAACTCTTCCACCATCTATGACGTTCCGATGGCAAACAACGCTCAGCCCGGTGTTATTAAGAACTGGTCGATGCGCATATTTGGACACTAAGGAGTCAATAACATGAAATACAAATCATTTTCTATGCTGGCTCTCGTTATCATGACGTCGAGTGTATACGCTGAGCAACAGCTCTCTCAACAGCCTGCACCAGAACTGTTTGTGCCATCAGAAGCGGTTGAGATTAATGGCCAAGATTATCGAAAAGTGCAAACTGGCACTATTAGAACCCTATCTGAAGACGTAAAACTTCAAGCGGGTGATGAGGTGTTTAAGAATGCGTTTAGTAACGTATCCAAAGCCACTGGACTGGTTTATATCACCGTAAACAATCCTAACGAAGCGAAAGCAGTCGCCAAAGAGTTAAAATTAGAAGTTATCTTCGCAGAGGGGGAATCAGCGGTGTTAAAAGCATCTCAAGATCAAGATCTGCTAAGTATTAGCGACTACCTAAACGCAGACAGCCGGGTAAAAGCGTCTAAAATTGAACTAAACAGCGGTAAATACCGTGCACAATAATTCTCTAACAAGAGAAGTTGGCCTGTAAAACCATGCCTCAGCGATTGCTGAGGCATTTTTATGGGTAGGAACAGATAGGCTATTATTCTTTAATAACATTTCGCATAACCAGTATGATACCTAAACACCCTACTCGCCTGCGCCTGTCATTTCTTAAACAAAATAATTTCCGTTCTTAGCTCTTCTTCCGTGGTTTCCTTCGGGCTATTCAGATAGCGTTCGATTCCTAAAGGACTGGTTTTGACTTTCATACCACTCTGACGAACCAAGTTCATCGCTAAAGCCCATGCATTTCCCAAAAACTGATATTCACCTCGGTGTTCAACGACAAATGTTTCACTCTCAGGAATGGTACCGGTAACCGCCCCTTGAGGCGCTGGTACTGAGTTATGAAGAGGAAAGCAAGTGATAAACTCGAATGTACCTTTCTGCATATCCATCGACTGGTAATAACAAAACAATTCACCATTCACGGATAGGGTTTCGTCACTAATTAACTGTTCTAGTTGCTGAACATGCTTCTCAATTACCGAACCTAATTCCTGCAAGCTAGCCACACCCTTGATCCCAATGTAATGAATTTGAGGCAACGTTCGGTTACCTATTTCGACTAAGTCTGAATGCACTCTTCCGGTTTCAAGCTTACTTTTGAGCATGCGTAACCCACGTTGATAATCCATCTCTATCATCGACTTAAACATACTTTTCAGAAAGAACAGATACCAAGGGACGCGAGATTGCATTTGCCATTCGACTAAACAGCCATTTTGTGACGGCGTCACGATCAGAGTCACCTTTCCATGGCTCTTGATTGGGCGAAAGAAATGTAGCTCCATATCTAATCGATGCTCTTGAGTACTTTCCAGTACAATCGCGCCAGTCCCAATACGCTGACCATTCCATTGATAACCAGCTCCAACGTGGCCCTGATTATCACTGAATGTCAGCTCGCAGCTTGGTTCAAGAATGATCCATGGTGACCAGCTGGGCCAGTTATTGAAGTTCTTGAGATAGCCAATAATTTCACTTTGATTCTTATTAATTTCAATACTTCGGCTGACCTGATAAGAGAGCATAACGGTTCCTCGAGTTTCCGCTTCACTAACTTCAGTCTAATTCAAATTCCAGTTTTTTCTTGTTTGACTACGGGTTAGATGCGTACGACAAGAAAAATCCAGAGCGTTAATTCTCACTTGAATCAATACGCGCAAAGCTAAGAGCAGAACTCCACTTTTGCACTAAATCGAACACCATCATCGTCCAGTACTAACGCCCATCCCATCCGTTCACATATTCGTTGTACGATAACAAGCCCACAACCATAACCAGCGTTGTACGTCTCGTTGCCATCGTGACGATTTAGGATCTTAAGCGCATGACCTTTCAACTCAATTTCAATATCTCCCACACTATAGCTAAAGGCGTTTTTAATCAGATTGTTGATAACAATGGCCACAAAACTCTCTGGTGCCTTCACTACACCACTATGTTGTTCGTGCAAAGCGTAATTCGAATCTTGCTTGGCAAATAAAGGAGCTAGCTCTTCCAACTGTTTTTGTAAACAAGTGAGAAGCTGATGCTCTCCGTAATGCTGAGGCTCTATTTTCTCTTTACCAAGTAAGAGAAACGCTTCTGTCAGTACACGCATCTCGTCACAAGCTGACTGCATCCTCGTGATGGCTTTTTGCGCAACTCGAGGTTGGTCATGAATACGCGTCAGAATGTCTGTTGAGCCTTTAATCACCATGATTGGCGTTCTCAACTCATGCGATGCAAAACGGCTAAATTCTTGCTCTCGTTTGAAATAGCCCGCGATATCGTTTTTATTATCCAGCAAAGTTTGCTCTATCTGGCGTGTTTCGCTGAACTTAGTTTCAACTTGGAAAGCGGGTTGATCCGGTGACATTTGGCTAATTTTTTCTTCGATTTGCGCTAGTGGTCGAGACAATATTCGCACCATATAAATGCCATACCCGACCATAACAAATGAAAATAAGCCACCGAGCAGTAGCGTAAACTGATGCAGCGAGCTTTCGTATTCGTCGAGGTAATCATCGGAGTCATCTTGAAATACAATGTACATAAGCCCCTTCCCTGAGGGGTGTTTCAATACGACAAAGTGTTTGTCTTCTTCACCAAGCAGATATTCGTAAAAACCGGGCGAAGTAAAAGAGAGCAACCAATCCGGTGTCGGAGCTTCACTCCAATATGAGTTGAACTCCAATACGTTTGGCAATGGCGCATCCCAGCCCTGTTTCTCGAAATTCTCACTATAAAGCGCCGCTTCAGTATCAAGCCAGTGATGTAAACTCAGCACTTCAAGTTTGTTTTCTGCCACATAAATCAGCGACCAAAAAAGAGTAAACATCACAAACGTCATGACCCCAAAACCCCAACGGATCTTGCGATAAATGCTTGGATATTCGTTATGCTTTAAGTCGGTAACCTTGTCCATGAATAGTCTCTAATCGTGATTCTTCAAAACCTTTGTCTAGTGCGGTTCTTAAACCATAAATATGGCTACGAAGTGCATCACTTCCAGGTGGTTCGTCTCCCCACACACTATCGATCACTTCTGTGCGCGAGACCGCTGCTGGAGCACGTTGGAGGAGCAATTTTAAAATTTTAGTTTGAATTCGACTCAGCTTAATTTCTTTGTCTTTTCTCGTTACTTTTCCTGTACGCGCATCTAAACAAATATCTGCAAATTTGAGCGTTCCGATATCTTGTCTTGGACCACGATTAGCCAAAGCATGAACACGCAAACTGAGCTCTTCCATCGCAAATGGCTTCATTAAATAGTCATCTCCCCCCGCTTTAAAAGCCGCGATTTTGTCATCTAGCGTATCTTTTGCCGTTAGGAAGAGAATTGGCGTTCCACATAACTTATCTTGTCGAAGCTTCTGTACCGTACTGATGCCATCGAGCTTCGGCATCATGATATCCAGGATAATTACATCGTAATGATTTTCCTCGATTAACTTAATCGCAGCCTCTCCATGAAACGCACAATCGATAATCATGCCTTCGAGCTCAAGATAGTCTGCAATCGTCTCCGAGACGTTATGGTTGTCATCTACAATTAAAATTTTCATAAAATCACATTTCTTCACGATCTCTTCACGATATGCCCAATAAGATACAGGCAATTTCCTAAACTCGCTCGTAAATTGAGGTTAATACAATGAAAAAACTCGCTCTTATTTCTGTAGTAGGTTTGGCATTGTCTGGTTGTGGTGGTTCAGGTGGTGGCAGCAATAGCGATAGCACACCAACTCAACCAACAGTGAAACCAAGTGTAGCGATTGGCTCTGTTGAAGCGGTCAACGCTGAAGAAAGCACGTTGACCGTCAATGGACATACGTATCGTGTGTCTGAGGTGGTTTATGACGACACACAAGTGCAATTGGCCGAAGTAAAACCCAAAATGGTGGTTCGCGTGGGGTCAGATATTCGGCAAGCTTCGGACAATGGCGTCCGAGTCACACTTGAACCAACCATTACAGGACGTGTCACAGCGATTGATCATGTGAAGAAAACATTCACGGTAAACGGCATAGAGCTGCAGTTTGACGATTTAAGTGATGATATAGAAGTCAACGACTGGGTAATGGTGTCATCATTGCCAACTGCTGATGCGGGTTATCGAGTGTTGTCTGTGGTCGAACTCGACGTAGATAACGAGTACCCAGTACTTGATAACGACTACGAACTGGAAGGCCGTATTACCAGTATCGATGAAAATGCTGGAACATTTAAGTTAGGTGGAAAAGTAACGGTGGCATATAACAACGTTAACCAGCTTAGCATTGGTCAATGGATTGAAGCCGAAGGTGAAATGCAAAACGGTATCTTCATGGCACATGAGGTACAAGTTGAAGACTACGACGATCTAAAAAATGACAGCGATGTGGAAGGTATCGTGACTTGGGTTGCCAAGGATTATAGTGAGTTCTCTCTAAACTATCGAGGAGCCTTCTCCATTGATAACGCAACACGATTTGAGGATGGTAGCAAAGCTAATCTAGAACAAGGTCAAGAAGTAGAAGTGACCTCTGTGATGAAAAATGGCAAACGCACAGCTACCGTCATCGAATTTGAGCGGTCGGAGTTTGACAATGACAACCAATGGCGGGGTAAAGAGTTTGAATGTGAAGGCTATGTATCAAACTACGATGCTGATTCAAGAGTGTTTGAAGTTGAGCATTGTGAGAATGATGCTGATCAAGTACTAAGTAACACCACCGTTGTGATTGATGCACAAACACGCTTCCAAGGCATTGAAGAACTTAACCTAAATGGTGCTCGTGTCGAAGTCGAAGGTGTGATCATTAACAACCAAAATATTGCCCGTGAAGTGGAGTTAGACGTTTACGACAACTAATCCCTTCTACGCTTAAGAAAAAGTGTCACTTCGATGGCACTTTTTCTTTTCACCTTACTTTGCTTCCCAAGCTCAAACCAACAAATTCTCAGCCAAAGCCTTTTCTCTCCGTTACACTTTACCTATGTTCCACAAAATTGGTGACAACTATGAAAAAACGCAACCTCATTTTGTTAGTCTTGTTTTTTGGTTCAGCCACGAGCTTAGCTAGCGTTATGGATCCTGACTGCGATGCAGAAAAGGCAGCTAAAGCCGCTGCGACAAAAGCCGTGGTTGGTGTTGGTGGTCGCTGTACGCCTAAAGAGGCACTGAAAGATACCGCAGTTGATGCAGGAAAAGACAAATTGCCAGATGAAGGGATGGCGGGTAAAGCTGTTGATGCAATGACACCGGAAAAAGAGAAGAAAACGGTGAAAGACGTAACCAAAAAGCTCAATAAAGATTAACACCTACATCATAGATGTTTGAGCGTAAAAACATGTTCCTAGAATCAAGTGGCTATTTACCTGTTGTTTGAAGCACACGTCTAATCTTGGTTTTTTCATATTCCAAAAACTGCATTTGACCACACACTGTTTTTACTACACAAGTTCAAAAATTAGTAATAGTTTCTCCTAACTTTGAGACTTTGAGTCTAACTAAATGCGCAATGCATTGCATACAGATTGCTTGCCTATATTGTACACATACTATATCGGTTTAACGATGGTTAGAGGTTATAGTGAACAGACTCTAAAAACCGAACTGTAGTTCAATTGGCGGTACTGACTGGCTTAGATGCCGATTTGAACTTCATCAGAAACAACAGAGAAAAGGTTTTGCCTATAATCACAGGTGTCATTTTGTATCGACAGCTCAATAGACTCGACCAAAGAAAAGTCCTTGAGCAGGTACAGGCTTTAGGGAGTTCGAAATTTTTCGGTAAGATTCAAATGCTGGTAGCGCAAAGTATTGCTAAGCCAATGTGGAACCCTTGGAGCCTGTCAGATGGTGAGCTGCGCCAGTATTTTAATACTCATAAGGCAGTTGCAAATTTCCTTTCTACATGGTTTATCACCATCGATATTAAACTTGAGGTCGGCTTTATGGCAGCTGTTATATACGCACTATCAAAAGGTCAAGGGGCTGCATTGATTAAAGAAATGGCTTCAGTGCACATCGCTGAAGAGACTTTCAAAAACCTCAGCCTCTCATTAACTGCACAACAAGCTGGCGCGAGAGCATTTTTTGTAGCTGTTATTCTCACTACTGTACTCAAAGGCTTTAACGAGGCAGATGCGCTAGCTGCAAAGAAAGAGTTGTTACGACGTAATATGCTTAGAATAGAGGATTTGTAAGCTATGTTTTGGATACTGGGTCTTTTGGTTTCCTTGTTTATCATGTACTCGGATTACGCGCATTACTTCTATACCAAGCGACATGGAAAGAAATCTAGGGTTTCTCGCTTATTAAGCTTGTTGATCACGGTAACGCTCCCTATGATTGCGACTATCGAGATTTTGAACGATCTTAATGTAGAGAAAACCAGCTACCAAGTGTGTGTAGTTTTAGTCTCAGCTTTAGTTGGCCTTCTGGTCTGCTTGTCGGAACAGTATCGTTTTAAGTCAGAAAGAGATTAGTGGTATCGGGTTGTACAGCTATCAACAAAGGCATCAAATTGGTGCCTATTTTATTGTTGGTGTATTAATAACTGATCTGGCGAGTAAGGTCGACTCGAATGTCTTCTCACGTTCACCCTCGAGCACGAGACCGCTATCATGACTTCTTTAATGAAGGAAAGAGAACCTTTTGACTCGGGGAATTAGAGCTCTTGGACGTCTGAATGCACATAGTTCATACCCTCCATTGAGACGTCGGAATTATTCGCTGTACCATAATAGAAAATTATTTCTGTATTGAAACACATATACCTTGCTCGTGAATATCTAGCTGTCTCGGACATCTCAAATCTAGCCTCAACTTACATCCAAATGAAGTTGTAGTTTGTATGACCAATTGCTCATAGTTTATTTAACAAATAGAAACGAGTTCATGGGTAGCTAATACAAAAAAGAGCGCCGATTGACGCTCTTTCCGAACTTTAATAGATAACCAATTATGCAGTCTCTGCTTCACCTATCCAATGATAATGGTGGTTGGCTTTTTTCCCCACTAAACCGAGCTCTGCCAATTCTTCAAATACCTTGTCTACCTCTTCCGCAGACAGCCTAAACTGTTTAGCAACGGCTTTTTTGGTGCACGTAATTTGATGCGTTTTAAGTGCATCGCTAACTTGCTCTAACAAGGTTTTCGGTTCCTTTGGTTCTTCTGGCTCCGGCGCAGCTGGTATTTCTTGCTCTTCTTCCTCTTTTATATGAGGAAGATAACCCGCAGGCGCTGGATCTATATCGCGAACTGTTTTCAATATCATGCCCTCATTTCTGCGATAGAAATATCGGAACCGTTGCTCTTCACCAATCAAGCCAACAAAAAATGCAGCAAAGAAGTCCAAAAGAATCGAAAGAAATACAACCAAGCCAAGCTGAGCTTGTTGAGAGGTAGTACCAAATGCGTTGGCTAGGCTATCAATCAAACCAATCACTGAGCCTTGCGTCACCGGCGGTAAACTATCACGCTCCATAGCCAAGCGTTGCTGCTCTTCACGTAAGGTTTTGTTTTGATCCTGAATGCGAGTTACACCAGTCGCGATACGCTCCATCTCGATGTATTTCTGCGCTGCCATATTGTTGAGCTCAATCTGCTTATCGATTGCCGCAATCTGACGATTAAACGCTTCCACTTTCGCCTGCTCTACCGAAATATGACTTTGTGCACTATTGGTTGCACTATTAATCCCACCAATACTACCGCCAATGGAAATCGCAGCTAAAACTAAATAAAACACGAGAGCGGTTGCTGCTCCTGTGTAGTTGCGATGGGCTCGGCGCTCACCGTATTCATACCAAGCGTAAAATTTACCCGCTTCAAAAATGATCGCTAAACCACCAAATAAGGTTTGCATCATCGGGTTTTCGTCGATAGACAAAAATAGCAATAGAGAAAAAATAGTCGATGCTAAAATCGCAGCACCGGTGAATGCATATACACTCACCATGGCAAATCGACCTTTAGGGTATCGATATCCAATCTGTTGTTCGTATTTCATTTGAGAAATTTCTTAAGATTAATCGCCCCTCCGACTAAGTAGGACGGACGTTTCTGGCATGTACAAAGGAGCGCAGAATACCGTATCCTTTATTAAATTACTGTCATAATTCCGTTAATGGAAAACAAGTGAAGATTCGGTGTGCATTTTGAATCGATATCAGCCAAATCTAGCACGTAAAAACACCACCACGACACCCACTAACCGAAGCTTCAGTGACATATAAGAGAGATTAATTCGGTATCTTCAGAAGCGACTAAGCAAGACTGACAAGTTGAATTGGAGGTTGTGAATGTCAGCCGAATCAAGACATTAAAGCGTTAAAAATAGGCAACAAAACAAATAATGCACACTTGCATCACCTTTTAGTAAACTGATAATTACATTGTTTGGTTAATTTGTTAGTATCCCGCGCCGAAGAAGATAAGCACTCAATTGTATGGAAAACACTCTAATACAGCACAAACACCATCGCTTGCACGCTATTGCGGTTATTATCGCGGTGTTGTTTCAGTTGTATTTAGCGTCCACAGCCGCTCTTAATCCTACACAAGTTCACAGCACAACTTGGCTCAACAAAGTCCAAAGTGAAAAGGTTTTACTGTGTACCGCAGATGGTTTCAAATGGGTGGATATCAATACGTTGATTGAGGCTAACGCTCAATCTTCTTCTAAGCTCATCCAAGATCTTAACTTACACGACGGCTTTCAGTTTGAATGTCCGCTTCTTCAAGCTGTTCAATTCTTTCTTCTGGTTGCGATTGGGCTTTACCTGACAACCATCCATTGGCTGCGCCGAGTAAAGTATGCACTGACGACTTATCATTTTTCAAAATGCGATAAGTTCGTTTACAAACACATCGCGCCTAAGCACTCTCCGCCGAGTGTTTTTCCTGCCTAACAGGCATCTAATCATTGACAACTTTATTCAAAAATAACGATGACTCTGTTTGTTGTCCATTCAGAGAAGCTATTCATTCAAAAGGAAAAACACATGCTTAAATCATTTAAAACCGCCGCTATCGCGCTTATTGCTGTCATCGCTAGCCCACTGAGTTTAGCGCACGATTATGAAGCAGGAAAAATTCATATCGACCATCCATGGAGCCGCGAAGCGCCACCAAACGCACCTGTTATCGGTGGTTTTTTTCAATTAACCAACCACGGTGACAGTGAAGATGCATTGATCGCAGCAGAAAGCCCAATCGCAGGGCATGTCGAAATTCACACGCATAAGAAAGAAGATGGTGTGATGAAAATGATTAAGATTGACGAAGTGCGCGTTCCAGCCAATGACTCAGTGTTGTTTAAGCCAGGCAGCTTCCATTTAATGATTTTCAATCCAACACAAGCGCTCAAAGAAGGCGACCGCTTCCCTATGACGTTAACATTCAAAAACGCGGGTAAAGTGGAAGTAGAAATGGCGGTTGAAAAACAAGGTCACATGGAAAAACACATGCACCATTAATGACGTAAACAAAAATGCCCGCTGATTTAGCGGGCATTTTTATCTCAGCTTAGTCAAAATCATTATCCAATAGGTCCTAACTCGACTCTTCAGAATAATGGTGATAAATAACGCTTGGCGAAACGGCGTCATATATCATAACAGCGTGCTCGGGCAAGAGATTCTAAATCACGCTCGTTCCTCGCTATTCAGAATGACCTTGAAAGACTTAAGATCCTAAAAAGGTTCCCTACCCGCTTAAAACTCAACCTCTCGACAAAGTTATCCAACCATCACTTGGCAAGCCTAAATGAAATCATAAGTTTGGCAACAAAGACCCACGGTTAATCGGCTTTCTTTCTACTTGCAACAAACCTCGGCCCAACGAGCTAAGCCCGCAGCTATAAGCTCAATTGTTTATATATCCCGATTATCCTGACTAGATACAAATCATGCACGACCGTAAAAGTCGATATATGCCACTGGATGAGTCAGCATCTAAAGAAAGTACGTGATCGACTTCTCATTGTTGGTGTTTCTCTGTTTATTAAACTAATTTGTATTACAATAATACTCTATGTTAAATAAAAAATCCTTTCCAACTCTACAAACATGAGAGAACACCATTATGTCTACTAAAATTGCATTTATTTCTGGTGCTACTGGCGGTATCGGCTTCCAAGTGGCAAAGCGTCTTGGTCAGGATGGATACACGGTCATTCTAAACGGCATTGAAGATGAAAAAGGTTCGGAGTGTGTCTCCAAACTACATAACGCAGGAATTGAGGCTGAATACTACGGTTTTGACGTTACAGATGAACATGCCGTCGATGAAAACATCAATGCTATTGGTGAAAAATACGGCAAAATCGATGTTGTCGTTAATAACGCAGGTGGTCTTGGTGGTCGTAGTCCTATTGAAGGTATGGAAACTGCTTTTTTCCGTAAAGTCATGGCTTTAAACCTCGATAGTGCATTCTTCGTATCACGCGCAGCGATTCCATTTCTAAAAAAGTCTGATAACGCATCAATTATCAACTTCACTTCAAACGCTGCTTGGAATGCAGGTGGTCCAGGTGCAGGTATTTACGGTACATCAAAAGCCGCCGTTCATACATTAACTCGCGCTTTAGCTAAAGAGTTAGCTCCGGCTGGAATTCGAGTCAATGCAGTATCTCCTGGCACTATCGATACACCATTCCATGCTCAAATCAAAGCAACCAAGCCTGAAGTATTTGCTTCTTGGGCAGACAGTATTATGCTTGGACGCCTAGGCAAGCCAGAGGAAGTCGCCTCTGCTATCTCTTTTCTGGTAAGTAAAGATGCATCATTCATTACCGCAGAAACACTGCAAATTGGTGGTGGTCAAGCTTTAGGCATTTAGTACCAATAAGTCTTTTTACCTATCAGTAAGTACGCTTTAGTACTGATTTGATAACGGCCGCAGTATGTTTGTACTGCGGCTTATCCTTATACCACCTCGCCTTTCACCCCATTTGTAACGTTTCACCCATTTTTTGGTATGGACAGTATTCCTCTAGCTGAAACAAAACCACTTGTATTACAATAAATTTTATTTTTTACGTTATTTAAGCCTCCTAAAGGCTTTGTTCACGATAAAAATGGAAGCGTGATGAATCCGCTTTTCTTATATACACTGATGAATAAAACCCTCACAAACCTTACTTACATCTCACTTTTAGAAAAAATCCATCCCAAGCCCGCTATGCTCATAATTTTCAATTGCAAAAGCCACAATAGTCATTATGATTATCAACAAGCAATATAATCATACAATAGTATTTTTGGAGTTAAAATGACTAAACCTATCATTGGTTTCATCGGCCTAGGCTTGATGGGCGGAAACATGGTTGAAAACCTACAGAAACGTGGTTACGAAGTTGCTGTAATGGACCTCAATAAAGATGCTGTTGACGCAGTACTAGCTCGTGGAAACGCTTCTGAAGCTTCTTCAGGTAAAGAGCTAGCAGAGAAAAGTGATATCGTGATGCTGTGCCTAACAACATCTGAAGTTGTCGAAAAAATTGTTTACGGAGACACTGGTGTTCTAGCTGGCATGTCAGAAGGTAAAACACTCATCGACTTCGGTACATCTATTCCAGCTTCAACGAAGAAGATTGGCGCTGACCTCGCTAAGAAAGGGGCTGGTATGATTGATGCGCCTCTAGGTCGTACACCTGCCCACGCAAAAGATGGTTTACTAAACATCATGGCCGCAGGCGACGTCGAAACATTCAATAAGGTTAAGCCAGTACTGGACGATCAAGGTGAAAACGTATTTTACCTTGGCGCACTAGGCTCTGGTCACGTAACTAAGCTTGTGAATAACTTTATGGGTATGACAACCGTAGCAACCATGTCTCAGGCATTTGCTGTTGCTAAACGTGCTGGTGTTGATGGTCAACAATTATTCGACATCATGTCTGCAGGACCATCAAACTCACCATTTATGCAATTCTGTAAGTTTTACGCCGTAGATGGCGAAGAAAAACTAGGCTTCTCTGTTGCAAACGCAAACAAAGACCTCGGTTACTTCCTTGCTCTATGCGAAGAGCTTGGTACAACTTCCCTGATTGCAGAGGGCACTTCTAAGAGTCTACAAGCAGCAGTTGATAAAGGCCTTGGTCAAAATGACGTTCCAGTCATCTTCGACTACTTTGCAGAGCTAGAAGCTTAGTCACACTCAGTTGCAACTATAAGCCCAGCAACCAATGTAGCTGGGCTTTTTTGTTTTTCCCAAACGCTCATCACTCCTTGATACCCTAGCCACTCCTTTAAAGTTTTGCAGGGCAGCCTCTTCCAATTCTCTTATATATTTTCCACTCACACTTCAAAACCTCTCTCCTATTTCTGGCGTACGCCTCATTAAAGCTACGTCTGATTTAATGCTTTTTCTTTGCTAAGAAGGCACACATATTTATTTAAATAGACAAAGCATCAGGTTTGGGGTGTAAAGTGTAAACACGGCATGCAAAGAAAGTTAGATTGCTTTTTCGCTTTAGGCTGACGACTCTAATGTGAATATAGTCGCACCTTATTGGGAGTTCCCCAATACAACGAATAACAACAAACGATGCGCCACGCTTTCTCAGTCAGCTTGATCAAAAAATCCCACGGCTTTAACACCGCGGGATTTTTCATTGAGAGTCTTTAACTTTGGTTAGTTTTTCGCGTTAGCTAACTTTGGGCTTTTAGGCCCTCGGGCTGCGTTCACCAATAGAACACCCACCGAGAGAACAATCGCACCACACAAGATAAACAGTAGTCGACCAGATGGTTCATTTGGAATTAGAGCCATAGCTAGGATACCGAAGCCCGCTACGCTGATAAGCTTACCAAGCATGCCGCGCTGTTTTGTATCTAGGTTCTGCTGCTCTTCGCTGTCAGCCACAAGTGGCGTATTCCAGTTCTCGAACAATTGGTCCACTTCTTTCTCACGTTCAGGTGATAGACCTTTGTAGAAGCGCGTTGTCAGCAAGAAGAAACCACCGGTGAAGATAACGTGTGCCGCTAAGCTCAAGCCAACTTTCAGATCTGCCCACTCACGTCCTGTAAACGCTTGCTCTAGACCGAATAGGCGCTCTACATCTTCTGCTTGTAGTGAGATACCGAAGATGTAAGAAACAAAGCCACCAACAACCAGTGTTGCCCAACCAGCCCAATCCGGCGTCTTACGAATCCACATACCAAGTAGTATAGGAATCAGCATTGGGAAGCCAATTAATGCACCGACGTTCAGTACGATATCGAACAGGCTCAAGTGACGTAGTGAGTTAATGAATAGACCGATACCAATGATGATGAAGCCCATCACGATAGTCGTTGCTTTACTCACGATAACCAGTTCTTTTTGCGACGCTTGTGGACGCACAATCGGGCTGTAGAAGTTCATCACAAAGATGCCCGCGTTACGGTTAAGACCAGAGTCCATTGAAGACATGGTCGCCGCAAACATTGCTGACATCAGAAGACCCACCATACCTGCTGGCATTACGTTTTGTACGAATGCTAGGTATGCTGCATCACCACCTACTGAGCCGTATTGCTCTGCGAAATCAGGCATAAATGCCGCAACGTACCAAGGTGGTAGGAACCAGATGATAGGACCAACAATCATCAGCACACATGCAAGACCTGCAGCTTTACGTGCGTTTTCACTGTCTTTTGCACATAAGTAGCGGTAAGCGTTGATGCTGTTGTTCATGACACCGAACTGTTTAACAAAGATGAAGACAACCCAAAGGATAAAGATACTGAAGTAGTTCAGGTTGTTACCCAGCATGAAGTCGCCGTGGAAGTTCGACACGATGTTGCCAATACCGCCACCATGGAAGTATGCCGCCACCGCACAAGTGATCGTCACTGCCATGATAACCAGCATCTGCATAAAGTCAGATGCAACAACCGCCCAAGAGCCGCCTGTTACCGCCATTAGCATTAGCACTAAGCCCGTAACGATGATGGTCGCTTCCATAGGAATGTTGAAGACCGCTGCCACGAAAATCGCAAGACCATTCAACCAAATACCGGCCGAGATCAAGCTGTCTGGCATACCAGCCCAAGTGAAGAACTGCTCTGAAGTCTTACCAAAACGTTGACGAATTGCTTCAATCGCCGTCACTACACGTAGTTGGCGGAACTTTGGAGCAAAATAGAGGTAGTTCATAAAGTAGCCAAATGCGTTGGCTAAGAATAGGATTACAACAACGAAACCGTCGTTGAACGCGCGTCCTGCGGCACCTGTAAACGTCCATGCTGAAAATTGCGTCATGAAGGCGGTAGCACCTACCATCCACCATAACATCTTACCGCCCCCTCGGAAGTAGTCACTGGTTGAGGTAGTGAACTTACGGAACATCCAACCAATTGCAACTAAGAAGAAGAAGTAGGCAAGAACAACAAGAGTATCAATAGTCATTTTTTCAGCCTTTCAAGTTTGATCATTTTCTAACGTCTAGACTACTCTTCTCATAACCCCATTTGTACTACAATAATCTTTAATTGTGATCTGAAGCATAAGTTATTCAACGAAAAAAACACGTCAAATCCCTTACTTTCTTAGACCAATGGCTTTCTAGGAGATAATTGCCACTCAGAACACCTCAACATATTGTAATACAAATTGTCTAATTGAAATTTATTAGAGTATGGAATATTTTTCTTCTTCGCGCTTTGTCTGAAGATCAAAAATGCGCGGCATTTCTTTGAAGGAAACGTAATGAGATGTTTCGAAAAAATTGGATAGAAAGTAGGATTTATATGAATGCGATTTTTAACTCTCGCCTCTTTCAAACTTTCAAACACAAAAAAGCGAGCCCTGAGGCTCGCTTTATATTCTATTCGCTAGTTTTATCGGGGTGTTACGACACTTATGCTACGTGAGCTACTGCGTCGCGAACCAGTGTACCCAGTTCATCCCAGTTACCTTCATCGATAAGTTTTGTTGGCACCATCCAAGTACCGCCACATGCCAGTACTGAAGGGATAGACAAGTACTCGTCTACGTTACCTAGGCTCACGCCACCTGTTGGCATGAATTTCACTGGGTAAACCGCCGTTAGTGCTTTAAGCATACCAACACCGCCAGATGGCTCAGCAGGGAAGAACTTAAGTGTACGCAGACCCATTTCCATCGCTTGCTCAACTAGGCTTGGGTTGTTTACGCCAGGTACGATAGCCACGCCTTTGTCTAGGCAGTATTGAACCGTGCGAGGGTTAAAACCTGGGCTTACGATAAAGTCCACACCAGCTTCGATCGCTTGGTCTACTTGCTCGTTAGTTAGGATCGTACCTGCACCGATCAGCATTTCTGGGAACTCAGCGCGCATAGCACGAATCGCTTCTGCAGCACACTCTGTGCGGAACGTGATCTCTGCGCAAGGCATACCGTTTTCAACCAAGGTGCGACCCAGAGGGATCGCATCTTCTGCTTTGTTGATGGCAATAACAGGAATTACTTTTAGGTTTGCTAATTGTTCGTTTAATGTCGTCATAAGAGTGTACTCGTCGTCATTAACTTGAGTTCAATAAATCACTGCGGAGCGCCGATTACTCAACGCTCCGCAAAAGAATTACAAAGGAAGATCTGGCATCACTTCACGTGGAATGATGGCACCTTTATGTTGAATTACCGCGCCAGCCATACAGTGGCCAGAGTAAGCCGATTCAGCTGCATTACCGCCAGTCAAACGCTTCGCCAAGAAGCCCGCACTGAAAGAATCACCAGCCGCTGTTGTATCAATCACGTTGTCGACTTTGTTTGGCGCCACGTATTGCGCTTCGCCATTCGCCACAACCAAGCAATCTTTGCTACCACGTTTGATGATGATTTCATCCACACCCAGGGCAGAGGTTCTCTCGATGCACTGTTCTAGATGCTCGTCACCGTAAAGCATTTGCTCATCTTCAAATGTGAGCAGTGCAATATCTGTGTGCTTAAGGATCTTAAGGTACCAAGACATGGCATTCTCGCGGCTTTCCCACAATTTAGGACGGTAGTTGTTATCGAAAATAACCTTACCACCTTGTGCCTTGAAGCGCTCAAGGAAGCCAAACAGTTGCGTCTTACCTTCTTCAGTAAGGATCGCTAAAGTAATACCGCTCAAGTAAACCGCATCGTACGAGTAAAGTTTGTCGACTAATAGCGGAGACTCATTTTGTTCGAATAGGAACTTAGCGGCCGCTTCGTTACGCCAGTAGTGGAAGTAACGTTCGCCAGTTTCATCGGTTTCGATGTAGTAGATACCTGGTTGCTTTTCTTTAACGGAAAGAACGAGGCTAGTATCGATGCCCTCTTCCTGCCATGCTGATAGCATTTCTTGGCTAAAAGGATCGTTACCCAGAGCCGTTACATAGCTGGTTTTGATATCGTGAGCTTTGGTCAAACGAGATAAATACAGTGCGGTATTCAACGTATCACCACCGAATGACTGCTTTAGCTGACCTTCCTTTTTCTGTAGCTCAACCATACATTCGCCAATGACCGCGATGTTTAATGATTTCATGTTGTCACCTTAGCAACTGAGGTTGCGCTATAGATTATTTTAAGAAGTCTTCACGAGCTGGGTTGAAGATGTCTAGAAGAATGCTGTCTTGCTCTAGTGCAACCGCACCGTGCATCATGTGCTTACGAGCAAAGTATGCATCGCCTTCTTTTAGGACTTTCTTCTCGCCTTCGATTTCTGCTTCAAAGCTGCCACGTACTACGTAACCAATTTGATCATGGATTTCGTGAGTATGTGGAGCACCAATCGCCCCTTTGTCGAAACATAGGTGAACCGCCATTAGGTCATCTGTGTAAGCAACAATTTTACGTTTGATACCGCCGCCTAGCTCTTCCCACGGGTTCTCATCTAATACAAAGAAAGAATTCATCGTCATACTCCTAAAAAGTCTCTATTAAAGCGAACCCTACGGCACTTCATTCTTAACCATGCTTTTATTAAAAGGTTCTCTTAAAAAAGCGTCGTATTGATAAAAGTGAAACGCGAAGCGAAAGGGTCTGCTGTCGAATTGGTAACTAGCATATCCGATCTATTTTAATTGTCATACAATATATCTAAAAATATGTGATATTCATCAAACGGTGCTCGTTAAAGCATTCCACTTAACGATTGATAACGCCGAAACATCAGCCACAACAAGGATTGCCACAACAATACAAATCAATAAGTTAGCTAAATTCGCGTGATTTCACTCTCCCTTTTTGCCACAAAAACTACACCCAAACTTAATATTGTATTACTTTATAGAAAGTTTAAGAAAACAACACACTTCATCTGAGGGTGGTAAAGAAATGACTACACAACCGATTTTGTTGACTGAAGCAGAAGTCGAACTACTAAGAAAGGAAGTCGGAAAGCCGAGCTTAATGGGCAAGTCCATTGAAGCGAATCGCAAGGAACTTGAAGCCTTCATGCGTCTGCCTCTAGACGTACCAGGTCACGGCGAAGCAGGTGGCTACGAGCACAACCGCCACAAACAAAACTATACCTACATGAACTTAGCGGGTCGTTTGTTCTTGATCACTCAAGAAGAAAAGTACGCGCAGTTCGTTAAAGATCTTCTCGCTATTTACGCAGAGAAGTACCTCACTTTTGATTTCCACGTACAGAAAAACACTAACCCAACAGGTCGTCTTTTCCACCAGATCCTTAATGAACACTGTTGGTTAATGTTTACTAGCCTTGCTTACTCTTGCGTGGCATCAGTGATGACGGAAGAAGAGCGCACAGCCGTTGTTGAGCGCATTTTCGAACCAATGCTAGACATGTTCACAGTAAAATACGCGCACGATTTCGACCGTATTCACAACCACGGTATCTGGGCAGTTGCGGCTGTTGGTATTTGTGGTCTAGCTATTGGTAAACCTGAATATCTAGAGATGTCGGTATACGGTCAAGACCGTGATGATACCGGTGGCTTCCTAGCGCAAATCTCACAACTGTTCGCCCCTTCTGGTTACTACATGGAAGGCCCTTACTACCATCGTTATGCGATTCGTCCAACTTGTGTATTTGCAGAAGTAGTACACCGTCATATGCCTGAAGTAGACATCTACAACTACAAAGACAAAGTGATTGGCAACACAGTACAAGCGATGCTGGCAACGGCTTACCCGAATGGTGAGTTCCCTGCCCTAAACGACGCATCTCGTACCATGAGCATTACAGATATGGGTGTTCAAGTTGCGGTGAGCGTTTACAGCAAACACTACGGTATGGATGACAACATCCTAGGCATGGCGAAGATTCAAAACGCAGTTTGGATGCACCCTTGTGGTCTTGAGCTTTCTCAAGCCTATGATAAAGCCATCGCAGACCGTGAAATCGGCATGCCTTTCTGGCCGAGCGTGGAACTTAACGAAGGTCCAACTGGTAACAACGGTGCACAAGGCTTTATCCGTATGCAGGATAAAACCGGTGATGTGTCACAGCTTGTGATGAACTACGGTCAACACGGCATGGGACATGGTAACTTCGATACGCTTGGCATTACCTTCTTCAACCGTGGTCAAGAAGTGCTGCGTGAATACGGCTTCTGTCGCTGGGTAAACGTTGAGCCTAAATTCGGCGGTCGTTACGTAGACGAAAACAAATCCTACGCACGTCAAACTATCGCGCATAACGCGGTAACGATTGATGAGCAATGTCAGAATGGTTTCGATGTAGACCGCGCTGATTCAGTGCACGGTTTGCCTCACTTCTTCAAAGTAGAAGGCACTGAAATCAACGGTATGAGTGCGTTTGCGAACGACCATTACCCGAATACAGACATGCAGCGCAGTGTGTTCATGCTTAACCTCGATGAGCTTGAAGCACCGCTACTGCTAGACCTTTACCGCATCGAAGGTGAAGGCGAACATCAGTACGACTACTCTCATCAATACGATGGTCAAATCGTACGTACTAACTTTGATTACCAAAGCTTTGGTGAACTGAGCACGCTTGGCGATGATTTCGGTTATCAACACCTTTGGAAAGTAGCAAGCGGCAAAGTGCAAGATACGGCGTTGGTTAGCTGGCTACAAAACAACACCTACTACACTTGGTTAGGCACAAGCAGCAGCGCGAAACAAAACGGTGACAATGAAGTTATCTTCACTCGCACTGGCGCCAATGACCCGAGCTTTAACCTACGTAGCGAACCAGCATTCATTCTACGCAGCAAGGGCGAATCGACGCTATTTGCTTCTGTGCTAGAAACACACGGCTACTTCAACGAAGAGTTTGAGCAGTCGGTGAATGCACGTGGTCAGGTGAAAGATATCCGCGTCGTGGGTTACAACGCCGTTGGCAGCATCGTAGAAATCATGACTGAAAAATCACTGGTTACTGTGATGATCAGCAATGTGCTAGGCGCTGACGACCAAACCCCACACCAAGTAGAAATGAACGGTAAAACCTACAGCTGGAATGGCTTCTACTCTCTAGAAGTGAACGCATTCGGGCAGGAGAAATAATAATGAGCTACCAAACCCAGTCTAACCAACCGCTATTAATGAACTTTGAAGAAGCGGCAGAACTAAGCAAAGCACTTGGCACGGATAGCCTATTAGGAAATGCACTAGCACGTGACATCAAACAAACTGACGCTTACATGGCTGAGGTCGGTATTGAAGTTCCAGGTCACGGCGAAGGCGGCGGTTACGAGCACAACCGTCACAAGCAAAACTACATCCACATTGATCTAGCGGGTCGCCTATTCCTTATCACTGGCGAACAGAAGTACCGCGATTACATCGTGGACATGCTAACGGCTTACGCGAAGGTATACCCGACGCTAGAGAGCAACACCAGCCGTGACTCTAACCCTCCGGGTAAGATCTTCCACCAAACTCTGAACGAGAACATGTGGATGCTATACGCCTCTTGTGCGTACAGCTGCATTTACCACACGTTGGAAGAAGAGCAAAAAACACTGATTGAAAACGACCTGTTCAAACAAATGATTGAGCTGTTCGTAGTCACTTACGGTCACGACTTCGACATCGTACACAACCACGGTCTGTGGGCGGTAGCAGCAGTAGGTATCTGTGGTTACGCAATCAACGATCAAGGTGCAGTAGACAAAGCGCTTTACGGCTTGAAACTGGACAAAGTGAGCGGCGGCTTCCTAGCTCAGCTAGACCAACTGTTCTCGCCAGATGGCTACTACATGGAAGGTCCTTACTACCACCGTTTCTCGCTGCGTCCAATCTACCTATTCGCAGAAGCGATTGAACGTCGTCAGCCTGAGCTTGGTATTTACGAGTTCAACGACTCGGTCATCAAGACCACGTCTTACGCGGTATTTAAGACGGCATTCCCAGATGGTACTTTGCCAGCATTGAACGATTCATCGAAGACGATTTCGATTAACGATGAAGGCGTAATCATGGCAACGTCAGTATGTTTCCACCGTTACGAGCAATCTGAAACGCTACTTGGCATGGCAGACCACCAGCAAGACGTTTGGGTTCATATCTCAGGCAAAACATTGTCTGACGCAGTTGCAGCTGCAGATAACATCAAACCATTCAACTGGGGTAGCCTATTCGTAACAGACGGTCCAGAAGGCGAAAAAGGCGGCGTAAGCATTCTTCGTCACCGTGACGAACAAGACGACGACCCCAATACCGCAGATACAATGGCGCTTATCTGGTTTGGTCAACACGGCAGCGATCACCAATACCACTCAGCGCTAGACCACGGTCACTACGATGGTCTGCACCTGAGCGTGTTTAACCGCGGTCATGAAGTGCTGCACGATTACGGCTTTGGTCGCTGGGTAAACGTTGAGCCTAAGTTTGGCGGTCGTTACATTCCAGAGAACAAGTCTTACTGTAAGCAGACCGTCGCGCACAACACAGTAACGGTTGACCAAAAGACGCAAAACAACTTCGACACAGCGCTAGCAGAAACCAAGTTCGGTTCTAAGCACTTCTTCAAAGCTGATGACGAAAAACTGCAAGGCATGAGCGGTCGTATTTCTGGTTACTACAACGGCGTAGACATGCAGCGCAGCATCATTCTTGCTGAGTTGCCAGAATTCGAAAAACCACTTGTGATTGATGTTTACCGCATCGAAGCAGATCAAGAGCACCAATACGACCTGCCAGTGCACTACTCTGGTCAAATCATTCGTACGGATTTTGAATACGATGTCGAAAGCACGTTGCGTCCAATGGGCGAAGACAACGGCTACCAGCATCTATGGAATGTGGGTTCAGGCCAAGTTGAAGGCAGCTCGCTTGTAAGCTGGTTGCACGACAACAGCTACTACTCACTAATCACAAGCGCAACGAGCGGTGGCAAAGTGTTCTTCACTCGCACAGGCGCAAATGATCCAGACTTCAACTTGAAGAGCGAACCAGCACTGATCCTACGTCAATCTGGTCAGAACCACGTGTTTGCCTCTGTGTTAGAAACGCACGGTTACTTCAACGAGTCTATCGAAGCATCGGTTGGCGCTCGTGGCCTAGTAGAGTCAGTAACCATCGTTGGCAACAACGAAGTGGGTACCGTGATTCGTCTGCAAACAACCACAGGCAACGCTTACCACTTCGCTATCTGCAACCTAGACGAAGACAAACAGAACGCGGCACATCGCGTTGAGTTCGACGGTGTGACTTACACTTGGAAAGGCGCATTCGCACAAATTTAATCTTTAGTTAGTCACTAAAAATTAATGTAAAAATCGGGAACTAATTCAAAGCCGGACGTCATGTCCGGCTTTTTTTGATTGTTTACATGACTCTAGATGAACTTATCAATTAGCGTTTAATCATAGTAAAACCGTTAATAACTCTTAGGAAAAACAGACATAACTTAACCTTACGCCTTATCAAAGACACCACTTATAGATATAGAACTCTTCTGAGATTTAATTAACACTTTTACTATTTAACTTATGACTAAACTACTCCCCAACAACACTAAAATGATATTGTATTACAAATATTAAATAGTGTAAGAGGCTTACTACTGTGTTTATAAAATCAACTAAATTGCTTCTAATAAGCTTCTCTGGGCTTGGATTAATAGGTTGTGGAGGAAATACCGCCACTACAAGCCAAGATGATAAACCAAATATTCCGCACCAAGAGCATGTAGCACCATACTCAATAGCAAAATTTCAAAACATATTGAGAAATTCAGATTTACAAGTATCAGATCCCGATGGGAAGGAGGGAAATAAAACCAGTGACGTCAAAAATGGAGCATTCTCGGATTATAAGAGTGACCACTTTTACGCAGAAAAGGATTCCAATTACCTTGTCTTTAAAATGTCGAACTACAAAATGCGCTCAGAAGTTCGTGAGCGAGAAAACTTCAACATTTCAGAACAAGGCGTCTCTAGAACTTTGTATGCAGATGTTCGATTACCAGAGATTAACCTTGCAATGGCTAGCTCCCCTGCAAACCATGATGAAGTCACTTTCCTGCAAATTCATAACAAAGGCACAGATACTTCTGGTACAGGTGCTATCCCACACCCTTTGTTACGAATCGTTTGGGAACAAGAACGAAACAGTATCACTGGTCATTACTGGGCGGTAGTAAAGAACAATGCCATAGATTGCAGTCTACCTTCTAGCGCATCAGATTGTTATGCAACATCATATGATCGTTATGACTTAGGAAAAGCCGATCTCAACGCATTCACGCGATTCGAAGTAAAAATCGGAGAAAACACATTAACCATTAAAGTGAACGATGAACAAAAGGTAAATGTAGATGTATCCTACTGGCAGCACCTCCTGAGCTACTTTAAAGCCGGAGTTTACAACCAGTTTGAAAACGGTGAAGCAAAGGTACAATTTAAGCAGTTAGGACTAACCAAAACTGACCATACTGATTCAATAGCCTGGAATATTGACGATTGGAAATTAACCATTCCTGCAAGCAAAAATGATTGGTATGGTTTTGGCGGTGACAGCGCGGCTGAATTAGAGCCTGAGCGTTGTAATTCAAGTAAAGATCTTCTGTCTAACGAAGAGAGCGTTTACCAACGCGAGATTGATTTATCATACTTCAATGTTATTGACGGTAGCATGCATTTCCGCGCCGATATGGGTTACGGCACGTCAACGGCCAACTCCAGTTACATCCGTTCAGAATTGCGAGAGCTCTACATCAGTACTAACTCCCCGGATTGCAGCACCAGCGATGAAGAGACAAGTTGGTATATTGAAGATAGTCGTACCGGCGCAACTTCGCATACGCTAAACGCAACACTAAGAATTAACGAATACCCTAAAATCGACGGTCAATTACCAAAAGTCGTGGTAGGCCAGATACATGGTTGGAAAATCAGCCAAGCACTCGTGAAGCTACTTTGGGAAGGTGACAATAAGCCAGTCCGAGTTATTCTGAACGATAACTACAAACTTGATAACAACAAAGACTGTACTGATTGCAACGCATTCAGCGTTAAGCTTGGTACCTACGCGGTAAACGAAGACTGGCAATATACGATCCGTGCCGATAAGGAAGGACTGTTTTTAGCCACCTACGATGCAGATGGCAGTAATATGGTCTCGCACACACTGAAGTGGGGAGAAGCATACTCAGACACCGCTAACAACAAGTCCTATACTCTGACTGAAAGATGGGCGTCGCCTGATATTGCGTTTTACTTCAAAGCCGGAATTTACCCTCAGTTTAAACCTGATAATGCATATCGAGGAGAAATCTTTGATGTGAGCTTTAGTGCTTTGAGCACTCTTCATCAATAGTCATTTCAATCTCTTAGCAATAGGCTTGCTACTTTGCTCTAAAGCAACGAACAAAGCTCATACTGCCGCCACGGGAAATTTATTTTCTCGTGGCCTCTTCTTTTAGAACACCACAATTCAACTCGCTTCACGCATAGTGTTTCCTTCTACGATAAATATATAAATCAACCTCCACTTAGGCAGCTTAAAAACAGCTTCTATAGTTTCATGAGATATTTATCTACCCTAACGCAGAGTTATTTTAAATTTAACCAATTAAACTACTCTAATATACATTCGCACTTAAAAATAAACATTGTCAGAAGATAAAAGCAATCAATAATTATTACCTATCTATAGTGATAAATTTTTAAATTAATTTATCTATGTCAATTAAAATAATATTTGAGCTGTTTTATTCTTCTATAGAAAAAAGCCCTCAGCTACAAAGCTGAGGGCAAAGGACTTCAATCAACTATAAGTGATAGAACTAGCCTTGGTACTTACCAAAAGATTGTTTTAATTTATAGAAAGTAGCTTGTGCGTAATCATCTGGATTACCGTACATATTCTGGTTATAGACACCGGCTTTAAAGTACATATATCTGCCACCTTCGTCATAGCCACTGTCACTCATATCTACGACTTGAACAACATCATCTTTACCATCACGTTTTACCGTAACTGTCATTGTGTTGCCTTTCACATCAATGATGTAGCTGAATTTTTCACCTAGCGCGATGCCATCGTCACCGATTTCACCAGTCATATCACCCACTAAGCTGTAGTAATCCTCTGTTCCAGTTTTGGTTTTTTCGTGAGCAAAGTAAACTGTACCTGTTGGTTGGTCTGGTAGCTTACGATAATAAAGACGAATTGGCTCATCATCTTTGTCATGAATCTGGCCGATAATAAAGCGGCCAACTTCATGCGACTGACCAGTTGTGGTTGCATGGTCAATCTTCAGAGTAGCTTCAAGCGTACCGTCTACACCACCCGCTTCTTTTTGATCTTCAACTGGTGCAGAACTGAATACCCAGTTATTAGGATTTACACCTTTTGTGCTGTAAGACTTATCACCAGCACGAAGCATGGTACGTAACTCAGTTCGCGCGTATTTAGTGTTTTCAGAAGTTCGAGCGCCTTTCACATAGCTCTTGAATACCATTCCGCCATCATCTGCTGTGTAGAATATATCAGAGTGTTGGAAGCCGTTAGCCAAGTCCCACTCATCAATATCATCAGCACGACCATCTTTGTCATGGTCGAAAGGTGTCGTCAGTTTCCAACGTGTTAAGTCAAAGTTTTCACCCGGAGCATTTGTAGCGAGTGGCTCTTTCGGTAACGTAGGGTAAGGCATCGCTTTAGAAAGATCACACGTCACAGTCGTTTCACAAGGACGGACGATTGGTGCTCCAAAGTCGCCTTTACGATTCTTTTTGAGTAAATCCTTTTGTGCCTTTTGCTCCGCTTTCATTTGCGCAATCATAGCCGCTTCAGCGTTAACGACGTCATCAGTAATGATGTGACTTGCCGGACAGGCATTAATTCCGCAATTAACTGCCGCTAACTCAGTAACTGAGTTCCATTGGTTTTTGCTATTACCGTGGCCAACGTAACGAACATAGCGTGCTTTTACTGCAGGCTCAAACTGGAAGCGCTCTAAGCCAAGTGCGCGACCAGAGCTTTGCGCACCCTCAATAACCGTCACCCAGTTTTCACCATCAGTACTAAACTGAACATCAAATTTGCTGACGCGTTCGTTACCTTTGCTGAACGAGGCTTGAATTGCGTCGAACTCATAAACCGAGCCGTAATCCAACATCGCCCACTCACCATCACCATTTGCTGACCAACGTGTCATAATATCTTGGTCAAACAACTGCTCTGGAACATTACCATCATGACTACTCGCCGTTATCGTAACGGGAGTCAGAATATCAGCACCAGTTTCTTGGTTGTTTGGAAATGGATCTACCATGGTCGCCGTACTATTACAGCCCACAGCAAGTAAAATAGAAGAAGCTAACAAGCTTTTGAAGAAAATATGCTTCATGTAATCTAACACCTACAATATAAAAATGAATTAACAGCTCTTTTGCTGTAACAACAATTAGGCAATAACACTCGGGTTAAAAGCTGTATTTAAGGCCAAGGCGTGTTCTCAATTGGCGGTCATCCGTGGTTGAACCATCCTTACCTTTGACATTCCACAATTCAAAGTAAGGACGGAAATCTCCCATTTGGTAACCAACAATTAAGCCAGCATCCCACTCAGAATCTTTCCAATCAGATAAACGCACTTCGTCATAGTTTTTGTTGTAGTTGATCTCATAGCTCAGCTTGACGTTATCAAGGTACTCGTTATCAAACTGACGCATATCGTAAGAGCCTGTCAGTGTCCACTTACCTTGTTCAACTGTTTTCCCAGCAACGCTTACCGAAGTACCATCCGTTAGTGTTTTGTTACCTGCACCATCTGAATAAACTTGAAATTCGTGTCGGTAACGTAAAGCGGTACTTAAGCCAAAAGAGGATTTGTAACCAACACGAACTTGTGGTTTATAAGTGGTTTTTTCGTCATCATCACCAAAAGTAATAGGCATCCCTGGTTGGATAAACCATTGTTTATTTATTTGGTAGCGAACTCCCCAATCAAACTCAGAATCACCAGCAACGAGTTGATCCCAAAAATGCGAGTTGTCGTAACTATGGAATTTTTGTTCTACACCAAAGTTCAGTTTGGTCTGATCGTTAATTTTAGAACTACCACTAATTTTGATACGTTGGGCATAAGTTTCACTCTCATGCTTATATTCTGCGCGATAGTCTAAAGTTGCTGCGGAAACCGCTCCCGCCATTAATGTGGAAGCAACGAATAGGGACATTGTTGTAACTGCTTTCATGATTATATCTCTCTGTATATATTTTTTGGGATACCACTTAAATCCCTGGATTTGATTCAACACTATTGAATTAATGTATGACAAATACTAGTTAATTCATCATGAGAGTTCTGTGATATTAATCATGTAAGTGCCCCTCAACTGACAATTTGTATTATTATATATTCAAAAGTGTTAGCTATGTCTGATTCTAAAACGACCTTTGTAGACATCACTTACAGAGAAATGTTTTAACTCGTTTCATATGATAAAGAAGAAGATTAAAAAAATATAAACAACAATAATTTCAATGGCTTAAAATCAAAAATCTTGATGTAAAATCAAATTTCTTTCCTAAATCACCTTTAGTTTTTGCTGTTCCTCTATAAAGAAAGCTGTCAACCTCATAAAGGTTCAGCTCTTATTGATGTTGATATTCAACTATTTTGTGTGACTTATTCATCACTTCAGTGAGCAATCATTGTATCTAGTGTGAGTCGGATCATTCTATTGATAAAACCATCTAGATGACAGAAATTATTTGTCTAACAATATTACATAAATAAAAACACATAGAAGTGAGTACCTACCATGCAAGTAACAAAAATTGCAGCAGCAATTGCTATTTCCACAGGTTTGTTAACCGGATGTAACACTGATTTAAGGGATGCACCATCGGCTCCCCCACCAACAGAAACTGAGTCTGAGTTGAGCCAAGGTATGTGGGATATTTCAACACCAGCCACTGTGGCGAAATCCGATGATGAGCACGACCTGCCAAACGTCTATGTCTTTGAAGACGGTACGCAAAAGTATTATAACGATGATGATAACTTCGGTACTTACACAATCTACACTTCAACTTATACCGAAGATAAAGATACAGAGACGCTTACATTCAACCTTTATGACGAGAGCGATCTAGGTAACCCTACCGAGTTAACAGGGACTTATGAAGTTTCAAACGGCATGTTAACCATCTCAGGAACAAATGACGGAAACTTCACCGGTAACGATGAATCAGAAAACGATGCGGTGAAAGATGCAGTTGCAGCGGCAAATAATGACGCTGGCGATAACAACGTCGTACAAATTTTGGATACCAATAAAGGTGGAACAGAAGAAGACACCGGTGAGTTACGAATCAAGCTGTCTGATTCAACGAGTGTTTCAGAAATTTCAACAGGCCGACTAACTGTAGATCTAACTTACCAGCATCATGAAGAAACAGAACAGGAAGCCGACGGTTCTGGTGACAATGCTTACATCTCATTTTATGCAGCAAAAACCTCGAATTCCAACTTGCATGGCGAAGTGGCATTTGAAAACGGCAAAATCAAATACCGCGATGCAAGTGGAAACTTGACGGAAACAGGCGACACGTTTGAGTTAGGTGAAAACCTCGCGATAGAAGTCAGTTGGATAGAAAACTTCTTCTCTTTTTCGGTTAACGGTAAACAAATAGGTGAAATGTTACCTGTCGCTGATGGCACCGCTGTAACCTATGTATCACTGAGACTAGGTGATAATGGCAACACTACAAACTTTGAATTAAATGCAGACAACTTGAAGATTTACTCTAGTGATTCTGGCTCTGAAGTGTTGGTTCTAGAAGAGGATTTTGACAACTACATTCCAGGCTTAGACCTCGCGACAATTTACAACAGTGCATCAAGCGAAGCGGTTGTCATTTCAGACGGAAGTTCTAATCCTGATAAACCGTCAGAAGACGTGAGTGAAAACTTTGACTCATACCCAGTAGGAACAAATATCAGTTCAGCAAACTCTAGTTGGAAAGAATACAATACGGTTGCTGATGACTCCTCCACCTTGACGTCCGTGGCTGTAGTAAGTGATGACGTATCAAAGAGCGGCGCTAACTCTCTGCTAATATCCGACACAGATACGACCAACAAACCATACGTTACGCGCGAGTTTTCAAACGGAGCAACATCAAACGGTAGCGTGTCATTCGATGTTTACATTCCGTCAGACAACGAAAAAACTACATACATTAATGTTGGCTCAGGTAAAAACAACTCAGATCGTTACTACGAATTGAGAATTTCGGGCAGTGGTAAAGTTGAAGCCGAAGCAGGATCAGATGACGTAGAAATAGGCACTATTACGACTGACGCTTGGAACTCAATGTCCCTAGCTTGGGATGGTGATGAGATTAACGTTTCTATTAATGGAAAAACGGTTGATGCGCCAAGCCAGTCCGAAACAGGCTTAGACGCAACGAATACACCATCACAGCTAACTATTTACGTAGGGGACACAAGTGGTGCTTCAACAAAAGCATATTTCGATAACATCGATTCAAAGCAACTCTAGTGTTATTTTGTAGCACTTGATACTAGGCCAGGCTTTCGAGCCTGGCTTTATTTTTTTACCTCTTCAGAAGAACAAAATTCAACACAATACTCTAAATTCAAGCCAGTCCCAGTGATTGCTTGCTCTATCTTGTTTCTTACCTTTTAAAGAATTCCACTGAAAACAAAAGCCTCATCAAATCGATGAGGCTTAAGTAGAAATCGAGTAGCTCTTAGTTTTCTATTAGTTTCAATTTTGATTTAGCTTGAGCTTAGAAAATGTCACGCTGTTATAGTCACCGTTTTTCTTGTCGACTGTAAAATCACCGGTGCCCGCACATCCTGTACCCCACACAGGGTGAGACTCACTGACGCTACATTGACCATAAGCTCCTGCTTTAAAATAGAACATGTCTTCTGCGTAGCCATGCTCAAAGTCCTTACTATCAATCCCCTTACTGAGATCTATGGAATAAGTCACTGTCTCGTGGCGTTCTGTTTCAAACGTCAAGTTCATCATAGTTCCTTGAACTTCTATCTTGTAGCTGAACTCTTCACCAAGAGCGATACCTGCTTGGCCTGGTTCTTCAAGGTTATCCCAAGTATTTCCCCATACTGGATATGCAATATCAATACGATTTGGATCTTCCTTCGCTAGGTTACGCTCGTAGTTCCAAAATACAGAGCCCATTTTGTGTTCTGGGAATTTTTTATAGAAGATTTTAAAGGGTTCATTTCCATGTCCATAACCTTTACCCTCTTTTATTCTTGCATCAATTTTTTTCGCGTGGATTTGACCGACAACAACAGAATGAGCAGGCCCTTTCTCTGGAAATTTGGCGTGTTCAGAAACATGGTTCACTTTCAAGGTCGCTTCCAACGTTCCACCTACACGACTGTGTTTAGCAGCCTGAGGGTGGCTCGATAAAGCCCAATGGTTTGCTAAATCATCGGTTTGAATAGAAAAGTCAGCGCCACGAGGCATTTCACGTAGTTCAGAGCGTGCATTCTTCGAGTTTTTTGTCGTTACCGCTTTATTCTGCACTTCAAATACCAAGTTGCCTTCTTCGTTCAAGAAGAAGAAGTCTTTGTGTGAATAACTCAGCATCGCCACACCCTCGATTTCGTCCACTTTTCCGTCTTCATTGATATCGGAAGGAATAGTGATCTTCCAGTTTCGCATATCAAATTTATCGGCAGGGACTGGATAATCAACGCCATTATTTAAATCAGAAGCGATAGCAAGAGTTGGTAAGGTAACAGCCATTGCGGCTACGAGTAGATTGAGTTTCATGTTCAAACCTTATTATATGTAATATTGTCATACATATAATAAGGTTTGCAAAGGAATGATTCGAGGAAAGAAGTTATGATGTGCTCTATTGATCACAATTTATAAACTCGATAAACCCCAAAATGATAAGCTAGACATACTCCTCTTTAGTCCATAGCATCTACGAATATTTTCGACCTAATCCAATAGTCATAGGATCAATCGTACATTAGCTTGTCTGCCTTATTAATATCGAAATCTTTCAGAGACTTACGTGCTAAATGCCTAAATGGCCATGCCTTAACAATTTCTTCAAACGGCATGATTGCAAACACCCAAAACACTGAAAGGTCCAAGTATAAAATCATCAAAGCACATAACGGTATTGAGATTACCCACTGACCGGTAAAGTTAATCTTAAACACCTCCGTTGTTTTACCTAACGCTCTCAAAATATGACCATGAACGGTGTTATAGCCACGTACTATCGGTAGCAGTATGTAAAGTGGAGCAATCGCGGATAACGCTTTGTAAGTACTCGGGTCTAAGTCGGGATACAAATCAGGAAGAACGAAACTAAGTGCAAAAAAGAAAAATGCTGAAACGAACGAGATCATCACGGCCATATCAATACTAATATCGACATTGTTACGCAGCTCATCCATTTTTCTTGACCCAATTGCTTGGCTAATCGTGATTGCCGATGAATGCGCCCAAGCAGTAATGAACTGAGTACCCGCTTTGATCCAAGGCATCACGATAGTCATAGCGACATAAGCATTTAAGGTCAGTTGCGAGTACAGCAACATGTATATCGTTGCGCCAGTTTGTAACATTGTGACGTTCGCCGCGACGGGGAAAATCTCTTTAAAATGCTTATATATATTGCTTTTCAATGACGCATCAAGCTTCTTAATAGACAAGATGATAGAATCATCAAGCTTAATGCACATGGTTAAATATAACAGCCGAATACTAATAGCAACCAAACTACCCGCCGCGGCGCCTTGAACGCCAATACCTTCAAAATTAGTCAGGCCGTGAATCAGAACATAAGACATCGCCACGTTGACTGGCAATTCAATCAAATAGCCTTTAAATGGAACTTTGGTCCGTCCAAGCGCATTGAACACCGCAATCATAACCTGAGTAATGGCATTGAATATGACGATGAACTTAGCAATTGCAAGGTAGCATTTTGTCTCCGCATAGAGATCAACGTTATCCGTCAACTTACTGATTAACGCTTCATCAAAGACAGTAATCAACAGCCAGAATAAGGATGCGACTAGAACGTTGATAACTAAAGCTGCCCAGAAACCTTTATTTAACGATAGATAATGACCAGAGCCTACGGCACGGCTAAGTACCAATTGAGACCCATTTGCTAGAGCCATTTGGATACCTAAAACAAAAGAAACTATTGTTGTAGCAATCCCCATAGCAGCAAGTGAAACTTCACCTAATGGCGTAACAAGCAGCGTATCAATCATAAGCATTGATTGCATCAACAAAGCATTAAGAGCAAGCGGCCAAGCAAGAGATAAGTTTTTCTTTATATATGGTTGGGAAAACATTAGTAAACCTTTGTAATGAGGTTAAACGTTTAAACTAAAGAGCTCGGTCATTAGGCAAAGTTCATGACAAAAAGAAACGACAGAAAACTCTTTTTAGTCAATAAAGGTGTACGCAAGCTCTTAACTATTCACGGCGTCGGAAAGCCTCTGATTCTCATCATTTAACAGCGTTTGAGAGGCTAAACGAGCTTGAAATGAGTTTCCGACCATAATTGCATCATAAATTGCACGGTGCTCATTAAGGCAGAACCTCCCTCCTTCAACTGACTTGTCAATAAACACCTTAAATATGGTCGAAAGTATATTGCTGAAGGGAACGTAGAATTGATTATCGGTACAAAGGAATATCGTTTGATGAAACAAATGATCGTTAGCAATCCACTCATCATAATCGTGACATCGTGCTGCCATCGTCATTCTTTGAAATACAATTGACAACAGCTTTCTTTGCTCAGCATTGGCATTTTGGGCTGCCAGCGCACACGCCTCTGGTTCTATGGCTTTACGCAATCCTAAAAACTGAGATAGAAACGGCTTAGTATCTTCTAAATCTTGGATCCACTCTAAGAGTTGAGGATCAAGAAAATGCCAATAGTTTCTTGGTAGTACCGTAGTTCCAACTTTTGGTTTAGAGATAATTAAGCCTTTAGCAGACAGCAACTTCGTCGACTCTCGTAGTGCTGTCCGACTAACACCAAACAACTTACACAGTTCTATTTCACTCGGGAGCTTCTCATTTTGACTTAATTCTCCTGACAATATTTTGCGAGAAATCTGTCTTGCTACTTGTACATGTATCTTGTGATTTGAATTCCCGAGAAGTGAAAACTCTGCCATCTATATTCCTCATTGCCAGCAGCCTAAACGACTTGTTTAGCTAATAGTTAGAAAAGGCCAAATGAAACACGCTTTGAAGGCGGAGACTTTCTGTGTAAATGTAAAGCACTGTTATTTAGCGTCTAAAATCTAACGATCTTATGAATATGATTTTTACTCGCGAGGTATATTGGCCAAACTCAATATTGAATGGTCGAGTAGTAACATCATGCACACCGATCTTTAGTATATAATAATACAATATCACTTTATTTAACAAGAAACCTGATCTTCTATTCAAATTGTGTGCTGTGTATTGAAAATCAGTGAGTACAATAAGTAGGCGCGACTAGAGTTAACTAACATATTGAGCTAACAAATAAATAAGGAATGATGTAAGAATCGGTGGCCTCATCTGTTATACGCTAAGTATCATAATCATGAAGGCTTCATAAAGCAGTCGGAGATTCAAAATGGATTTGTGAAGACAGCTGTTATTACGTAAACATCTTCTTGGTGAGCTACACTTTGGATGATATAGTCCAAGCTTAAATAATACAATTTTAACGATAAGTGATTTTATGTCTGGTGAATTTCATTCTATCTCCGGTTCCAAGCGCAGCTTACATGTACAAGTAGCTCGCGAAATTGCTCGTAGCATTTTGTCAGGCAAGATCCCTCAAGGGTCCATTCTTCCAGGAGAAATGTCCCTGTGTGAACAGTTTGGTATCAGTCGCACAGCTTTGCGTGAAGCCGTAAAACTTTTAACATCAAAAGGTTTACTCGAGTCACGTCCAAAAGTTGGTACTCGAGTCATCAACCGAGCGTACTGGAACTTTTTAGACCCACAATTAATTGAATGGATGGACGGTCTAACAGAGATAGATCAGTTCTGTCATCAATTTTTGGGGTTACGACGCGCGATAGAGCCTGAAGCTTGTGCACTCGCAGCGAAAAATGCCACTGCGGAACAGCGAATTCAGCTATCAGAAGCATTCCAAGATATGTTGGAAGTCGCTAAAGCAGACGAACTGGACAAAGCGCGCTGGATGGATGTAGATATTCGTTTCCATAGCATTATTTTTAACTCAACCGGAAACGACTTTTTCTTACCGTTTGGGCATGTTCTGACTACAATGTTCATTAACTTTATTGCTCACTCATCTGAGGAAGGCAATACGTGCATCGAAGAACATCGTGAGATTTATGAAGCAATAATGGCAGGCAATGCTGAAAAAGCACGTCAAGCTTCGGCTAACCACTTGTTGGAGTCAAAACATCGCTTACCCGAAGCCAGTTAAGCTTAGGGCTTGGGCGATCTAATAACTAGGCAAAAGCACGCATCTCGCGTGCTTTTTTAATTTCGTTTCCTCCAATTCTTTATGGCACACCATCAATATTTTGATATATAGTAATACAAATATATTTTGAGAATGTTGTGTTATGACCGACTCGCTACTGCCAAATATCATACAGTTTATCAGCCAGATTGATCCGTTTGACAAGGTACCTAAAGGTGCACTTCGCGAGCTTGCTTCATCTGTTAAGATCACTTATTTAAGCAAGGGGGATGTTGTTGATCAATGTTCTTCTAAGAACGAAAAGTCACTTTATATTATTAGAACTGGCTCTATCGAACAGCGTAAATCTGATGGCATATTGAGAGCTAAACTTGGTCCGGAAGATTTGTTTGGCTTCACTTTTCTTGGTAACGAAGTCGAAAGCGGGAAAGAATACAAAGCAATTGCAATCGAAAATTCATTAGTTTATGTAATTCCAAATGCTGCGCTGAAAAAGTTGTGCACTTCTCATCCTGAATGTGCTGAACATTTTGCATCACAAGCTCAGGTACGGCTAAAGTCAGCATTAGATGTCGTGTGGTCTAACAAAGAAAAAGGGTTGTTTATTCGGCGTGTAGAGGAAGTTGCTAGTGGTCGAGTTGCAATTGTAACCGCTGAGCAATCCATTCAGTCAGTCGCCAACGAGATGATCGATAAGTGCTCTCCCTGCGCTGTCGTTTATCGTGATAAAAAAATAGTTGGACTGATTACCGACCGAGATATGACAAAGCGAGTCATCGCCAAAGGATTAAGCATCTCAACACCAGTCGTCGAAGTCATGTCGCCTGATCCTAAAACAATTCATCCTGACGATTTAGTTCTGCACGCAGCCTCCATTATGATGCAGCACAACATAAGAAATTTACCCCTAGTCAGAGACAATAACGTCGTTGGCGTTTTGACAACAACGCACTTGGTTCAAAACCATCGAGTCCAAGCAATATTTTTAATTGAAAAGATCAAATATGCTGGCAGTGTCAAAGCTTTGTCTAGTTTTACGTCTGAGCGCCAAGCTATTTTTGAAGCATTAGTCGAAGGACGGGTTTCACCAGAAATCATTGGTAAAGTGATGACCATGATTATGGATGCGTACACTCGTAGGTTAATACAAATAGCCATTGATAAGTTGGGAACACCTCCCTGTGACTTCTCTTGGATTGTGGCAGGCTCTCATGCTCGCCAAGAAGTACATATGCTGTCAGATCAAGATAGCGCCATCGTATTAGATGATTCGGCAACAGATAACGACCGTATCTACTTCAAACATTTAGCAATGATAGTAAGTAATGGCCTGAATAAATGTAACTATCCATTGTGTCCAGGGAAGTTTATGGCAGCGACCCCTAAATGGTGCCAGCCTCTCTCTGTTTGGAAAAAGTACTATAAGAAATGGGTGGCAAATCCTGAATACGAGCGCCTCCTCAATATCAGTGTCTTTTTAGAAATCCGAACCGTTTATGGAAACAAAGACTTTGAACAGATACTTCGCGATGAGCTTCACTCTAACATCAACGCTAATAGAGAATTCCTTACGATGTTAGTTAACGATGCGGTGAAAACAAACCCACCGTTAGGAATATTCAATAGCCTAGTATTACAAAAATCGGGAGAGAACAAGAAAACGCTCGACGTAAAAAAATACGCGATTAATCTAATCATTGATCTTGCAAGGATTTATGGTCTGGCAGTTGAATGTGACCTCACTGCAACTGATGAGCGTTTTAAAGCAGCTAACGAAAAAGGACTGCTCAGCCATGACGCGTACAAAAATATAATAAACGCATATCAATTCATCTTGTCGTTTCGATTTGCCCATCAATTAGAAGCACTAAAAAGTGGAGATGAGCCAAATAACCACATTGACCCCAATACGTTCGGTAGTTTTGAACGTCAACATTTAAAAGACGCGTTCCGCATCATTGCAGATCTACAAGAAGTCGCCAAACTCCGTTTTGGGAGCCGATAATGAAGCGCTTACTTGAGTACTTTCATCCATTGACACGAAAAAATCGTCAGAGACAAAAGCACTGTAAAAAGAAGCACATCCCTCTTTATCTTAAAAAGCTGCTTCGCTCGCCAAATCTGGACGTAAATCAACGAGCTTTTGACACTGAGTTCATCGTTCTAGATCTTGAAACAACTGGCTTAGACAGTGAGGAAGAAGTCATTCTTTCCATGGGCTGGGTAGAGATTCGACAAGGCCATATTGACTTAGCAACAAGCCAACACCTTTATGTACATAGCGACTCAAAAATTAAGCCCGAAACCATAGTTGTTAACCATATTACCCAACAAATGCTGACTGATGGAATCTCTATTCATGAAGCAATGCGGACATTCTTTAAAGCAGCAGAAAACAAAGTTATTGTTGCGCACGGATGTATAGTCGAAACTAGCTTTATTAATCAATATTTACAGCGAGTTTTCAACATAAAAGAGTTGCCGCTCATTTGGATAGACACCTTGCGAATAGAAAAAAGGTTACAAAGAGCTATCAATGCTTCCGATGAATCAGATGTGACTCTAGCAGCGACAAGGGAACGTTACGGGTTACCCGCTTACAACGGCCATAATGCACTTGCAGATGCAATTGCAACTGCAGAGTTACTATTAGTTCAACAAACCCGTATCGCACCTCAGACAAAAGCGACAGTCGGGCCCCTTTATCGGCTTAGCCTGTAATCATCCAGATCACAGGCCTATTTGCTAAACATGTTCTCTGTCACAATTTGGTATCATCAGCATTTACCTTAATTAATAATACAATATCATTAATGGGGCGACGTTAGCAAAATGCAGCGAATAGCCATTGTCACTTGCCAACATCAGAGCGAGTGTAAACTGATTAGTTGCTCCATATCATAACTACATTTTAGAGAGCTTAGCATTGCATGTGCGCAATGATTGTCGAAGATCTAGCAGCGTTACATAAACAACTGAATTCAGGTGATGTCCCCTCGAACGTCATCTGTAGTGGTTAGTAATCATGTAAAGCCGCTGTTGCGAACTTCAGCCGACAGCTCGCGGTACTAGTACCGTTTGGCCCATGCAGTACAGGCTTGCATGGGCTTTTTTTTAACAATCCTACATCAATCGATGTTAAATCCCTCTGCCAGATATGCATAAATCCGCATCCATTCTTATTAGAGGACTTAAGATTCTTTATAAGTATATTCATAGAACCCATACCTAAACTCTACACTTTTAGCAGCTTCAGAGAAAAGCAATATCTGACACCGATCACTTGTATGATTAATTAAAGGGTTTATTACGCCTTACTGGTCACGGTTTTGAGTTATTGTACTACAAATAAGAGGGGCGAACGTTACTATTACTTAGGACAATAAACTACTTCAAAGGTCTAAAGATGGAACTCAATACTCTCATTGTGGGCATCTATTTTCTATTCTTAATCGCAATAGGTTGGATGTTCAGAACTTTTACTAGTACTACAAGCGACTACTTCCGAGGTGGCGGCAACATGCTTTGGTGGATGGTTGGAGCAACGGCGTTTATGACTCAATTCTCTGCTTGGACATTTACTGGCGCAGCTGGTAAAGCCTACAATGATGGTTTTGCTGTCGCTATTATTTTCCTTGCAAACGCGTTTGGTTACTTCATGAACTTCGCTTACTTTGCACCGAAATTTCGTCAGTTACGCGTCGTAACTGTCATAGAAGCCATTCGTATGCGTTTTGGTACAACAAACGAACAAGTATTTACTTGGTCTTCGATGCCAAACAGTGTTGTCTCTGCAGGTGTATGGCTTAACGCCCTTGCTATTATAGCTTCAGGTATTTTTGGTTTTGATATGACAGCAACCATCTGGATTACCGGTTTAGTTGTACTTGCGATGTCGGTAACTGGCGGCTCTTGGGCGGTTATCGCCTCCGATTTCATGCAAATGGTCATCATCATGGCGGTAACGATCACATGTGCAGCCGTTGCTATTGTTCAAGGTGGTGGAGTTACTGAAATTATCTCTAACTTCCCAGTCGCAGAAAGTGGCGGCTTTGTTGCAGGTAACAACCTGAACTACTTAAGCATCTTTAGTATTTGGGCGTTCTTTATCTTCGTTAAGCAGTTCTCTATTACAAACAATATGTTGAACTCTTACCGTTACCTAGCTGCAAAAGACTCTAAAAATGCAAAAAAAGCAGCTTTGCTAGCATGTGTATTGATGTTGGGTGGAGTTTTCATTTGGTTCATCCCTTCTTGGTATATTGCAGGCCAAGGTGTTGATTTAGCGGCAGCTTATCCAGATGCTGGTAACAAAGCAGGCGACTTCGCGTACCTATACTTCGTTCAAGAGTACATGCCAGCAGGTATGGTTGGACTTCTGGTCGCTGCAATGTTTGCTGCTACGATGTCCTCTATGGACTCTGGTCTTAACCGCAATTCAGGTATTTTCGTAAAGAACTTTTATGAACCGATCGTTCGTAAAGGCCAAGCATCAGAGAAAGAGCTAGTCGCAGTTTCTAAAGCAACATCGGCGGTATTTGGCGTTGCAATTATTCTAATCGCGCAGTTTATAAACTCTCTAAAAGGTCTGAGTCTATTCGACACTATGATGTACGTTGGTGCGCTCATCGGGTTCCCAATGACAATTCCAGCGTTTTTAGGCTTCTTTATCAAGAAAACTCCAGACTGGGCCGGTTGGGGAACTCTAGTCGTGGGTGGCATCGTTTCCTACCTTGTTGGGTTTGTTATCACAGCTGATATGGTGTCATCGGCGTTTGGCCTTGAGGAGTTGACTAGCCGAGAATGGTCTGATGTGAAAGTAGCAATAGGTCTAATCGGACACATGACGCTAACTGGTGGCTTCTTCATGTTGTCGACTCTATTCTACAAGCCTCTAACTGACAAACGCCAAGCAGATGTCGATAAGTTCTTTGAAAACCTATCAACGCCTCTTGTAGCGGAATCAGTGGCACAGAGAAAACTCGATAACAAGCAACGTCAAATGCTGGGTAAACTTATCGCGGTCGCAGGTATAGGTGTCATGTTTATGGCTCTGCTACCTAACCCAGTATGGGGGCGCTTAGTGTTTATTCTATGTGGTGCCATCGTCGGAGGTGTTGGTCTACTACTTGTAAAAGCTGTGGATTCAAGCGCTGAACAAGTCTCTGAACCTGTGACAGAAAGTTAAATCTCTTATTCTAATAAACGCGGCTATTCTTTGGCCGCGTTTTTTAATTCTAAGTTCCCAGTACGAACACTTCACCCTTTTACGAAGACATATCATCTTGTCTAGGGTTATCGAATTGCAGCTTTATTTTGTCATTCGATAAGGCTAAACCAGAACGTGATAATCTGATCGAGTTAAAAGTGCAGCCTACCTTGCTTAAGTAAACGCCCCAAAAATACCTGATGAAGTAAAGATCTCGGCTCGTATACTTTGTTGCCACTTCGTGATTTAGACTCGCTAGTCCTTTACATCACTACCTAGTCTACAAGCCAAACTATTCCCGCTGAACAAACCATCTCGGGATTACTTAGGTACACTATTTTCTCTTTTTGCAGATGGAACAACAACAGCTACCAATAAAGCTAACAGCAGGAACACAGGGCTAAGCATTAATCCATGCCAGATTGAATACCCATCATGGAACAGCCAGAATATACCAAGCGTCAGTAGGTACGAAAAGTAGCTGCAAAACACCAAGCTAATCGCGACAAAGCGCTTTTGATTAATAATAAGAATCCGCACTAGATACTGGCTAAGAATACCGGAGCAGCGCATGGCAAGTTGCCAATTAATGATAAAGAAAGCAAGCGCAATAAACCCAGCTACGACCAGTGCATCATGCGTACTTAAAATGAAGTAGCTACCAAATCGGCTTATGATGATCGGATAATCGCCTTCGTATATCGTTGACCAAGATATTGCGTTCGCTGCTGCTACGTAATTGGCAAAATAAGCAATGGCGTAGAAAGTCGTTTGAGAACTGAACGGCTGAAATACGTCTGTACAAAACCCTCGCCATTCTTCTTTGTTGGCGGTAGGCCCAACCCAGTCACGTTTTTTTTGAGCGGTACGCCCGGCAAACGCAGGCTCGTTGCGAAACAACAGCCAAAATATATAGAGTGCAAGTATAACCAAGAGTATCGAAAACATACCCTTCCCCCTCAGAAATTATCGGCGCCACTGCCAATGGCGTTGGGGTCGTAAACTGCACTTCCCTGCTATACCTATTTGATTTATCAAAGACTTAATATTTTATTACCACCAAAATTCATTTAATGGCATGCTAAACAGCGATATTTTCACGCTTTGTGCGTGAAGTTCGAAAGCCTACTTTTAGGTTTAGCACAAAAATAGCTACAGCAAAGCGTAAGATAGGGATTCCGCACCCATCAATGAAGATGAGGCGTTAAGCAGAAGCTGCGACCGCAATGAGAAGAGAAGGATTCAAAGCGGTCATGCATGGGCGAGAAGGCAACTATTTCTCTAACTTTTCTTCAAATACACCAATCTCTCTGCCCAACCAAATCGCGCGTTCTGTGTGATCGAGCAACTCTTCTTCGCTTACTGGGTGAATAAGCACAGAAAAATCGCCTCGAATCGTATCAAGCCACGCCAAGAACTCTTCACTCAAGGATTCTAGGTGAATTTCAAACATCGGCATCTTGTGTGGGCCAACTAACCTTCCAACTAATGGAAACACACGCAGCACATCTTGACGCTCTTGACGGATGATCTCGTTCAAGGCTTGCGCTTTATCTTGTTCTCTTAGGGGAAAATAAACATGAGCGTGGTACATAACTTCTCCATAATCACTTCCACTTGAGCACTACCTACTTTGGATAAGCTCAAGGACTGCCGAGGGTATACATTTGTAATGCCGTCACCCTACCTTGATTCCACTCAGTTGGGAAGAAGTTATGCATTCTCATAAGGTCGAGGCTTCGAGCACAACAAAAATTTGCAATTCATCATATAGCAACTGTTTGAGTTGATTCATTAATAATGACTCACTTTGTCAAATTTTACAGCCAAATTTTGTTGCAAATATGTTTCATTAACCAGTAATTAAATTCGAGTTTAAAAATACCACCAGCAAAATAGCAGCATATTACTCTGCAAAATCAGGGTGTAAGCAAAACTTTACTACTGAGCGAAAGTCAAAATGAAGCATAATTTAACAATTTGTTTACACTTATTGTATCTGGCTATACCACGATTTAGTTAGAGGGTTAGATACAGAAAAGCCTTTCTCTGTATCTTGCGGTGAAATAATCGCAGCGATGTTATCGACAAATAGTTTAAGGGACGAACAGATGCCTACCGCTATCGAAAGCACACGCAACCTTAGGTATGGCCTTTGCGCTGATATCAGAGTTTGAGTACCCATACAAACTCTGGTTTTGTATGAACAGCTGCAGTCCAAAAGACCCGCAGCGTCAAAAGGAGCTTGAGATGAACGTTCAGGCATTACCCATGCATCGGTTTATCGACCATCGTGGGGACCTCGTCGGCCAACTACCCAACTGGGCTGACACTGAAACATTGGTCGGGTTTTACCGAGACATGGTATTAACTCGCACTTACGACAACAAAGCAGTTGCCTTGCAACGCACCGGTAAGCTAGGGACCTATCCCTCACACTTAGGCGCGGAAGCCATAGGCATTGCGGTCGGCAGAGCACTTAAAGCCGATGATGTGTTTGTCCCTTACTACCGCGATATGCCTGCGATGTGGTGTCGTGGCATTGGCATGGAAAAGAACCTTCAATACTGGGGTGGCGATGAGCGCGGGAGTGATTTTGCTCCTGAAGGCAGTCCGGTTCCTAGCCGAGACCTTCCCTACTGTGTACCCATAGCGACGCAATGTACGCATGCTGTCGGGGTGGCTTCCGCGCTAAAAATTCAAGGTAACCATGAAGCTGCGCTAGTCATGTGTGGCGATGGTGGTACATCCAAAGGGGACTTTCTTGAGTCAATAAACTGCGCAGGTACTTGGAATATTCCACTTGTTTTCGTCGTAAACAATAACCAGTGGGCAATTTCAGTGCCGCGTAGTCTCCAATGTGCCGCCGATTTCTTATCAGAAAAAGCGCAAGGTGCAGGTATACCGGGTATTACTGTCGATGGTAACGATGTCGTCGCCGTTTATGATGCAACTAAAACCGCCCTTGAGAGAGCAAGAAAAGGGAAAGGCGCAACACTCATCGAAGCGGTGAGTTACCGACTGAGTGACCACACTACGGCCGATGATGCGACTCGTTATCGTAAAGAAGATGATGTTCAAACTGCATGGCAATACGAACCTATCGCACGTCTTAAAACGTACCTCCTTAATCAAGGCGCTTGGAGCGACGAACAAGAACAGCAATGGCTAGATTACTGTAAAGAGCAAGTAGAGTTAGCTGTTGAACGCTATCTGAGCTTACCGCCACAAGCACCAGAAACCGGTTTCGATTATTTGTATGAATCGCTACCTCAAGAGCTTCATGCACAAAGAGATGAACTCATCAACAAGGCAATGAGAATGCAGGGAGGCAGACATGGCTGAGCTAACGTTGGTTGAAGCAGTAAACCTTGCCCTGCACCACGAAATGCAACAAGACCCCAATGTTGTCGTATTAGGTGAAGACGTGGGCGATAATGGTGGTGTATTTCGTGCCACTGTCGGACTCAAGCAAGAGTTTGGTCTTAAACGAGTCATCGATACGCCACTCGCTGAAGCCTTAATCGGCGGGGTTGCGGTCGGTATGGCAACGCAAGGATTACGACCTGTCGCCGAATTTCAGTTTCAAGGTTTCGTTTTTCCTGCGATGGAGCACTTAATGTGCCACGCGGCTCGAATGCGTAACAGAACTCGCGGTCGGCTCACTTGTCCCGCGGTTTTCCGTGCGCCATTTGGCGGCGGTATCCACGCTCCGGAACACCACTCAGAAAGCGTGGAAGCGTTATTTGCTCACACTGCTGGATTTAAAGTGGTGATTCCTTCTTCTCCACAACGCGCATACGGCTTACTTCTCGCTGCAATTAGAAGCAATGATCCCGTCATGTTCTTCGAACCGAAGCGCATATATCGCACCGTTAAATCTGAAGTCGTTGATAACGGCGAAGCACTCCCACTCGACACCTGCTTCACCTTACGCAAGGGGCGAGATATCACGCTCGTTACTTGGGGCGCATGCGTCGTAGAGTCACTTCAGGCCGCGCAAACCTTGTCTAGTCAGGGAATTGAAGTCGAGGTGATTGATTTGGCGAGTATTAAGCCAATTGATACCGCGACGATTTTCAGCTCACTAGAAAAAACTGGACGTTTACTCGTTGTTCATGAAGCGAGTAAAACTTGTGGTGTGGGATCTGAGCTATTAGCTCGAACCGCTGAACACGCCATGTGCTTACTTAAAGCCCCACCTAAACGAGTAACTGGAATGGACACCATTATGCCTTATTACCGTAACGAAGATTATTTCATGGTTCAGAAAGAAGACATTGTGACCGCAGCGCGCGAACTCGTGGAGGATTGGAAATGAAGACGTTTAACTTACCCGATCTCGGCGAAGGCCTCGCTGAATCAGAAATTGTAAAATGGCACGTTAATGTCGGTGACATGGTTAAATTAGATCAAGTGATCTTAACCGTAGAGACAGCAAAAGCGACGGTCGACGTCCCTGCCCCCTATTCGGGCCGTGTGGTCAGCCGTCATGGTGAGGAAGGTGAAATCGTCAATATTGGTGCATTACTGCTAGAGATTGATGAAACAGGTGCCGGGAGAGAAGTAACGGCAGAGAAAAAAGCCACTGCTGACGCCGCAACCGTCGTCGGTAGCGTTTCTCACCAAGCGCATCATGTTAACGTTGATGATTTCTGGATTGGTGGCAACCACAACACGACAGAAAGTAACCTCGTTACCGCCCTGCCTTCGGCTCGCTTGTTGGCACAAAAACTTGGGGTAGATCTTAACCTTGTGTCAGGTAGTGGCCCGAACGGACTTATCGTAGATGCCGATATTTACGACGAAGCCGGAAAACAGCGTCCAGGCACCGAAGTTTTGAAAGGCGCTCGACGTACCATGGTATCGTCTATGACCGAATCGCACGAACATGTTGCTGCCGTAACCATTACGGAAGAAGCATTGTTGGAAGATTGGCTGCCAAACGAAGATATCAGTATCCGCCTTGTTCAAGCGATTGTTCATGCGTGTCAAGAAGAGCCCGCTTTAAACGCTTGGTTTGATGCCGAAACCATGACACGCTGTGTACACACAACGGTCAATGTAGGAATTGCAGTAGATAGCCGTCATGGATTGTACGTGCCAGTCTTGCGCCACGCAGATGAATACGAGCCACAAGATGTTCGTCGTTGGCTCGATCAAACCGTTGAAGGGATCAGAGAGAGAAAAATCGGTCGTGAGCAATTGCAACACGCGACGATTACGCTTTCCAACTTCGGCGCGATTGCCGGTATTTACGCGACACCTGTCGTCACACCGCCACAAGTCGCTATTGTCGGCGCGGGCCGAATACTCGACCGAGTTGTGATAAGAAATGGTCAAGCAATTTCGGTGAAAGCAATGCCGCTATCCGTAACGTTTGATCATCGCGCTTGTACTGGTGGTGAAGCTGCAAGGTTTACAAAAGTACTTGCAGAGCACCTGCAACGTCCGAGCGAAAAGTAACTTATAAAAATCAAATGATAAAGGCTTCCAGTCCGGAAGCCTTTTGTTTTAGGAAGCAAGACTATATCTACAGCTTCTCTAACAGCTCAGGCATTACCACAAACAAATCGTCGACCAATCCATAATCTGCAATGTCAAAAATAGGCGCATCAGGGTCGCTATTAATTGCAACAATCACCTTGGAATCTTTCATTCCCGCCAAATGCTGGATCGCGCCAGAAATTCCGACGGCAATGTATAACTCCGGTGCAACAATTTTGCCGGTTTGCCCAACTTGATGGTCATTAGACACATAGCCCGCATCGACCGCCGCTCGTGACGCCCCTACCGCTCCACCTAGCTTGTCAGCCAATTGTTCTACTAAAACAAACTTCTCTTTACTCCCGAATGCACGACCACCCGACACTACTACTCTAGCCGCTGGCAATTCTGGTCGCTCACTTTCTGGCGTTTGTTGCGAAACAAACTCACTAAGTTTATTGATAATCACCGTGTCGACTTGAGTAAGCTTAGGGACAACTGGCGTGTCAGATAGCTCTGCGGCATCAAAAGCCGTACTTCTTATGGTCATCACTTTATAGGGATCATTCGACGTGACTCTCGCCAATGCATTTCCAGCATAAATTGGACGAATCACCGTATCGATAGACTCGATTGTCATCACGTCAGAAAGTTGACCAACATTAAGCAACGCCGCCACACGAGGCATCACATTCTTACCAAATGTACTGGCAGGAGAAAGAATGTGTGAGTAGTTTTTGGCTACTTGTGAGATCAAAGGTGCGATATTTTCCGCTAATCCATGTTCATATCCCTTCGCATCAACCCAGATAATTTCTGCAACACCTTGAACACAATTCAACTCATCCAAAACTGATTGGCACTGATAACCAATAAGCAACACAGAAACAGGAAGCGATTTATCATCATCCTTAATCTCAAATGCCGCTTTAATTGCACACAGCGTCCCTACAGCCAACGATTGGTTGTCATGCTCTGCGAGCACAAGTGTTGCTAATGGTCGGTCTTCCATGGTCATGCCTCATATAACACGTCAGATCCATTACTTGAGCTTAGTCCACTTCACGTTAACGTCAACTGAGCTATAGTTTTCTGTATAGAAACCAAAACCTGTCACGCAGATGACGATAATAGAAAGGAAGCATAAAGATGGAACGAGAATGCATGGAGTTTGATGTCGTGATCGTGGGGGCCGGACCCGCAGGCTTAAGCGCCGCTTGTCGGCTAGCTCAACTCAACCAAGACAGTGAAGGTGACGCACTTTCAATTTGCGTTGTAGAAAAAGGCTCAGAAGTGGGCGCACATATTTTATCTGGCGCTGTTTTTGAAACTAGTGCCTTAGATGAGCTTTTCCCCGACTGGAAAGAAATGGAGGCCCCGCTAGCAGCCTCGGTTCAACGAGATAATTTCCTTTATCTTACTACTGAACAAAACCATATTCGAGTTCCTCACATCCTTACACCGCGTCCAATGATAAATGGCGAGAATAATTACGTAATTAGCCTTGCCAACCTTTGCCGTTGGCTCGCTAACCAAGCAGAAAATCTTGGGGTGGAAGTTTTTCCGGGCTTTGCCGCTGCAAGCATCAATTATGATCAGACTGGCGCCGTGACAGGCATTAACACGAGCGATATGGGACTAGATAAGAACGGCCAGGCCAAACCTAACTTTGAACCAGGTATCGAGCTAAGGGCAAAATACACCCTTTTTGCTGAAGGTTGTCGCGGACATCTGGGTAAAGAACTTATTCAAAGGTTCGACCTAGACGCAGGAAAGCAACCACAGCACTACGCGCTTGGCCTAAAAGAGATATGGGAGTTACCCACTGACAGTAAGGATGTATCTGGCAGTGTTATCCACTCCGCTGGCTGGCCCTTGAGTGAAACAAATACCACAGGCGGCGGTTTTCTCTATCACATGGAGAACAACCAAATCGCCGTCGGGCTTATTGTCGACTTGAATTACAGCAATCCTTACTTGAGTCCGTTTGACGAATTTCAACGCTTTAAGCACCATCCTGCTATTGAACCACATTTGAAAGGTGCTCAGCGCATCGCTTACGGCGCAAGAGCCATTGCGAAAGGTGGACTTTCCTCTCTGCCGAGACAGCAATTCCCTGGCGGTTTATTGATTGGTTGTGATGCGGGGACTTTGAACGTTGCTAAAATTAAAGGCAGCCACACAGCAATGAAATCCGGAATCATTGCAGCAGAAGCGGTACATACGGCCCGACAAACTGGAGCTTCTGAGCCAGACTACCAGTCGTTGTTTGAACCATCATGGTTGTATGACGAACTCGCTGAAACGCGTAACTTTGGTGCGAACATTCATAAGTTTGGCAGCATACTGGGCGGTGCTCTTTCGACTTTTGAACACAACCTGTGGCAACCACTGGTTAAGAAGCCGTTACCTTGGTCTATCAAGGACTATTCGCACGATCATGAGCAGTTAAAACCTAAACAAGAGTGCCACCCAATTGCATACCCAAAACCAGATGGTGAAATCAGTTTTGATAAGCCTTCGTCGGTATTTTTGTCGGGAACACAGCACGAAGAGAATCAACCTTGTCACCTTGTTCTGACTTACCCTCACATTCCAATTGATGTGAATTTAGGTATGTATGACGAACCGAGTCAGCGCTATTGCCCCGCTGGGGTTTACGAAGTGGTGGAAGTGGACAATAAGTTGAAGTTTCAGATAAATGCCGCCAACTGCGTTCATTGCAAAACCTGTGACATCAAAGATCCTTCGCAAAACATCACGTGGAAAGCACCAGAAGGTGGCGGCGGACCAAGCTATCAAAACATGTAGATACGTTAGTATGTTGACGATCTAACAAATGGATAAACAAACCGATTGGCAGAGCCTCATTACTCCTGCCAATCGACAAAATGATCAAGCAAGAAGTCGATAGCCAATCGCGCTCGTAGTGGTAGAAAGTGACGATTCTGATAAACAATCCAGCTGCTGTTGCCGCTTCCCCAATACGGCTCTAGTATTGGCACCAAACGACCAGACGAAATAGCATCGTTGAAACTACTCTTCGGTAAGTACGCCACACCTAATCCTTCTGCACAGGCTTGCAAGACCGTGTGTGCGTTATTGCTCTTCCATCTGCCCTGCACTTTTACGCCATCTAAAGGCTTGCCGTCTTTTTCAAACAACCAAACGTCCTTATTGGCAATAATGCAGCTATGACGCTTGAGTTGCTCTGGGTGCGTTGGCAAACCATGTTCATCGAGATAACGCTGACTGGCTGCCGCTGCCATGGGACGATCCACCAGCTTTCTCGCAACCAAGCCTGAATCACTCAACCTGCCGTAACGAATGGCAAAATCGAAACCATCTTCAATAAAGTTGACCATGCTGGTGTTGAAGTTAATTTCAACCGTGAGATTAGGATGTTGCTTGGCAAACGCCATCAAGGCAGGCGCTACATGGTTCTCAGAAAACGCACCAGCGGCACTCACACGTAACGTACCACTCAATTGAGTTTGCTGCGTGGTGAGTTGCTCATTGGCTTGCTGAAGCCCAATCACCAACTCTTTACACTGTTGATAATACGCTTGCCCCGCTTCCGTTAGACTCACCATTCTTGTCGAACGTGCTAACAAAGCGACACCTAATCGCTCTTCTAGTCTTGTGACTTGGCGACTGACGTGACTGGTACTGCAACCTAACTGTTTTGCCGCTGCAGAAAACCCTAAGCTCTCAGCAACCGTAACAAACTCATTGATGCCTTCAAAACTGTCCATACTTACCTTTGCTATATAGCAATAATGTTTTGCCAATTAATCATATTATCACTTATTTGTTTAGCAATTAGTATGAAGGTGTTCAACAAATATACGTAAGCCAAAAAGGAAACCATCATGAAAAAAGTACTCATCATTGTGACGAACCATGCGACCCTTGGTGAAACTGACCAAGCAAACGGAACTTACGCGCCAGAGCTCACTCATGCGCTTAGCGAGCTACTAGGTGCAGGCTTCGATTACGACATTGCCTCTATCAAAGGCGGGCAAGCACCACTGTACGGAACCGACATCGAAGGCGACGCAGTCAACGAGAAAATCTTAGCGGATGATGATTTCCAGAACCGCATCAACAACACGATTCCAGTATCACAAATCAACGGTGACAACTACGATGCGATCTTCTATCCGGGTGGCTTTGGTCTTCTTTCAGACCTAGCGAGCAACGAAGACTTTGCCAAGATTTCTGCAAAACACTATGAAGATGGCGGTATTGTGGCAGCAGTTTGTCATGGTCCAGGCGCTCTTCTCCCTATCACGCTTAGCAATGGCGAAAAGCTGCTTGCGTCTAAATCAGTAACAGGTTTCACTCGCGAAGAAGAGATCGACTTCGGCACCATCAACGATATCCCATTCCTATTGGAAGAATCTCTTGCACGCAGCGCAGCGCGCTACTCTAAAGTGCAACCATGGCAAGAGTTTGTAATTGTGGATGATCGTGTCATCACAGGTCAAAACCCAACGAGCGCACACGGCGTAGGCAGAGCGATTGTTGAACACCTAGCTTAAACGCGCCGGAAACGACAACCATCCTAGAAGAGGAAAGCGTGCTTTGTCATGCTTTCCCTTGCTACAGGCGATCGCAAGATGCGCTTATACTTCTACCCCTGCTTCATCTTCTTCTACGATATCCGTTTCTTGGCTCGCCTCTTCCAACCATTGCTTTAGAGATTCACTTGCTAGCACCTTCTGTTGGTAAGCTTTGGCACCTTCCGATAGCTCGATACCGTAAGTTTGGAAACGCAATGCCACAGGTGCATACATGGCATCTGCAATCGACCATTCTCCAAATAACCAGCCGTCTGGATACAGATTGGCTTGTTCTGCCCAAATAGCGTCAATACGTGCAATATCTTTACGTGCACCTTCAGTTAAATCGACTTTTCTGCGCGCGCGGATATTCATTGGGAGTTCGTTTCTTAAATCAAAGAAACCCGAGTGCATTTCTGAAGCGATGGCGCGTGCTTTAGCCCGTTCTGCGGAGTTGCTTGGCCATGCTTTACCTTGCAGGTATTGCTCGTTTACGTATTCCAAAATCGCTAATGAATCCCACACGGTTGCATCGCCATCCACCAAGGTCGGTACTTTAGCCGTTGGTGTAATACCTTCCAAGGTCTTGTAAAAATCCTCCGTAAATAACGTCAGCTTAGTGACTTCCACATCCAATTTGAATTGAGAAAAGATCACCCATGCGCGCAGTGACCAGCTTGAGTAGTTTTGGTTAGCAATAAACAGTTTCATGACGCCTCCATGCGGTTCGTGTTTTGAGTACCCATTCACAATATCTGATTGTATTTAAGGGGACTAACGGATAGTTTTGATGGAACACTTCAACAAAAACGATGGATGAGTTTTAGATATGGATATCGATGCGTTACGCAGCTTTCTTGCTTTTGTAGAAACGGGCAGTTTCACTCGAGCAGCCAAGCAGATCAATCGCACCCAATCAGCGTTCAGTGCACAAATGCGTAAGCTGGAAGACGAACTCAGCGTCAGCTTGTTTGAAAAAGAAGGTCGCAACCTAGTATTGAGTGAAGCAGGGCTGGCACTGCGCTCTCACGCCGAACAATTGGTCAGCTTGCACAATCAAGCACTGAAACAAGTGAAACGCTATGAAAATAAGCGCCCTCTTCGCTTGGGTTGCCCCGAGGATTACAACGATAATATCCTGCCTAAAGTCATCCGCGTATTACAGCAATCTGAGCCCACATGTTCGATTCAAGTCTTTAGTGAGCCGAGCATCACCTTGAGAGAAAAACTTGATGAAGGAAAGCTAGACGCCGCTATTGTGACAAGAGCACCGGACAGTGAGGAAGGTTACTGGCTAGCAAGCGACAAAGGCGTGTGGATTGCTCATCCTGATTTTGACATCGAGCAAGCCCAACCTCTCCCTCTCGCCCTATTCCAAACCGACTGCAAATACCATGCGGCAGCAGTAGACGGATTAACCAAACGTGGTACTCCTTATCAACTACTGGCATGTTGCAATACGGCCTCTGCACAACGAGCGATTGTACGTTCAGGCATGGCTATCGGTGCGATGGGCAGTATTAGCGTTAGCGAGGATCTTAAGATCTTAGACGATATGCCATCGCTACCTTCCGTGGATATCGTTTTGGTCACGGGCGTCGAGCCTCATCCGATACTGGATAAAGAATGCTTGGCGCAATTGGTTGAGTTAATGGCTTAACTAAACTCGCTAACCAATCACAAAGTTGAATTCGCCCGTTAATCGCCCGTCGATTCGTATGGTTTCAAACTGTAGATAATCACGGGCTTTACCACCCCACCATTCGTCACCAGTATTGCCTTTTAAGTACAACTGAGTGGTCAGGAGCTCTTGGTTATCCCGCCACAACTTAACGTGAATGTGCGGCGGACGAGTGGCATAAGGCACTGGATACAAAGTCTGGAATAAGTAGCGACCATCCGATTGGGTTTCTGCCGCGCCAAAGCCTGCAAAATGAGCATCAAACTTATCATTACTTGGCTGCTTAGGATGATCGTAAATCCCCTGCCCATCACATTGCCAGATTTCTACCTTGATGCCTGAAACGGGGTTTCCTGTTGTATCTACGACTTTGCCTTGCAGCACAATAGGCTCACCAAGCAAGCCCTCCGATTGCAGAATCAAGTTTTGACGAAGAGGAATGTCCACCACTGGATAAAATGGCCCTTCTGTTTGTGCTGGCGTCGGCCGCATTGGTGTTTTCGCTTTTAGAGAGGGTGCGAACAACAATGTCCACAGCGCTAAAAAGTGTCTTCTTTCCATGATGCCACCAATGCAATTGCGTTGAATTAAGTTTGGTGGAACTTGAGGAATTTTCCATGACGAATATAAAAAATGCCCCTGCAAGAGAGTCAGTTGCAGAGGCACTGTGGAACTAAATTGAGTGTTGATTGAAGGTTTATGCGGCTTCGAACGCCAATGCTTTCTTCTCTACTTGACGGAAAATGAGAGTTAGCACACCATTTACCGTTAAATAAAATGCGCCCGCAATACCAAATACCGTCAACGTATCGTAAGTTTGTGCATTAATGCGCTGCGCGTAACCCATCAGATCCATGATCGTAATCGTGCTTGCTAGTGAGGTGCCTTTGAAGACCAAAATCACTTCGTTCGAGTAAGCCGGAACAGCGCGGCGAATGGCGTATGGCAGCAGCACCTTCAGTGTCGCGGTTTTGTTCATGCCTAATGCACGACACGCTTGCCATTGACCGGAAGGAATCGCGTTAAACGCTCCTTTGAACAACTGAGTGCTGTATGCCGCGGTATTGAGTGCTAGCGCTAACATCGCACAGAACCAAGGTTGGCTTAACCATGTCCAGAATACACTTTCTCTTACAGCATCAAACTGGCCCGGACCGTAGTACACCAAGAAGATCTGTACCAACAAAGGCGTACCTGTGAACAAGGTGATGATGCCACGACTTACCCAATGCAAACCCGGAGTACGTAGGATCAGAGTCAGCGTCATCATCAGAGCTAAGAGACAGCCGACAACCAAGGAAGCGGCGGTCAATTGAAGGCTAGTGCCTAAGCCATCCAGCATTTGCCAAACGTGTTGTTCGTTCATGCAGTTGCCTCCTGTCCCATGCTCATGCCTTGAATTGAGAACTTCTTATCAATCAGTTTGACGGCACGTTGTGTAATCAAAGTAATGCCTAGGTAAATCGCCGCAGCGGTTGCGTACCAAGTAAACGCTTCATGCGTCGCTGCAGATGTTAGCTGCGCTTGCTTCAACAAATCCGTTACACCAATCAGTGATACAAGCGCGGTATCTTTCAGCAAAACCAACCATTGGTTCGTTAAGCCTGGTAGCGCGTGTCTTACTGCTTGTGGCAAAACAATGCGAACGAAAGCGTGTGCTTGACTGATGCCGAGTGCACTTGCTGCTTCTCTCTGCCCTCTTCCAACGGCTTTTAATGCGCCACGTAGAGTTTGAGAAGCATAAGAAGCGAAGATCAATGACAACGCCACCACGCCAGACAAGAACGGGCTAACTTCAATAAAGTCGCCGGTGATTAAAAACAGAACCTGCGTCGAACCAAAATAGATAAACAACACGACAAGGATTTCTGGCAAACCACGTACAATCGTCACAAACGCCGTCATTGGCCATTTAACGAAAACGCGGCGAGACATTTCACCACTGGCGAATACCACTGCCAGAATCAAACCGACTAAAAGGCTTGTGAAGGCCAGCTGGACAGTCATCCAACTAGCTTGAACAAGCGATAAAGAGTAACCCGTTAGTGCCATATTACTTACCGAAGTACTTGTTGTAGATTACGTCGTATTCGCCGTTCGCTTTCACTGTTTTCAGTGCCGTGTTCAGCTTGTTCACTAGCTCGTCGTTACCTTTGTTTACTGCGATACCGAAACCGTTACCGAAGTATTTAGGGTTAGTAACGTGCTCACCAACGTACGCTAGGTTATCTTCTTTCTTGAACCATTCTGCTACGACTGCTGTGTCACCGAATACAGAATCAATACGGCCATTCTTCATATCGATGAATGCGTCTTGGTAGCTTGAGTAAGGAACCGCTGTTACACCTGGCATTTGCTCAATTAGGTAACTTTGGTGTGTTGAACCGTTTTGAACACCAACACGCTTACCTTCTAGTGCTTTTTGATCAGCCACTTTTTCTTTGATAGAAACAAACGCTGCTGAGTTGTCGTAGTAAGGGTCAGAAAAATTCACTTGCTCCAAACGCGCGTCAGTAATATCCATGGCAGAGATAGCCGCATCGTAACGCTTGAATTTTAATGCAGGGATCAGGCTGTCAAAAGATTGGTTGTGGAAGGTACATTTTGCTTCCATTTCTTTACATAATGCATTCGCCAGATCCACATCAAAACCTTGAATTTGGTTGTTTTCATCCATGTATTCGAACGGTGCGTAAGTCGCTTCCATCGCGAATTTGATCTCTTCTTGTGCTGCTGCGTTTGCTGCCATAGTTGCAGAAGAAAGGCCGATTAGTGAAGCTAGTAGAATCTTTTTCATTGCAATACTCCGTGTGTACTTAGTGGGCTGACACTCGCAATGACAGCCGAGCTTATCTGTTAAATAGACTGAACTTTAAAAACGTAATTTAGTGATTTAGGTAGTCAGCAAACTGGGCGGTTTGCGGATTAGAAAACGAATCATTTGTGCCGTGCTCGACGATGTGTCCTTTTTCTAGATACAGTACGTGGCTAGCGATTTTCTTAGCAAAATCGACCTCATGCGTTACTACGACTTGGGTGATGCCAGTTTCGCTTAAATCTTTAATAATCTTAACGATTTGGTTAGTAATTTCCGGATCAAGCGCTGCGGTCGGTTCATCAAAAAGCAAGACTTCCGGTTTCATCATCAATGCACGAGCAATCGCCACACGTTGTTGCTGACCACCAGAAAGCTGCATCGGCCATGCATCCGCTTTGTCTGCCAAATGCAGCGTTGCGAGAATTTGCATTGCTTGGTTCTTCGCTTCTTCTTTATCCATGCCAGATACTTTTACCGGAGCCTCAATCAGGTTCTCCATCACTGTCATGTGCGGCCATAAGTTGTACTGCTGGAACACCATGCCTACTTTACGACGAAGTGCTAAACCTTGTTTCTCTTTGATTTCAGTAGAGAAATCAAAAACATCATTTGCGATGTTTAGCTTGCCGTTATCCGCCCCTTCAAGAAGGTTAAGAACACGCAGTAGAGAGCTCTTACCTGCGCCACTTGGACCAAGTAACACCAGTGTTTCCCCGCTTTCACACTTAAAGCTGACATCGTGAAGCACTTGTGTCTCACCGTAGGATTTATTGATTCCGCTTACCTGAATAGTCATGCTGACATACCGCATTAATTGTCACTTGGTATTTATATTACTCAACTGGACTTTTTATGCAATAAAAATGTATAAAAATTTAATTTGTTAATTTTTTGTATGATCAGCTACCACCAAGACAGAGTATCTGACTGGTTTGAAGAGTTAGTTTTAACTGAATTTGTTGAAGAAAAATCCAACAACATGGTGACGACCGAAACAAGGTTAAAATGGTGGTTATTTTTGTGCTGACGTGTAGAGGAAGTTTTGAGTCTATGAGGATGATCTATTCCAAGTACACCCGCTCATTTTTGCACAGCATCCCCTGTTAGTTTTCCTGTAAAGTCCTCTATGGCAGGGTCCTGATTACGACTTCGCGAATGGACTATAATTTCTCTTTGTATCTGACTCTTAATTTGAGTCATCTAAGTATTAATGGGATAACTCCATGTTGAAGTCGCATTGTTTTTCTCTCGTTACACTCATTTCTTTGAGCTTGCTTTCTGTACCCAACGTTTGGAGTAGAACAGCAATCGTATTACCTGGGTTGCATGAACAGGGTATTGATCTTCAAGATAAGCCTATCTCTGCTGCCACTGCACTTGAATGGGAGTTGGATAATGCCGATATCGTGTTTGGAGCTTACGAAAATAAGAGTGATAACGAGCGTGTAAAAGCGCTTGGTTACATGTACAACCAAAAGCTGGAACTTAACTCAGGTTGGCTGGAAAACGATATACGTAACCAAGCAGAACTGAATGGAGTTGACTACGAAGATTTCTTTCTCCACTTTTCTGAAGACACTATCCTAGCTGAAGTCGACTCAAGCCATGGCGAGAATACTCTACTCAATCGAAAACCGATGATCGTTGGCTATACCGCCAGCGCTGACCACGCCGGTTTTTGGCTATATCAACCACCGCCATGGGATGCTGATGTATTCGGTCAGGCGAATAATGGTGGTGCCCTCTATGTTTATCACTCAGAGAAGTTCGACCGCTTAACCTTTACGTTTTCTCAGTTTGCTCAAGGCGGCAGCTTCACGATTGAATACCCTTCTGCTATCGACTCGTTTGGTCGGGTAACTGAATGGAAAAGCTTCGCGATTAAAAAAGACAAAACTGAGAACATGACTAAAAACCAAACAGTAAACTGGTCTGTTCCTTCGGATTGGGTTCGCGCTACAACGCATGATGGTAGCGGAAAAACTTATGGTGGCGGTCAGTACTTTGGCTCCACCTTTTTACGCGACGGCGGCCGCCTTTACTTTGCGAAAATTACTTGGCATGACGACAACATAGAAAACCGCCCACGTCTCGAAAACATTCAACTCAAAAATAGCTTCCCTGCCGTCAATATCTCAGGAGCACCAACGGAGACACCGGAAGGTCAAACCATTCAACGCCGGCGTAAAATTCGTGGCTTCGACAAATCTGCAGATCGAAACCAAGACAATTATCTTTCTTGGAATGAATACAAAAACCGTTCGAATAAGAATGCAACGGCCCGATTTCGTTGGGAGTCACGGGTTATTCCATTTGGTCGTATGTGGAATCAAACCTCTTCTTGGGCATTGACCAATCTCGGTAATCCCGTTTTTACCAATACAATGCGCCACTATTACCAAGCTGAATGGGCGAAACAAGGTTTAAATGGTGCGTACAACGACGATACGAATAAGTTACTCGGTGCAAATCAGTTCTACATATATTCCGGAGGCACAGTGGATGAACTTGGTTTGGTGGCGGGTAGCCAAGCTGCTGACGATGCTTACAAAGCGCAATTCTCGGCGTTCTTGAATAAACTGGCAACGCTGGATGAAGATGCGTTAATTGGCCTCAACATAGGTACGGCAAACTTATTCGGTCGTAATGGGCAAAACCACTTGGTTAACGCTGGCTCCTTGTACTTGCGCGAGCACTACCTTTTCCCTGCTACCGGCTTTAGTGGCTATGCTGGCTTGGCTAAATTTTGGGATAACTCTGCACTCGCCAAAGCGGGTCAGAAAGTGATTTATCAAGCGACCACGCGTTATGGTCGAGTTCAATACTTTGGCAACACTGAGGATAACTGGAAACAGGACCAATACTCTGCACTAGCGGTGTTCTACTTAAACTATCACCCTGAGCGCATTTACTTTAATCAGTGGAACAATGGCTACTTATATGGAAGTAATAACACAACAAGTGACAACTTCTGGAAGGCAGGCGTACCAAAGAATATTGCTTATCAACCTAGCTCCTTGCTTGCCGTTGATTTGGGAGAGCCTGCCAATCAAATACCAGAAGGATATCAGGCGACTCCGCTAATGATGTCCACCAGCACGCCATATTCCGCCGATTACACGGTGATTGGAGATGCTTCTATGAGCAAAGTGGCTCACCCTGACTTGCCTAATGGCGCTATCGATTTGTTACCAACCCATACGTACTTTGCGTATCACTCAGACGATGTGGTAGTGATGCATGGCCCTACAGAGATGGTGTTAGCCCGCGAATTCACCAAAGGCCGAGTGCTGTATCGGACTGATTTCTTTGGCAAAAATATCGATTACTTCTCCTCACCGAAGATAACTATCGCACTTCCAGAGCCTATGCGACCTGTAGATCAAGACGGTAACATCGGCGACTATGTTTCTCATATTGAGATTGGCGGCTACGAAGGAGTGTTCTTGCTGTATTAACTCCCTTTCAACACGCCTCACCAAACGCTTCATAAATCGCCGTTTTTATGCTTAACGTCACTGAAAAAAACTTGTTCACTGAATCTTTATAAACCGATGTATATACTGAAGTAAATGACAACGACAAGGAAATTCAGTCACATGAAGACGACACCTTCAATGCTCTCTGTTCTGCTGCTATCAGCATTATCTACTCATGCAAATGCGGACGAATGCGGAAAAATAACCATCGCAGACATGAATTGGAATTCGGCCAGCTTAATGGCGCACATCGACCAATTTGTCTTAAATGAAGGCTACCAGTGCGATGCGGAATTGATCCCTGGTGATAGCGTTCCTACAGGCACCTCTATGATTGAAAAGGGACAGCCTGACGTTGCGCCAGAGTTATGGACAAACGGTATTAAAGAAGCACTTGATAAAGGGATTGCGGATAAACGCTTGCGCATCGCTAGTGAATCGCTTGTCAATGGTGGTGAAGAAGGGTTTTGGGTTCCCGCCTATCTGGTAAAACAGTATCCAGAACTCGCGACAATAGAAGGCGTCATCAAGCACGCCAAACTATTTGAACACCCAGAGGATGATGACAAGTTCGCGTTTTATAGCTGCCCTGCTGGTTGGACATGCCAAATCACCTCCGGTCACTTGTTTAATGCATTAGGGTTAAGTGAGCACGGCTTTGAGATGGTTGACCCAGGATCTGGCGCAGCATTAGCTGGCACCATCGCCAAAGCCTATGATCGCAAAATGCCTTGGTTTGGTTACTACTGGTCACCGACCCCCGTATTGGGCAAGTATGATATGGTCAAAGTGGATTTTGGTAGCGGAACAGATTTAGAAGAGTATCGCAACTGTACCACTCAGCCTGATTGCGCTTCACCAAAAGTAACAATGTACCCACCTTCTCCAGTTCGCACAGTAACAACTGAGGCGTTTGCGAGCAAAGAACCCCAAGCATTCGCGTACTTGCAGAAACGCGGATTTACCAACGAGCAAATGAGTGAAATGCTGGCCTGGATGGAAGATAACTACGCGGACGGTGAAGAAGCGATGTTTTACTTCTTTAATACCTACCCTGACTTGTGGAAAGGCTGGGTATCTGAAGACGTCGCGGTGAGAATCGAAAAAGCGCTTTGATGATTAATACTTAAAGTGCCACAAATCATTTAACCTCCCATACCGTTTGAATAAACGGCATGGGAGACTCGTCAACGACTCGTTAATACATGGTGTGACCATTCAATGTTTCTTTAGGAATCTCTTGCAGAGCGTCCCAATGTTCGACGATCTTCCCATTGTGATCAAAACGAAAGAAATCCATTGTCACGTATTCAATATCATTAGGCCATGTTTGGTGAGTGTGTAGTGCCACCAAGTTCCCTTCAGCAATGGCTCGCACAAACGTAATGTCTTTATTGGGATACTCATTTTGTATCCGCTCAAAATACTCGATAAAAGCCTCGGGGCCATTTCCAACTAATGGATTGTGCTGAATGTACTCATCGCCAACATAGTCTTCAACCGCTTTTCTTGGATTACCTCGATAGGCGGTTTCGTAAAACGCAATGGCATTTCTTTTATTCTCTTGCAGATCCATTTTTCTTACCTGTGTTGCTCCATCTTGCGGATAACGGTAATCATAGTCTTTGAACTTCAGAAGTGACCAAACTTCGCGCACAAAAAAGGCCGCTAAAGAGCAGCCTTCATCACTTCTACTTGGAATCATCGCCTTTCATCGCTTAAACCACACCGCCAGCACCGAGCATAGAACGCTCACTGTTCTCCACCAGCAACGCGGTTGCGGTTTGTTTCAGTGTTTCCCATTCTTGGTCTTCGACAAAGATACCATTTTGCCAAGAAGCTTGTTGCGTGCGGCTTAACTCATCACCTTCAATGTGGGTGGTATACCCTTGTGCACTTTTCTCGATATCGAAATCGTTCACGGAGAGCTCGATAACCATACTATGCAAATCCGTATCATGCCCATCAAACTGATCCGAGAAAAAGACTTCTGGCGCGATTCGTCCACGGTTTAACACATAAAGCGTTCGCTTGGGACTAGAGCCATTGACCCATTGTGCACGGCACGCAATGCCTTTTGCAGAGAGCTTCAACAACTCACTAAAACCTAGCCAACGGTTATGACACTGTTTCAACGTAATGGTAATCGACTTACGGTTGATCATTTTCTCGAGCGCGAAATCCAACACCGCGGGTAAATGACACGCTACACTCCCGTTGTGCAGTTCTACCTCTATGCTTGACGGCGTACTGTTGGTCACCGATACGGCGCAGTCTGAATCTAACCCAAGAAACAGACTGGCGTTATTAAAATGACGAACTCCATGTAAGCCAACCATTTGCAAGTCCGCCACCATGTTCGCAATGACATCCGCCTCACCACAGTGACGGCGCATGCCAAGAAATGCCTTATTAACCGCGGCCACCAATTCGTTGTGAGAGACGATCATAATGCAAATCCTCCGTTGATTTTTTGATTGTCACTTTGCACAATTTCGTCACGCGGCGGCATGCTAGGGAAAATCCATGTGTCTGCCAGTTTAGGATCGTGAATTTCATCTAACAGCGGCGCGCCCTGGAAGAAGGTTACTCGAACCCAACGATCCGAGCGCGGATCAAACTTAGTCGCGCCAAAGATCGCCAATTTACAGCGCAGTAAGTGCATTGGTAACGCATCTTTACGCAGCACATTCATTTGAATATCCCCCATCGCACGGTTGCCTAGCGTCCATACGCGACGTGTGATCGAACGATAAGCCGGTTTTTGCAATAGAAACTCTGCTACGGACATTTCTACATCACAGTCAAGCAAGGCCTGGTACAAGCGATTCACTTGTCTGCCGATATCAAGCGGCAGTTCTTTTTCTTCTCCAGCCTCTTCCCCGCGAACACCAAGCCTTGGCTCTTCTTTATCTTGTGAGCGATACCAGAACCAGTAGTTGTTCTCGGCTAGTGAGTAATCCGCATCAATCGCCCAGCGGTACTTGCTTTGCAACACTTCCAGTAAATCTTGGATCTTTTTCCCGCCCGGAATAGATAACGTTTCATCCGTATTCATTTGGCTAGCAAATTCATCCACTAAAGATGGGTAGAGTTCGATCAAGCAAGAGGTGAGGATTTCTTGGGCTTCCACACTCATTGTTTTCTTATGCTCGACCAAACTCGCCCAGTTCGGATGTAATGCCATTAACGTTGTTAGCTCCGATAGCAGTTGTTTGATGTCTGCTATCGCTTGATGATTGAGCCTGTCTTGATGTTCATTGATGGTGATGACTTGCTCTAAATGACGCTGTGCTTTTTGCAGCAATCCTTGCAAAGGAGCATGGAACGACGCTTCACATGGCATCGCAAAGACTCGCGCTACCGCACGTTCGCGAGAGGTCATCCATTGGTCAACGATGCACGGGTGATTAATCAAGTATGGAGCCATGCCTAAGCCAGTCGCATTGCCGACACCAAGGTAGCGCTGCAAGCCACGATGCAAAGCCACCGCGTTGTCGCCACCTTGCTGAAGTGCCAGATAGTGCACCCAATCTAGGCTGAATTCACGCAACATATATACGGCACACATTTGCGCACTAAAAGACTGGCTGAAATCTGAGTTGTTCTCTAACAGTTTGAAATCGGCGATACCAAACTTTCCGTTACCATAAACAGCTGTGGTACGCAGGATATAACCCACTTCAGCTAACTCTTTCGGCTCAGGCTGCTCGCCTTGAGAAAGCGCGCTAACAATGTGCTCAAACACGCGCACACTTTTGTTTGCGCGAGCAAGAACAAGTACGTTGTTTGGATTACGTCCCGCTTCTTGCAGCGGTACATTTTCTCGCAATCTTTCCAACAAAGTAACATCAACATCGCCTTGAACCAGTGCAAATGTGACGTCCCACTTTTCAGCAATTACGCGATCATTACGCTCGTCGTCGGCAATTTCATCACAGAATACCACCAAATGATAAACGTGCTCTGGCGTGGTCAATTTGTAAATCACATGACCATAACCACGAGGACAAAGCTGCCACTCATGCTTGGTTACTTGCCAGTTTTGGCTTGCCATATTACGAATCAGACTGCGAACAAAGCTGATTCGGTTTTGGTGCATTGCGCCAAGCCTTTCGGCTGCCATGACAATCGCTGCATCGCGCATAGTTGCTTCCGTATAAGTAGAACGATGTGCATCCATTTTGCTCACCACCTATTTGTTATTGTAAGAATACTAGGGTTTGTGCGGATGCAGGAGGAAAACACCCGCACAAGCTCCACGTTGTTTGAATTAGATAATTGTTATAGCCCTTGCTCTTTCGCCATTTTGATTGCGATTTGCGGCGCATTCCAAAGTGACGGTAACAGAATCAACGAAACCGGAACCGCGGTAATCACAATGAAAGATTGCAGTGCAGAGATGCCACCAGAGCCAAGAGAAATCAGGATTAGTGCCGTCACACCCATCATTACGCCCCAAAAGGTACGGATGATCGCATTCGGCTCCGTTTCACCACTGATCACGACACTGATTGTGTAGGTCATTGAGTCGCCCGTCGTGACGATGAAGATCGTGGTTAAAATCAGAAATAGAATTGAAGTCAGCATTGGCATTGGTAGTTGCTGAGTCACCGCAAGCAAAGCACCTGGCAGGTTAAAGCCTTCGAACGCCGCACTCACGCTACCCGGTTCAGCAATTTCAAACGCAAGACCTGAGCCGCCCACAATCGTGAACCAAAAACAGGTGGTTAACGGAGCCACAATACTGATGGTGGAAATGACTTGTCGGATAGTTCGACCACGGGAAATACGCGCAATAAAAATTGCCATCATCGGACCATAACCAAGGAACCAGCCCCAGAAAAATACTGTCCACCAGCTTAGCCAACCTTCATCACCACGGTAGGTCGCCATTGGGATAAAGTTATCCAGCATGCTCCCTACACCTTGAATGTATCCGTTAAAGATAAAATTCGTAGGGCCAAAAAACAGGATGTAAACCATCAATGCCATTGCCAGAATCACGTTGTAACGACTAAGCAGTTGCATGCCTCGGCTTAATCCACTGAGTGCTGACAAGGTGTAAAGCGCAATCGCAAACAAGATGATGATAAGCTGAGTGGTAAAGCCATCAGGAATATCAAACAGCGCATTTAACGCGTAGCTAACCTGCAAGCCTAGAAACCCAATGGGCCCGATGGTGCCCGCGGCTACCGCGATAATGCAGCACGCGTCAATCAATGCACCGAGTTGGCCTTTAAGTGCTCGTTCGCCCAAGACTGGGTAAAGCAAAATACGTGGTTTTAGTGGTAAACCTTTGTCGTAATGTAGGTGCATCACCACGATGGAAGTTAAGCTACCTACAATCGCCCAAGCTAGAAAGCCCCAGTGCATAAAGGATTGTGACAACGCATTCACCGCACCTTGCTGCGGGTTATCTTGCGCGCCGTACAAAGGGGGTGGGCTAACATAGTGTGCGATAGGCTCAGCCGCGGCCCAGAAAACACCACCACCAGCCAATAAGGTACAGAAAATAATCGCCATCCAGCGGAAAGAGTCCATTTCTGGTTTTGCAATCCCGCCCAACATCACCTTGCCTGTTCGCCCTGCAGCCAAGCCAAGACCAATAAGAAAAGTGAGAAGCAGCAGTAACTGCCAGTATGGACCAAATACCTGAACTGCCCAGCCAAAGCCAGCGTTAACGATCGTAGATAACAGCTCGCCGTCATAAAGTGCAATAGCAACGAACAACGCGATGAAACCACCGCTATACCAAAAGGCCGGGTTATTCAGTCCTAATTTGTCCGTCGTGTTTTCTGTTGTTGATGTGTTGTGTTTTGCTTTCGACTTGCCCGATGACACGCTCATCGTGGAAGCTTTCATGCTATTGGTTAAATCAGACATACTCTGGCTCCAGAGGTTCTTTGCAGCAGCCAAAGACTGGCTACAAATGTGAGTTTTACGCCTGCCGTATTGTTATTATGTGGGCAGGCGGTTCCTACTTTGGGGAATGCTATGAAAAAGGCTCTAATCCTTCTTTAAGGAAGTTGAACCAGTTTTCACCCAATATTTTTCCAGCCTCAGATTCACTGAATCCGTGACCCATTAATCCGTTGTAGATGTTCTCCATCCCTGCGCTGCCGCAGAACCATGGCAGCGCATCTGGCCATCCCGAGTTACTTGCTGAACCTTCGCCGTAATCCATCGCTTTTGACCAACGCCCGTTGCGCATCCATTCCAATACTTGTTGCGGTTGGTTTAAGCACAGATCACTACCGATGCCTAAATGGTCGACGCCAAACATGTCTGCGGTTTTCGCTACCATCTGGCAGAAATCATCCAGCGTGCACTGGCTGCCATTTGGCAAATGGAATGGATATAAACTGAATCCAATCAAACCACCGCGCTCCGTCAGTGCTTTGATCACGGTGTTGGATTTGTTGCGCAGTGCGTCATGCGCAAACGTCGGGTTAGCATGGCTGATACAAATTGGACGCGAAGAAAGATCGATGGCTTCCAACGTAGAACGCTCCGCACTGTGGGACATATCAATGATCATCCCGACTCGGTTCATCTCTTCAATAGCTTGCTTACCAAAGCGAGTTACGCCGGAATCGTTTTGTTCGTAACAACCTGTCGCCAGTAAGCTTTGGTTGTTGTAGGTCAGTTGCATGATCAGCAGACCTTGGCGGCGCATCACTTCAATCAGACCAATTTCATCATCGATTGGTGAGCAATTTTGCGCGCCGAAGAAGATGCCGACTTTGCCTTCTGCTTTGGCTTTTTCTACATCTGCCATTGAATAAATAGGCATGATGAGGTCCGCATTTTGCTCGAAGCGCAAGTTCCACTCAGCAAAACGCGTTAAGGTTTCGCGCGCAGTTTCGTGGTAGACGATGGTGGCATGAACGGCGGTAATGCCACTCGCCTTAAGCGTTTGGAAATACTCTCGATCCCAATTGCAGTACTGCAATCCGTCAATCACAATCCGTTGTTGGTACATAACCACTCCTTAAACAATTTCTTAGCCTTTTCGTGCGGGCAACTGACACCATCAGTTACCCTGCCGATCTTAGTAAGGACGCTGATAAGCGGTTTTCACTACGGTGTAGAACTCTTTGGCGTACTGACCTTGCTCACGAGGACCAAAGCTAGATTCTTTACGACCACCAAATGGAACGTGATAATCTGTACCCGCAGTTGGCAAGTTAACCATGACGCAGCCCGTTTGGACTTGCTGTTTGAAGATCGCGCTATTGCGCAGACTTTGCGTGATAATGCCGCCTGTCAGGCCAAAGCGCGTATCGTTCGCGACTGCAATCGCCTCATCCAAATCAGAAACGCGAATCACGCTTGCCATTGGTGCAAAGACTTCTTCTTGGTTCACTTCCCAGCTGTTTTGTGTGTTCAAGAACAGGGTTGGTGACATATAGTAACCGTCATGCTCTAGGCTCAGACGCTCACCACCGAAAGCCAGCTCCGCGCCTGCTTGGCGTGCATTTTCAATCCACTCAAAGTTCGCATTCAGCTGGTTACCATCAACAACAGGACCCATGAATACGCCCTCTTCCAGTGCGTGACCCACTTTTAATTCGCTCATGCGTTTGATTAGCGCTTCAACATACGCGTCGTGAATTCCGTCCATAACCACAAGACGAGAAGACGCGGTGCACTTTTGACCTGCACCCGAGAATGAGCCTGCGATTGTCGCTTCAACGGCAATTTGAATGTCTGCATCATCTGCCACTACGAGCGCATTTTTGCTACCCATCTCTAGCTGACAACGCACAAAATTTGGTGCCGTTGCCGCTGCAACTTTACGGCCTGTGTCCACAGAACCAGTGAAGCTCACGCCGTTCACATCCTTCGAATTGATAAGGGTATTACCGACTTGCGAACCGCTACCCAAAACGAGGTTAAACGTGCCGGCAGGTAAACCTTGGCGATGGATAATCTCTGTCAGCGCAACGGCACTTGCTGGGGTTAGGTTGGCAGGCTTCCAGACGACGCTGTTACCAAACGCAAGTGCTGGCGCGATTTTCCAAGCCGCTGTTGCTGTTGGAAAGTTCCAAGGAGAGATAATGGCGATAACGCCGACGGCTTCACGAGTAACTTCAACGGAGACACCTGGACGGACGGAAGCAGCGTTATCGCCAATTTGACGCAGAACCTCAGCAGCAAAGTATTGGAAGAATTGGCCAGCACGGTATATCTCACCTCGACCTTCAGCAAATGGCTTACCTTCTTCACGCGAAAGTAAGGTGCCCAATTCGTCACATCGTGCAATGAGCTCATCACCAATCGCTTGTAGCACTGCTTGCTTGCGCTCGATTGGTGTTTTTTCCCACTCTGGCTGCGCTGATTTAGCCGCTTGAATCGCTTGCTCTACTTGCGACACACTCGCTTGTGCGAAATCGCCAATGTTTTCGCTGATATCAGAAGGGTTAATATTGGCGATGGTGTCCATGCCCGATTGCCACTCACCCGCTATATAGAGGGATTTTTCTGCTTGAACATTGTTAATAAAAGTCATGGTTCTTTCCTTGTTCTTCCGATTTGTGATGGCAAGCCACCCACTCACTGATCTCTAATTGTTCTTATTGGATTTATTCTGGTTGGCTTGCCGACGCGTAGACGACAAACTCCACCAACATCTCTTCTCGCGCTAACCCTGCAACCACCATGGCGGCGCGATTTGGGTACGGCGCTTCAAAATATTCCGCGTACACTTGGTTAACGGTCTTTAAGTATTCTCTGTCGGTCACATAAATCAGGACCTGCAACACCGAGTCCAAAGACTCCCCTGCACACTCCAGGGTGTGAATGAGATTGTTAAAGGTTTGACGTGTTTGTGCTTCGATACCGCCTTCCACAACCGCGCCTGTGTCATCAATAGGAATTTGAGCCGTATACAGGGTTCCGTTGTTGACTATCGCCCATTCAAGCGGCGCTTTAGAAGCAAATAGACTGGTTTTAACTGGGTGTTTTTTAGTAGGAGTATTCACGTGCCTTTCAACCTTTGTAACAACTTTGTTTCAATATGGTTAAATGATGCACATTGACAGGCGATAAATCTAACGGTAAATTTTTGACATTTGATAAGTTAAACTTATCGCTCTATTTAAAATAACGTAAATAAAGGGATTAAGAGGCATTAGGGATGAGTATTAAGCTTCAACAATTAATGCATTTTGTGATGGTAGTCGAGGAAGGAGGCTTTCGAGCCGCTTCACATCGTGCAAATCGTTCTCAGGCGGCACTGTCAACATCGATAAAAGAGCTTGAAAGAATTCTAGGGCAAACGCTGTTTGAACCCGGAAACAAAACCAAATTGACCCCGTTTGGTGAAATTTGTCTTCCCAAAGTGGTTCAGTTTCTCAATATCTACAGTGCACTAGACAACGATCTCAAAGCAGCCGCTGCCGGACAGCAAGGGAGAGTGCGAATTGCGAGCGTTCCTTCTGTTGCAGCGAAGCTCATTCCTAGCGTGTTGGGCGCCTTTTGCGAACAGTATCCAAATGTAGAAGTAAGCTTGATAGACGATAATGCCGCTGGCGTCGAGGCTCGCCTACTCTCCGGTGAGGTCGACTTAGCGCTCGGTAACCCCTCTCACCTCGATGAGGGCGGCATTGACTTTACGCCGCTGTTAGCCGATCCAATAGGCGTGGTGTGTTTAAAGGACAACCCTATTGCGAGTCATCCAGAAGGAATCGAGTGGCAAACTTTGTTGGAACAACCCTTTATCCGTAACGGCACTTGTACACTTCTCGATCCAACCCCAGCAAGAGCTCTGAGTCAGCAAGCGCTCTATTCGGTCGAAAATATTACTTCGCTGTTTTCTGTCTTAGAACTTGGGATTGGTGTCACGACCCTACCTAAGCTTGCTTTCCCAACCAATGAAACACGCTTGGTTTGGATTCCGCTTATCGATCCACCACTTGAAAGGCAAATTGGTATATTTACGTTAACCGATCGCACGATCTCGCCTCAAGCTAAAGCATTTCACGATCTTTGTGTGCATTATTTAAACTATCAAAAAGAAGATAAATAATGGTTCGATTAACATGCGGATAATTAAAAGCCTCCATATTCAGAGTGGAGGCTAATTTGTATTTGTGTATTCGCTTCGTTCTATTTTTTGCGACGATTTCGGTTCTTATACACCACGCAAAAGTTACCACGCTTGGTACGACACTTTGAGCAACGTTCACAATCTACTGGTGCGCGATTGCCTTCTTTCCAACGTTTGATCAACTGTGGCTCAGCCAATAAAGGGCGTGACACAGCAAAAAATTGGATATCTGTGTTTTCTGCAATTTTCTCAATCGCATCAATGTCGCTCAGCCCGCCGACAGTAATCACCGGTATGCTAACGTCCTGGCTGATCACGTGACCATATTCGTGAAAGTAACCTTCTTCTTGTAGTGTGTAACCATCGAACGTTTGACCAACAAGTTCGTTTGCTTTGCCGTGAACATTGCCAGATACGATGATCGCATCAACGCCTATTTCTTCAAGTTTCTTGCAGACGACGCGAGTTTCATTGAACGTTAAACCGCCGTCAAAGAACTCTGTTGCCGTCAGTTTAACGAGGATGGGAAATTCGCTTCCAACCAGCTTTCTGGTTTCAGAATAAATTTCTAAAAGAAAGCGCATGCGATTTTCTAAGTCACCACCATATTCGTCTTCGCGACGATTATAGTACGGGCTTAAAAACTGGTTAATTAAATAAGTGTGCGCCGCATGAATCTCTACGCCGTCAAAACCAGCGTCTTGAGCACGTTTACTCGCCAATGCGAATGCCTTTACGATGTAGTCTATTTCGTCCTTTGTCATCGCTTTGCCTTGCGTATTTGTACCACGCTCAGGCACGTCACTCGGAGCGAAGATGACACGCTCACCGACGTTATGGGTGGTTTTGGTGCCACCGTAAGCAATTTGCATCACGATTTTAGAATCTTGTTGATGTACTAGCTCTGTTAGCTTTTTGTATTCTTCAATAAAAGAGTCGTTGTAGATCCCCATCATACCTGCGTTGGGTTTCTCTTCTTCAACGATATTGGCATAACCCGTGACAATAAGCCCAACCTCCCCTTTCGCAAGCGTTTCGTAAATATCGTAAAGCTTTGCCGTCATGTGACCATCTTCGGTCGCCATGTTCTCCCACGTTGCGCTTCTCACAAAACGGTTCTTTAGGGTCATGTTGCCAATGCGGGCTTCGGAAAACAAAATGCTCAAAACCAGTCCTCTTAAAGTTGTCTTTATGTTTTATCTTTTCGCAAGTAAACAAGAACGAAAAAGGAACAGCGATACACGATGTATGGCTGTTCCTTCTCTGAATCCTTGAGACCTGCTAACTACAGGCGCACCTTAATGCCTCGGAGACGACAAAACTTTAATCTGGGTTAAGGTTTAGTGAGTTTTTAGATTATGTAAAAGGATGATTCTTAATCGTGTTCATTTCACTGGAGTTAAGATGCTTCCTCACCCACTTTCAGTCGTAAAACTTTTGTATTTCGCTAGCTGGTGATTCAACTTAAACATTCACATTGTTAGTTTGTATGCTGCTATGGGAACTAGCACTACCCCAAATGTTTACATTACAAACTATCGATATTGAATTCTCATATGGTAAGTAGAGTTATTGCGCTGTTTATACTTTTAGCTTAATCGTCGCTATCTCTTGGCATTATTACGCGTCAGCGGAAACGCGCGATCTACTATGTTTTACACACTGGTTGTTTTTGCTTTTAGATATGAATACGTGATAGTGAAGCTAGAGGAGGAACAGGGAAAATAAAGGACAATAGAAAGTTAAATGACCTTACTTCTAGGTAAGGTCATTCATGCATTCAGCAGCAAAAGATATTGGCGCGTAGCAAACGCTTAGGTCTGGTTGTTACAGAGCTAGAGGAATCAACTCGACACCAAGCACACCACTGATCCCCATCACCACTAGCAGTGAGACTTTAAACACCGACTTTGACCAAGCGATGTAGTTGTTCTCATCAATGCTGCGAAAGGTCACTTTCGTCCACATAAAGCAAACAACCGCTGCAACCGCTAAGTATTCATACCCGGCTTCACCTAGTAAAAATAACCCCAATGATGCTGCCCCAAAAGCCACGACATACGCTTTCATGTGTCGATGCGCTTTATGAATACCTTCTTTAACTGGCAATACGGGAATCCCGGCTTCTCGGTAGTCTTGCATGCGGAACATGGCAATGGCATAAGAGTGCGGCATTTGCCAGAGACAGAACATGGTAAAGAGTAAAATCGCTTCCAAGCTAATGAAGTTTGTTACCGCTAAGTAACCCACCAATGGCGGAACTGCGCCTGAGATACTTCCCACTAAGGTTCCATACACCGAGTTACGTTTGTACCACATCGTGTAAAAGAACACGTAATACACGTAGCCAAGCAACACGACGACAGCGGATAGTGGATTCACTCGGATAAATAAGAGTGCGGTTCCTACCAGCAATAAAGCAAGTGCATAAACAAACGCAATATCGATATTGATGTTGCCTTTCACTGTTTCACGATTTCGTGTACGTGCCATCTTTTGGTCGATATCACGATCGAAAATATTATTCACCACACAACCTGAAGCGATGACTAACCCAACACCAACTAACGTCGTAACGAACAACATTAGACTGGCTGGTTCTGTTTTTGCGGCGAGGAAGAACCCCGCCGCAACAGAAATCAGGTTGCCGAAAATAATGCCCGGTTTAGTGATAGACAAATAACTTTTCAGCATACCTTGGCCTACAACTTCATGTTGACGTTCATGTTGTAGATGATCCATACCGAGCCAGCGATAAGGATAAGTACAACAATGGCGGTAAACATCAGTGATACAAGGTTCCAACGTCCGTCGGATGTTTTTGTTTCCATGTGCAAGAAGTATTTAAAGTGAACAAATATCTGCACTAATGCACATCCAAATAGAATCGCATAGGTCGTTGTATCTGGTAATGATTTCGTCCAAACAAAGTAGAACGGAATTACCGTCAGAATCAGTGAGGCAATAAAACCTTTCACGTAATCTGACGAACTGGTTTCTACATGTTGATCCATTACATTACCCCCAGTAAGTAAACGATGGTAAAGACACAAATCCAAACGATATCTAGAAAGTGCCAGAATAGGCTTAAGCAGTTAAAGCGCATTGCCATATTGTCGTTCAGACCTTTCGTCGACAGTTGATGGTATGCTACCGCTAACCAAATCAGACCAAAGGTTACGTGCAGGCCGTGCGTACCAACCAACGTAAAGAATGCCGACAGGAATGCACTGGTTTGTGGGCCATAGCCTTCTTCAATCAGGTGATGGAATTCATAGACCTCCATACAGATAAAGCCAAGACCAAGCGCGAACGTGACTAACATCCAACGTTTGAGACCAGCAACGTTGTTGCGCTTCATCGCGATAATGCCAAAACCAAATGTGATACTGCTAAACAGCAGCAGCATGGTTTCGACAAAAACGAATGGGAGTTCGAAAATGTCTTTACCTGTTGGGCCCGCAATTGAATTGCTCGACAGCACAGCGTAAGTCGCGAACAAGGTCGCAAACAGTACACAGTCACTCATCAGGTAAACCCAGAAGCCAAATAGCTTGTTGCCATTCGTGTCATGGTGGTGATCATGGTCGTGATGTGCTGCGATATTAGTTTGCATACGTCACCTCCAGATCATCTTTACTTTCGCTGTCTTTCACTGAGTTTTTCTTCGCTTCTTCAAGCTGAGCTCGACGTTCAGCCTCAATTGCTTTGATCTCTTCAACTTCCACGTAGTAATCCACATCATCGTTATAGCTATGCTGAATACACGTCACGATAATACCGACCAAACTTGCCGCCGCTAGCCACCAGATGTACCAAATCATGCCGAAGCCAAATAGGAGCGACCAAGCCGACACGTAGATGCCTGTTGCCGTGTTTTTTGGCATATGAATACGTTCGTATTCCACTTCTTTAGTTGGATCGAACTCGCCACTTTGTTTCTGGTACCAGAAGGCATCCAGCACATCACCTTTTGGTAGGTGCGCAAAGTTGTAGAACGGCGGTGGAGACGATGTTGCCCACTCAAGAGTACGACCACCCCACGGGTCACCAGTTAGATCACGGTTTTGCTCGCGGTCACGGATACTCACGTAAATTTGGATGAACTGAGACAATACGCCCAGCGCAATCACAACCGTACCTGCTGCGGCAATCGACAACAGTGGGAAGTATTCTGGGTTGATGTCTTGGCTTAAACGACGAGTCATCCCCATGAAGCCCAGCGCGTAAAGCGGTAAGAACGCCATTAAGAAACCAATAATCCAAAGATAGAACGCGCGTTTGCCCCAAGTTTCATTCATGGTGAAACCGGTCGCTTTCGGGAACCAGTAAGTGATCGCAGCGAAACATCCAAACACCACACCACCGATGATAACATTGTGGAAGTGAGCGATAAGGAATACTGAGTTATGCAGAACGAAATCTGCGCCCGGAACAGCCATTAGTACGCCCGTCATACCACCAACAGTAAAGGTGATAAGGAAGCCCACCGTCCACATCATTGGCGTCGTAAAGCGGATGCGGCCTTTGTACATCGTGAATAGCCAGTTGAAGATCTTCACCCCTGTTGGGATAGAAATGATCATCGTGGCAATACCGAAGAAGGCATTTACGTTCGCGCCAGACCCCATCGTAAAGAAGTGGTGTAGCCAAACGACAAAGGCAAGAATCGTGATAACTACGGTAGCCCAAACTAGCGATGTGTAACCGAACAACTTTTTACGTGAGAAGGTTGCGGTGACTTCTGAGAACACACCAAAAATTGGCAAGATCAAGATGTACACTTCTGGGTGACCCCAAGCCCAAATCAGGTTGACGTACATCATTACGTTGCCGCCAAGATCATTGGTAAAGAAGTGCATGCCTAGGTATCTATCCAGCGTAAGCAGAGCGATAGTCACCGTTAGGATTGGGAATGAAATGATGATCAAAATGTTTGCACACAGAGACGCCCAAGTGAAAACTGGCATCTTCATCATTGGCATAGACGGTGTACGCATACGCAAAATGGTCGCGAAGAAGTTCACGCCTGTTAACGTCGTACCAACACCTGATATCTGCAGCGCCCAAATCCAATAGTCGACCCCGACTCCTGGGCTAGCCTCAATACCTGAAAGCGGCGGATACGCCAACCAACCGGTGCGACCAAATTCACCTAAGCCGAGAGACATGTTTGTTAGGATGACACCAACAACAAACAGCCAGAAGCTCAAGTTATTCAGATACGGGAAAGCTACGTCACGCGCACCAATCTGTAATGGCACGATGATGTTCATCAGACCAATAACCAATGGCATCGCTACGAAAAAGATCATGATCACGCCATGGGCAGTAAAAATTTGATCGTAGTGATGCGGTGGCAAGTAACCTGCTTCACCCGCAGAAGAAAGGAGTTGCTGACTACGCATCATGACTGCGTCAGCAAAACCACGAACAAGCATCACCATCGCTACTGCGATGTACATGAAGCCAAGTTTTTTATGGTCTACTGAAGTAAACCATTCATTCCACAAATATTGCCACTTTCCGGCTTTAGTTACCGCGTAAACTACGGCTAAACCAACCAGCGCCACAACCGCTAAGGTGATGACGATAATAGGTTCGTGGAATGGAACTGAATCAAGAGTTAATCTTCCAAACATTACGATTATCCTTGGTTTTCAGGCAAACAGTTCATTGAACCAGGATGCTGAGTCACAACGTCGGTGAACAAGAACGGAGGAACGCTAGAGAACAAAGTGACTGGCTCTGCGATACTTGGCGCTGCCAGTGAGCTGTATTGCTCCCAATCTTCAATACGATCAGGGCTCGCCTTCACTTTCTGCACCCAATTTAGGAACGCAGCACGATCAGACATTGCTGAAGCTGTGAACTTCATTTGCGAAAAGCCTTCGCCGCTGTAGTTCGATGCAAAACCCTTGTAGTCACCTTCGTGGTTCGCTATCAGGTTGAGCTTGGTTACCATGCCTGGCATCGCGTAGATCTGTGTACCTAAGCGAGGGATGAAAAACGCGTTCATGATGTTGTCCGAAGTCAGTTTAAACTGCACTGGCACATCTTTCGGGAACGCCACATAGTTCACCGTCGCAATGTTTTCTTCTGGATAGATGAACAACCATTTCCAATCGAGTGACACCACTTCGATGGTCATTGGTTTAACATCACTTTCCAAAGGTTTGGATGGCTCTAGTTCATGAGTTGAACGCCATGTGATCGTCGCAAGAATCGCAATGATGATGATTGGAATTGTCCATACCACCACTTCGATTTTGGTCGAGTGTGACCACTCGGGTGCGTACTCTTCTTCAGTGTTAGAGGCGCGGTATCGGTAAGCGAAGTAAATCGTCATTAAAATCACAGGGATTACAACGATCAACATCAGCAAAAGAGCAGTAATAATTAACTCTTTTTCTTGCACACCAATGGCACCTTTGGGGTCAAGTAAAGCTGAATTACATCCTGAGAGCATAAGTATGACGGACGCCAAACTTCCCCTCGACAAGATGCGTTTATATCTTGAGGCTTCCATTAACTTTCTCGATGGTTGTCTGGTTTCAAAGCAGATGCCAATCAAAGTAAATAAAAGCTCACAAATAGCGCAGAGGTAATGTATGAGAACAAGAAAAAACTTCGATAAGTAGTTATTCTACTTACAATTTTTCAACTTCGTCATCAAGCATTTAACCAGCTAGAATGAACCGTTATTTGCTACGATACGATTGGTATCAAGCCAAGAACCAGTTGTTATAGTCATTAGAATGTTTATGTGTTGAGCATGAGTAACGTCGGGCTCAGAGCGAAACAAAACGGAATTGAGTGGAGATCAAAACCACACTCTTAGTGTGAGTTTATTGTTACACTTTGAAACACTATGTTACATTTGGCGCATTATGAGGAGTAAAAAGTTAAAGCTCATTAGCCACAACTGGAAACTAACCTTCCATTAATGGAAGTTACACACTTTAAATCGAATATTAACCTCAACACGAATTTCTCGTGCTTCAACAATTAATTATTTAAAAACAAATAGTTGAAACTTAAAATTGATGAGACTGACTATCAACTTCATTTACGCAGATAGCCTTAATGAGAAGCGGAAACTAAAAAACCAAAAGTGTGATCAGCATCAAATTAATGATTTCACTTAATATTTGAGTGGTATTTACATCTCTTTATTGGATTGCGAGAAATCATTCTCAAGGTAAATCCAAACATAAGTTGTAAATACATTTGGGTTGCGCAGAATTAGCACTCCACAACATAGAAAATGTTGAAATGGAAAGAAACTTATTATTCAGGTCTATCAGAGCCTTATTTAAGTGGTCACTTACATACGAATACCGCCATCCACTTCTAAAACCCTGCCAGTAAAGTAATCACTCTCAATAATGTATTTTACTGCATGCGCGATTTCGCTTGTTTCGCCCATCCTGCCAACTGGGATCATCTTTTCTAATCGCTCTATGGCTTCTGGTTTCATTTGCTCTGCCATCGCGGTATGAACTACACCTGGTGCAACCGCCGCCGCGCGAATACCGTATCTTGCGAGCTCACGGGCCCATGTTGTCGCCATGGTCGCGACCGCCGCTTTTGACGCAGAATAATTGGTTTGTCCGATATTCCCTGCTCTCGCAACACTAGAAATATTGATGATAACGCCTTGGGAGCCACTCTCAATCATCTTGACGGCAGCTTCACGCCCACACAAAAATGTTCCTGTCACGTTAACGTTCATGACCAAATTGAATTGATCTAAAGACATCTTACTGATCACGCCATCTTTTGCTTTTACAAGTAACCCATCTCTTAACACGCCAGCGTTATTGACTAACCCATTGAGTTGACCAAAATCTTGGATAATCGCTTCAAACGTGGTTTCAACATCGATTTCGTTGGTGACATCCACTTGATATGTCAACGCTTTCGCACTCAGCATTCGACACTGCTCTTGTGTTTCCATTAAGCCACTGGCGTTTACATCCAATAACGCTAAATCAGCGCCAGCTTGAGCAAGGGTAATGGCCATCATTTGCCCAAGCCCCTGCCCTGCTCCTGTAATGGCAATAACACTACTTTTTATGTCCATATTGGTGCACTCCATAGCTCGTAATGTTCTATACCTCAACCAGTCTAAGTTGGCCGAAATGATGCGCATTTTACGTCACCATCTCGGGCTGGTTTGTCACAAAACTCGGTCTAGCCTTTCTTACTCTTGTATAACTCAAATAAGCTTGAGAAATCGAGCTCGCCGTGGCCGCTCGCGTTGTGGAAAGAATATAAGTTGCGCGCTAACGACCCCATCGGAACCGAAGAATGTGTTTGTAACGCCGCATCTAACCCCAAGCCGAGATCTTTTAGCATGAGTTTGCTCATAAAGCCCGGTTGGTAATCGTGACTGGCTGGCGCACTGTCCATCACGCCTGGGCAAGGATTGTAAAGCTCCAATGCCCAATTTCGGCCAGAGCTTTGCAGCATGATGTTTGATAGCACTTTTGGATCGAGTCCATGATCGATACCTAGGTTTAATGCCTCGCACGTACCAGACATTAAAATGCCGAGCATAAGGTTGTTACAGATTTTCGCCATTTGACCATCGCCTGCTTTGCCAGCATGGAAAACATTTTTTCCCATATACTGCAAAATGGCATTGGCTTTAGAAAACGCTTGATCCGAACCACCAACAATAAAGGTTAATGTCGCCGCTTTAGCGCCAGCAACGCCCCCCGAAACGGGCGCGTCGACAAACAACACGCGTTTATTTGCCGCTTCATTGGCGACTAATCGCGCAGAGTCCGGATCAATGGTTGAACAATCAATCATCAAGGTACTTGGCGAGACAAGATTGAGGACACCTACGCCACCATGTAAGTCACCAAGATACACGGAACGAACGTGAGACCCTGCTGGTAGCATCGTGATGACTGTGCTAGCACCATCCACGACTTCCTCAATAGAGCTCGCCACCACCGCACCAAAAGGTACTAGTTGCTTTGCGGCTTCGCTATCGACATCGAATACTTGCACGTTAAATCCAGACGCGAGTAAGTTTTGCGCCATCGGATGCCCCATTCTTCCTAAACCGATAAATGCGATGGTACTCATGATCATTCTCCTTATTGACCTAGTGTTTGTTCACCCAAATCAGCAAGCGGATGTTCGTCATCCGGCCAAAGTGAGGTAAACAAGGTATCGATGACATCTTCATCGACTTCACTGACACTGTTAAACATCCAGTTAGGTTCGCCATCCCGGTCAATAAGCCGAGAACGGACGCCCTCTTTAAACTCACCTAATAAGGCACTGCGAACCGACAAACTCAACTCTAAACGGAAACAATCTGCAAGCGGTAAGCTGTGGTACTCTTTCACTTGTCTAAAGCAAATATGCGCGGTGATCGCACTGCCCGATGCGAACGTTTGTTTCGCGTTTTCTATCCACTGGCTATTCCCTTCGATAGCCATGATTCGCTGTGCTATCGCATTAAGATCAAAGCCTTTGCACGCTTCCTCTATCTGATCTAAGTATGGACAAATTTGCGTGGTTGGTTTGCTATCAATAACTTGTTCTTCCATTAACTGTAGTAGTGCAGTTACCAACTCTTTCGCATCTTCTTTGCCCCACTGGAGCCGCTTTAGCTCATCCAGTAAGGTGGGATACTGCTCTTCCAACAGTGACCAATCGGCCAAACCAATAGTGACAGCGTCACTTGAATTTACCATTGAACCTGTCAACCCGAGGAATAAACCCACTTGCGGATCTATCTGGCTTAAAAACCACGTACCTCCCACATCAGGATACAGTCCGATATTGATTTCTGGCATAGCAAGGCGTGATATTGTTGTCACAACTTTATGGCTGGTTCCCATAAAAAGCCCCATCCCACCGCCCATGACAATACCTTCTCCCCAACCGATAATGGGTTTGTTGTAAGTGTGGATGAGATAGTCACACTCATACTCCAACGAGAAATAGTTCGTACAGAACTCTACGATTTTTTCTTTACTCTCGTTATGCATGACGTGATACATAGCTCGAACATCACCACCAGCACAGAATGCTTTTTCTCCAGCGCCAGTCAGTACCACACAAGCCATATGTGGATCATCTTGCCACTTGATAAGCTGATCGTTAAGTTGGACTAACATGTCATACGTCAATGCATTCAATGAAGCGGTGTTGTCTAACGTTGCGATACCAATGCGGTGCACGCCATCTAAGCACTCTATTTCACTAATGGTTACCATCCCTGCCATGTGGCCTCCTATCGGTTTTTCCATTGCGGTGGGCGTTTTTCTAAAAAGGCGCGAACACCCTCAACTTGATCTTCCGTATCAAAAAGATTCAGAAACAACTCTCGCTCTTTCATTAAGCCGTGCTTAAGTGGCGCAGAGCGCATATTTTGAATGAGCGCCTTACATGCGGCGACAGAAGATGGTGACTGGTTCGCAACAGAGTCAGCAAGTTCCAGCGCTTTACTTAAAGCTTCACCTTTGGGAACCAACTCCTCAACTAGGCCTAGTTCTTTTGCTTTGTCAGCGCTGACTTGCTCTCCACATAAAATGATACGCTTTGCCCAGCCTTCCCCTACTAACGCTGTGAGGTTTTGGGTACCGCCAGCGCAGGGCAAAAGTCCGACTTTGGCTTCAGGTAAAGCAAGTACCGCTTGCTCTTCAACGACTCGAATATCACAAGCTAATGCCACTTCTAAACCTCCACCCATGGCGTAACCATTAATAGCGGCAATGGAAACACCACGGAATTCCGAGAGCATTTCAAAGGCTTCACCAAAGCATCGCGCCATGTCTAACGCAACCGCTTTGTCACCGTCAGAAAATAGCTTGAGATCTGCACCAGCAGAGAAAAACTTTTCTCCACTGCCGGTTAAAACCAGTGCGTAGACCTGCTTATCATTGTTAAGTGTGAGTATCAGCGACTTCAGTACCTTGAGGCTCTCTGCTGTCCACGTATTGGCCGGCGGGTTGTTCATCGTCACCACCGCAACGTGATTAGTGATCGTATGTTGAATGGCTTCTTGGGTTAATGGCATATCTGAATCCTTTCTCAATGAGCAAATCCAATACTTCGCTACAGCAAGGCCGACTCCTCAGAGAGCAAACGGCGCGCGATGATCAAGCGCATGATTTCGTTCGTTCCCTCCAGAATTTGATGCACACGCACATCTCTGAAATGACGCTCCATTGGATACTCTTTGATGTAACCATAGCCGCCATAAAGCTGCAGCGCTTGGTCGCAAACCTGAAAGCCCACATCGGTTGCGAACCGTTTTGCCATCGCGCAATAAGCCGTGGCATCTGGGTCATTTCGGTCGAGCTTGCTGGCGGCATAGCGCACTAACTGCCGAGCAGCCACTAGCTCTGTCGCCATGTCTGCTAATTTGAATTGTAAGGCTTGAAACTGCGCAAGCGACTTGCCGAACTGCTTACGCTCCTGAATGTATTGTGTCGCCTGTTCAAGGGCCTGTTGAGCCGTACCGACGGAACAGGTCGCAATATTTATACGCCCTCCATCGAGCCCTTTCATCGCAAAGACAAAACCTTGCCCTTCTTCGCCCAGTAAATGGCTAGCTGGAATAACGACATTTTCAAAAGTAACCGCTCGTGTTGGTTGGCTGTTCCAACCCATTTTGGGTTCTTTGCGCCCATAGCTGATACCATCTGCGTGAGCAGGAACAACAAATGCAGACACGCCTTTGGCACCCGCTTCTCCGGTTCGCGCCATCACGACCAAAACATCTGTCTCTCCTGCGCCAGAGATAAAGGTTTTGCCGCCGTTGATGACATACTTATCTCCCTTTTTTGTAGCGGAAGTGGTCAGTGCAGCGGCGTCTGATCCTGCGTTAGGCTCAGTTAAGCAATAGGAGCCTAACCACTCCCCCGTAACTAATTTCGGACAGAACTGCGTTTTGGCTTCATCGGTAGCAAAACTGGCTATCATCCAACTGACCATGTTGTGAATCGTCATAAACGCCGTAGTGGACGTACATCCCATGGCCAGTTGTTCAAAGATAATTGAAGCATCCAAGCGACTCAGCCCTAGGCCACCTTGCGCTTCTGGAGTGTAGAGACTGAGAAACCCTAGTTCCCCCGCCTCTCTCAATACGTCTTTGGGGAAAATCTGCTTTTCATCCCACTCCGCCGCCATCGGTGCTAAACGCTCATCGGCAAATTGTTGAGCGGTATCGGCAAATGCACGTTGATCTTCATTAAGTTCAAAGTCCATAAAAGCTCCTTTATTCACTCAGCGCAGTTGGATGGTCAGATTTGGCCCCGTTGGAATATCGTCATCAAACCAACGCGCCGTCACCGTTTTGGTCTCGGTATAAAAACGCACTGCTTGTTTACCATACGCATGTAAATCACCATAGAAACTGCCTCTCCAACCAGTAAAGGAGAAAAATGGTAAAGGGACTGGAATTGGCACATTAATCCCCACTTGACCGACTTGAATGTCATGCTGATATTTTCTCGCAGCAGCGCCATTAGCGGTAAATATAGAAGTTCCGTTGCCGTAAGGGTTGCGATTCACTAACTCAATAGCTTCTTGCAACGTTTCGACTTCCATACAAACTAAGACAGGGCCAAATATCTCTTGCGTGTAAATCGACATGTTCGCTGTTACACCGCTAAACAAGGTTGGGCCAATCCAGTTTCCATCGGGAAAGCCTTCCACTTCACACTGACTGCCATCGAGTTCACACACTGCGCCTTGTTGTTTGCCATCTTCAATTAGGTCCAATACGCGTTGTTTAGCTTGCTCACTGATCAGTGGGCCATAAGCAGCTTGCTCATCGTCCCAAGGCCCTGGGTGTACTTTCGCCATTGCCTGTTTGAGGTCTGTAATCCATTGTTTTGAATCGCCGACAAATACCGCAACAGAAATTGCCATACAACGCTGCCCCGCAGCCCCTACGGAGGCTCCGATTAGGTTATTCACCACTTGATCTTTGTTTGCATCAGGCATGATCACCATGTGATTCTTTGCACCAGCAAAAGCTTGAACCCGTTTAAAATGTTTAGTCCCTGTGGTGTAGATATAACGGGCAACGGGAACCGAGCCAACAAATGACACCGCTCGAATATCAGGATGAGCCAGAAGAAAGTCGACTTGCTCTTTGCGGCCATGAACGATCTGCAACACTCCTTCCGGCGCGCCAGCTTGCTCAAATAGTTCAGCTAAACGAATAGAGGTCAACGGCACTTGTTCGGAGGGTTTAAGCACAAATGTATTGCCCGCAGCGATAGCGATTGGGAACATCCACAACGGAATCATGGCAGGAAAGTTAAATGGCGTAATGCCGCAACACACACCTAGGGGCTGAATCATTGAGTAACTATCAATATCCGTGGCAACGTTTTCGACGGTTTCGCCCATCATGTTGCTGGCAATATTTGCAGCCTGCTCAACAACCTCTATGCCTCGCCACACATCGCCTTTAGCATCCGCTAAAATCTTACCCGTTTCATGAGAAAGCAGTGTGGCAAGCTCATCATGATGCTCTTTGAGCAAGTGCTGATAACGAAGCATGACTCTGGCACGCTCGGATACTGCCACTTCCTTCCAGGATTGGAATGTCTCTTTCGCATTATCAATGGCGGCTTCCATCTCGTGCTCTGTGGAACATGGAACGTACGCAATGACATCATTAGTGGCAGGATTGGTTACCTCAACCCAATCCGATGTTTGAGATTCACGAAACTCGCCACCAATAAACAAGGGAACCAAACGAGTCATCATTTACTCCTTTCTGATTTCAATTAAAGCGGTATTTCAATGCCTATCGCCGTGGCTTCTCCACCACCGATACAAAGTGACGCAACACCCCGCATCACTTTTTTGGCTTCGAGATCACCATTGGTGCCTAGCGCTTGTAGCTGACGCAAACTGTGAATCAATGTCACCAGAATTCGTGCGCCACTAGCCCCTATCGGATGCCCAAGTGCACAGGCTCCACCTTTAATATTTACTTTGCTCGTATCAAGCCCAAGTTCCGCCACCGCTATTTGTGTCACGACGGCAAAGGCTTCATTGATTTCCCACAGGTCCACTTCATAAATGGACCAATCTAGCTGGAACAGCAGTTGCTCAATTGCGTAGACGGGGGCCAAAGTAAATTCTGCAGGTTTTCTGGCATGTGTAGAGTGCGCCTTGATGATAGCAAGTGGTTTAAGCCCCTGATGACGCGCAGTGTCTTCATCCATAAGCACCAGAGCCGCCGCGCCATCTGAAATGGCACTCGAATTAGCAGCGGTCACCGTACCTTTTTCATCGAATGCAGGTTTGAGTTGAGGAATTTTACCAAGGTCAATCGAGCGAGGGTGCTCATCGTAGTCCAGCACCGCTTGTTCTGACTTGGTATTGAGTGAAACCGGCGAAAGTTCATCGGCAAACAAGCCTCGCTCTTGAGCTTCCAACGCACGTTTTGCCGACATCACGGCCCATTCATCCATTTGCTCTCTGGTGAACTTAAGCCTGTCAGCGACTTGCTGAGCATAAACACCCATTAAGTGCCCTTCGTAAGCATCTTGTAGCCCATCGAGAAACATGTGGTCATACGTAGACTGGTGCCCCATGCGCATTCCCTTTCTCGCCTCCCTCAGCAAATACGGCGCATTGGTCATACTTTCCATACCACCAGCAATGGCAGAGCGAATCGTTCCAGCTTTAATGAGATCGTGCGCTAACATGACGCTCTTCATGCCAGAGCCACACACTTTGTTAATGGTGGTGCACCCTACGCCCAAAGGAAGATCTGCCCCCATAGATGCTTGCCTAGCAGGAGCTTGTCCACACCCTGCTGGAAGCACACATCCCATGAACACTTCATCCACCGAAGTCACATTCACTTCGTGCATTGCCGCCTTGATCGCCAGTGCGCCTAATTGAGGAGCAGAGTAAGTTTGCAACTTGCCTTGAAAGCGCCCAATTGGCGTTCTTTTCGCGCTGACAATCCAGATGTCTTTTCCCATGATTCGCATTCCCTTAAGGTATATGTGAACACTTGGCAGACTGATGACACCCTACATAGAATTACTCACCAAGCGCCACACCAGCCTTTATCGCCTTTTTCACTAACAAACTTTCATTCCGCGATTTCTTGACGTTTACGTAAGCATAGCACTAGCCTTTACAATGAGATGAAAAAACACACCAAGCAGACGTTTATATTTCAAAGTTGATGTTCGGCCTTCCCATTTAAGGTTCGATTTCCAGAAACTGGATTTTTATTCGAGGTAAGTATGTTATGGAAAAATACAAGATCAGTGACCTCGCCAAGGAGTTTGATATTACTACTCGCAGTATCCGGTTTTATGAAGACGTGGGTCTGATTGAACCAGAGCGAAAAGGCAATATGCGCGTTTATCAACGCAGGGATAGAATTCGCCTCAAACTGATTTTAAGAGGGAAACGACTCGGTTTTTCATTGGCAGAAATTCGTGAACTTTTCGAGCTCTACGACATGCAACAAACCGAAGGACAGTTATTGAAAATGCTCAATATCATTGAAGAGAAACAAGCCGTCCTACAGCAACAACTCAACGACATCAGCGTCGTTATGGCAGAGTTGAATGCCGCTAAGGAGCGTTGTATTCAAACACTCAAAAGCAAGCAGACATAAACGCTATACTCAATTAGCAACACCGCTACAGGCTTTTCCACCTTACCTCTGAAACCGGGAGACGTTATGAAAAGCACCTATACCCCACTCAATTTCGGACTTGGTGATACCATCGATATGCTCCGAGAACACGTTAATGCCTTTGCTACGGAACATATTGCGCCCATCGCCGCTGAGATAGACCGCGATAACCAGTTCCCGAATCATTTATGGCCTTTGTTGGGAGAAATGGGGTTGCTTGGTGTGACCGTCGATGAAGAGCTTGGTGGTGCAGGCATGGGATACCTCGCTCATGTTGTTGCCATGGAAGAAATCAGCCGTGCCTCTGCGTCTGTCGCTTTAAGCTACGGCGCTCATTCTAACCTGTGCGTCAACCAAATCTTTCGTAACGGCACGCCTTCTCAACGCGAAAAATACCTTCCAAAACTCATTGATGGTACGCACGTTGGCGCCCTAGCGATGAGTGAGCCCAATGCCGGTTCAGACGTGATAAGCATGCAACTGAAAGCGGAGAACAAGGGCGACCATTTTGTACTGAATGGCAACAAAATGTGGATAACAAACGGGCCCGATGCTGACGTAGTGGTGCTTTACGCTAAAACAGATGTCAGCGCAGGTTCACGTGGCATTACCGCATTCATTATTGAACGTAACTTCGCAGGTTTCACTCATGCTCAAAAGCTGGACAAGCTAGGCATGAGAGGCTCGAATACTTGCGAACTTGTATTTAACCATTGCGTAGTGCCAAAAGAGAATATTCTTGGCGAGTTGAATCAAGGCGTCGAGGTGTTAATGAGTGGGCTGGATTACGAGCGCGTCGTCCTCGCTGCCGGACCACTCGGGATAATGCAAGCTTGCATGGACATTGTGGTCCCGTACGTACATGAACGAGAGCAGTTTGGAAAATCCATTGGCGAGTTTCAGTTAGTTCAGGGCAAGATCGCCGATATGTACTCTCGAATGAGTGCAGCAAAAGCGTATGTATATACCGTCGCAGCGGCTTGTGATCGAGGTAACGCAACACGCAAAGACGCCGCTGGCGCGATTTTGTACAGTGCAGAACTCGCCACACAAATGGCACTCGATGCAATACAACTGCTCGGTGGGAATGGCTACATCAATGAATACCCTGCTGGTCGTTTGCTACGTGATGCAAAGCTTTATGAAATCGGCGCGGGTACCTCAGAGATTCGCCGCATGTTAATAGGCCGAGAGCTGTTCGAAGAATCTCGCTAACAGAACATACGACAAGGAAGTCATTATGGCCATTATCAAAAGTAAAACTAAGCCAACTGACGAGTTATTTCTTTCCAATAAAGCCGTGATGGAAACGTTGGTCACTCAACTTAATCAACACATCGAGACCATCAAACAGGGCGGCGGTGAAAAAGCCATTCAGCACCAGAGGCAAAAAGGAAAACTCCCCGCACGAGAACGCATCGCGCGCTTGCTTGATGACAACACTGACTTTCTTGAAATCAGCCAGTTTGCCGCCTGGCAAGTGTATGACGAAGCGATCCCCTGCGCTGGTGTTATCGCCGGCATTGGTATCATAGAGGGGATTCAATGCATGGTCATCGCCAACGATGCTTCGGTAAAAGGCGGAACCTACTACCCACTCACGGTAAAAAAACACCTTAGAGCGCAAGAGATTGCCCAACGTTGCCAACTCCCCTGCGTGTATTTGGTGGACTCCGGTGGCGCAAATCTCCCTCATCAGTCCGACGTCTTCCCCGACAAAGAACACTTTGGTCGCATTTTCTTTAACCAAGCGAGAATGTCAGCGAAAGGCATCCCCCAAGTTGCTGTTGTGATGGGGCTTTGCACTGCTGGGGGCGCGTACGTTCCTGCCATGGCGGATGTCTCCATTATGGTTAAAGAGCAAGGCACCATTTTTTTGGCGGGACCACCTTTGGTGAAAGCAGCCACTGGCGAAGTCGTGACGGGTGAAGAGCTCGGCGGTGCAGACGTGCATTGTCGGAAATCTGGTGTCGCAGATTATTACGCTGAAAATGATGAACATGCCCTAATGCTTGCGAGAGAAGCCATTGCCAATGCCAATAGAACAAGACCTGTTAAGCCAGAAAACACCGTGCTTCCTCCCCGCTACGACGCAGAAGAAATCTACGGAATCGTGAATGCCAACTTACGACTGTCATTCGACGTTCGAGAAATTGTTGCCCGCATCGTCGATGATTCTGATTTCGACGAATTCAAAGCCTTGTATGGCAGAACGCTAGTGTGTGGCTTCGCTCGTATTCAAGGACACTTGATTGGTATTGTGGCAAACAACGGTATCTTGTTTTCTGAATCGGCACAAAAAGGCGCGCACTTTATTGAGCTGTGCGCCAAACGGAAAACACCGCTTCTCTTTCTCCAAAACATTACCGGCTTTATGGTCGGAAAAAAGGTTGAAGAAGAAGGCATCGCAAAACATGGCGCCAAGTTAGTGATGGCCGTCGCTTGTGCTGACGTGCCGAAGTTTACCGTGATCATCGGTGGATCGTACGGCGCTGGTAATTACGGCATGTGCGGCCGAGCGTATGATCCAACCATGATGTGGATGTGGCCGAACGCGCGTATTTCTGTGATGGGCGGAGAACAAGCAGCAGGCGTTTTAACACAAGTTCGAAAAGACGCGAAGGAACGTCAGGGGGAAGCGTGGTCAGAGCAAGAAGAGCACATTTTTAGAGAATCGATCATAGACTTGTATGAAACACAAGGACATCCCTATTTTGCGAGTGCTCGGCTATGGGATGACGGAATTATTGACCCTAAAAAAACGCGTCAGGTGTTGAGTCAAGCGTTAATGGCAGCATTAAACGCCCCCATTCCTGATAGCGAGTTTGGCGTCTTCAGAATGTAAACATCCAAAGATGAATTAAGGAAGTAAGTATGCAGGAAATGCAACCAAGCATTATTCCCAACGCCCAAAGGCAAGATGATGTTCTTTGGCATGTCGATGATAATGGCGTAGCGACCATTACCCTAAACAGAGCAGCCAAACACAATGCTTTTGACGCTTGTACGATCGACTTGCTGATCCACCGCCTAGATTATCTCGCTTTACGAACGGATGTGCGGTGCTTGGTATTAAGAAGTAACGGTAAGCATTTTTCATCCGGGGCCGATTTGAATTGGATGCAGTCGATGGCCGACAGCACGAGGCAAGATAACTTCATTGATGCCCAAAACTTGGCAAGACTCATGGAAACATTAGATTCGTTCCCTCAACCCACCATCGCAGTTGTTCAAGGTTCCGCTTATGGTGGTGCTTTAGGGTTGATTTGTTGTAGTGATATCGCCATCGCAAGCCAAAGTGCCAACTTTTGCTTAAGTGAAGTTAAGCTTGGTTTAGTTCCAGCGACCATTGCGCCTTACGTCATGCGCGCGATGGGGAATAGACAAGCTAGACGCTATATCTTAAGTGGTGAAGTCATTTCAGCCGAAGATGCCGAACGGTTTGGTATTGTGCACGAAGTGAAAGAAGCCAAACAGCTTGAAAATGCGGTCGATAGCGTAATCAAGACGTTGCTACTTAATAGCCCAGATGCGATGCGTAAAGCGAAAACGCTCTGCCATCAATGTCATCAAAACCCCATCGATCAACAACTGATTCACTATACTAGCAAGCTCATTGCGGACATTAGAGTATCACCCCAAGGTCAAGATGGGCTGCAAGCGTTTCTTGAAAAACGTAGCCCAAGTTGGGTCACCAAGTCACAGGACAAGTAATGCTGCCTTCCAAAGTAAAGATTGTCGAAGTAGGTCCTAGAGATGGGTTGCAAAATGAATCTCCTGTTGCGACCCAGACTAAAATCCGGCTGATCAACTTACTCTCTGATACTGGGTTAACGCATATTGAGGTGGGCTCTTTTGTCTCACCCAAATGGGTGCCACAAATGGCGGACTCAACAGAGGTCATGAAAGCAATAACACGGCGAAATCATGTTACCTACTCTGCCCTGACTCCAAACCTAAAAGGCTTAGAACAAGCGTTGGAGGCTGACGCCAATCAGGTCGCAATTTTCACTTCATCCTCAGAAGGATTCTGCCAACACAATATCAATTGCTCGATTGCAGAAAGCCTAACTCGCTTCGAACCTGTAATGCGATTAGCCACCAAACACGGCATCCCTGTTCGTGGCTATCTATCCTGCGTTGCCGACTGCCCTTACGATGGCCCGACAGCCCCTAAACAAGTGGCGAGCGTGGTCAAATCACTCATCGATTTAGGGTGTTATGAGGTGTCTCTAGGCGACACAATCGGTACAGGCACGCCAAACCGTATCGCTGCTATGCTAGAAGCCGTCATGTTGGTTACACCTCTCCCCCAACTTGCTGTCCATTTCCACGATACATGGGGACAAGCGCTCGCCAATATTCATCAAGCATTAAGTATGGGCATCAATACCATCGACAGTAGTGTAGCTGGGCTGGGTGGATGCCCATACGCTCATGGAGCATCAGGGAATGTCGCAACGGAGGATGTACTGTATTTATGCCAAGGGTTAGGAATAGAGACGGGGATCGACTTAGAGCTACTAGCTAAAGCTGGCTGGATGATCAGCGAAGAGCTGGGTCGGCAGCCTACATCAAAAGCGTCATTAGCATTGCGTAACCGCGTATTATCACTTTCGTAGAAGGCCATCCGGCACCTCAAATTCTCCCAACCCAAGTTAATTTGCTCTACTTTCGGGTAGGGAAGCGAAACCGCCCGCCAGTACGATAAATAATTAGAGAAAATAAGATAAGCACACAACCTACTAGTTTATTTGCCGTTAGTACTTCGCCATACCACAGCACGCTCAGAATAACCGTCCAAACTGGTTCTAATATCATAATTAGAGCAGCGTTACCTGCCTGAACAAATTTTTGCCCCATGGTTTGCATTACGTAACGCAAGCTCGTCGCTAATAAGGTACTCAACGCAAACCACCACCAAATAGAGGAGTCCACCTCTACCGGGAAAGATTCCATAAAAAATGAAACCAACAAACCTAAACAACCTGCTGAAAAAAGTTGCACGCAAGTAAGCAGCAGCACAGGTAGTTTTTGAGAGTATTTGCTGTTCACATTAAAATGAAGCGCCAAAACCAGTGCTGCACCAAGAAACCACAATTGACTGGCCGATTGTTTCCAGCCACCAACTAAAGAAAGACAAGCAAGACCTAATACAGCGATAGGCAAAGAAAGCCAGAAAATTCGTTGTGGTCGTTGACGAAACATAACCCATGCAACAATCGGCACAAACAGCATGGAAAGGCTCATGATAAATGCGCCTTCCCCGAGAGTATCACTGATAGAAATGGCGTAAATCCATGTCATAACGGCACTGCCTAACAGGAGCCCGACACCACCAGCAGAAAGCACATCTTTTAAGTTTGCTTTCAGCAAAGGTCGGTAACATAGAGGCAGTAAGCAGAGCGAAGCGATAGTAAATCGCGCCCCAATAAAGCCAAAAGGTGGTAAACCCTGTATTGTTTCCTTAGAGAATATCCAGCCAAGTGCCGCGATCATCGTCGTCGCAACCAGAATAACCGTCGCTTTGCGTTCTGAGTTAAACATAAGTACTCACAAAATATGGAACACACAATAGCGCAGCAAGAGAGTTTTACTGCGCTATTGTGTAAATTTGAAAGGGGTTTGTGTCGAGCGAAAAAGTGAAAGCCCGATCCTCTCCTGTATTGTTGTCACGCAGATTGAAGTTCTGCTGCTAGATACATTAAATGCAGGCAAAGTCTTAAGGCAAGCCTTTTCGCATACTAAATTACTTTGGCATTCTATACAGCAAGCAAACTGGCTAAAACCTGTACCGGGTGTCGAACTACCTCCCCTTCAAAACGCTTAACTTGACTGCGGCAGGAGTAGTATTGCGACTTAAGCGCTCCTCAATACAGGTTGAATAAGGCGAATTGCTTTTTACCAATCGCCTCTGCAATGAAAACTTATTGATTAACTACAACGAGCGGTTAAATTGCTCCACGGCCTCTACAACACGGCTAGCGCCATCTTGTATTTCATTCATCACATTGCCTGCTTTTTCAGAGAGCTCTAGCGTATCTAGTGCTTCTTTTTGGCATTTAGCGATCAGCTTAACTGCGTTATCTGTTCGCTGTAGGTTTTCACTGACCATTGTGACAATTTCATCGGTGGTTGCATTGGTTCTTGTAGCAAGCTGTCTGACTTCATCAGCAACAACGGCAAAACCTCTACCATGCTCACCCGCACGAGCCGCTTCTATCGCCGCATTTAACGCCAATAAGTTAGTTTGGTCAGCGATACCACTGATGCTATTTACCAACTCGCTAATACGCGATGAGTGCGCTTTAAGCTCGTCAATCGCGGTGTTCGCTTGCTGCATTTGCTCGGAAAGTATCTGCATCTTTTCTAACGTTGAGCCTATAACCTCTTGCCCTTGCAGGGTTTGTGTTCCAGTTTCTTGCGAGATTTCATTCGCCAATTGCGCAGCCTGGGCCATTTTCTGTTCCTGCATCACCTGCTGGGTAATATCTGTCGCGAACTTAACGACCTTATAGAGCTCTCCTCTGTCGTTATGGATTGGGTTATATGAAGCCTCTAACCACACCTCTTCACCATAACGGTTAACTCGTTTGAATCGCTCTGATGAAAATTGCCCTTTTGCTAAACGTTGCCAAAACTCACGGTAAGCTTGAGAGCTCGACTCTTCCTGATCACAAAACATGCGATGATGCTTCCCTAGAATCTGATCAAGCGTATAACCCATTGTGTTTAGGAAATTATCGTTGGCTTTTAAAACATGGCCATCTAATGTGAACTCAATCACCGCCATAGAACGACTTAATGCATTTAGCATGTCCTCTTGCTCACGAGATGATTTGATCGTTCGCGTAAGTTCAGAAGCAAAAACAAAAAAGCTTTCTACTTCTCTGTGCTCATTTAAAACAGGCTGGATAATCGTTCTTAACCAGGCTTCCTCACCATTACCTTTCTGTACTTGCAATGCCCCATTCCAGAACACTTTATCTTGGACGGCTTTCTTCATTCGATGAAAGTGATCTGTATTGCGCGAATTTGACGGTACCAATTCATTAATTGATTTCGTTAAGATCTCATCATCATTTAAGAAAAGTTCTTGCTGTAGCTTAGTATTTGCAGAAGTAATGATGCCTTTACTATCCAATGTTAAGCGGATCATCTCTTCATCTAAACTGGTTTGGATTTGCTGCAGGATTTGCAACTCCTGCTTTAATCGTTGATTTTCTTGTTGAAGCGACTTATTAAAAAACATGACTTTCTCTCATTTGACCGACCTTCGGATTAGTCAAAGGTTTATTATTTGTATACCGAATAAACTGCAAGCGGCAAAATCGTTTGGTTGCATATTCAAACGCGATTTCTATTTCTTATCAAAGGACCCCGCAGGGAATACGGCGATTTTTTCTCCAGTGTAACCTAAGCGCAGTATACTGAAATTTCTTCAGCACCCAAGTTGTTTATATATTTATCAATATTAAAGCTCTTTATCGCCAATTTGAGGTTTGTATTTGTGGATATACTTATATGGAGAAGTGGTGTGTTCAGATCAATAAGCCTTTTCATTTAAAAAAAGGGCCTTGACTTAGTTCCAATAATTTTCGCCGTTTTACCGCTTTTCCACCCGACTTTTGAGCGATTACCCACTCCTTATTCGCTTGTATTTCTATTAACAACGCACGGAGGAACCAGCAACAAGCGCATCGATTTGCCCAGTATCAATACGTTGTGGTATCCGCTCATTCAGTTTGCCGTGAAGGTGATGAATCACCACCTCACCAGTCGACTCGTCACGATCAGAAATGAGGTAATGAGGTAATGAGGTAATGAGGTAATAACGCATGACACCAGAGATTACATTATGTGTCCAACATTGTGCCCACTCCTAAGTTTCATAACTTCCTTCCCTCGGACGCTTCTATCTCTCACCACAGCAACTATGCTTTAAACGACATGTATTCAATTGTCTAGCTTCAACATATGAAGGTTAAGTGAACATAAACAAGCGAAGGAAACAGGGCCATGGAAGTCGATAAAAATGATAAGTTAACAAAAAAATTACAGATAGTGATTCATTGGTCTGTAAGAGTATTGTCGATAGTTATGTTGTTTGTAATCGTCATGGGTGTGATAGATGTTGCATGGACGATATATCAAAAACTTATCACGCCACCTAAACTCATTCTGACGATTTCAGATATGCTAGCCACTTTTGGTGCTTTTATGGCCGTTTTAATTGCTATTGAAATTTTCATCAATATAACTATTTACCTGAGAGAAAATGTTATTCATGTAAAAATCGTCATGGCCACCGCGCTGATGGCAATCTCCCGAAAGGTCATTATTATAGACTTTGAAACCTTGTCTCCAATGTACCTGATTGGAATTGCGGCTGTAGTTCTTAGTATGAGTCTTGGTTACTGGCTGATCCATAAACTGCCCAATAAGAGCCATACTGAATAAACTTCTCAGCCTCCCGAATTTTCAGATACTCTCAAGGCATGAAAAAGTCTTGTCTTGGCACGTTGGAAGCTAATAAATTCCTCCATGCTAGGCTCTATATACTGCGAGACTACAAGATTATAGAGTAGTGCCTAGGCGGAGAAATTATCGATATTATTTTCTAGCAGCTAATCTTTGAGTATTGGCACAGCTCAATGGGGCAAGTGTTGCTCCAGTTCCCCATCTGATTTATACCCTCAACATCTATGTATTTTAATTTCAACTTTTCCGTGATCCTCTTAAACAAGGTCGTCACGAATAGCCTGAAGGATTACATCCGGCTAAAAGTAACCGCCAGAAAAGTGATTGTCAGGTGGTCGGTCATCTCGCCGTAAAATTAGCTCTTAACGCATACCTTCAGCTCAGTTTGCGAAAAAGCCTTAAAGGTCAAAGTAACTTTCAATCCCATTCAGAGTGTTGGTCGTGGCCACAGCGGCTAATATCAACCCCATGATCCGACTTACAGCACTAGCTCCTGTATTCCCAATAATCCTGTGTATGCCGCTGGCCATTAATAGCAAGATATAAACAACCAATAGTACCAGCAGCATCATAGCCACTGTCTGGACTTGCTCCCAAATATTAAACCGCACGTTCTCTGTGAGTAAAACGGCGGCTAATATTGCGCCAGGGCTAGCAATTGATGGAATGGCTAGAGGAAAAACTGCTGTATCATGATGACTATTGAGCGTTCTGATTTCTTCTGCTGGTTTACTCTCACCAAATATCATAGTCAAAGCAAACAAGAACAATACGATACCGCCCGAGATTTGAAACGCAGACAAGGGAATACGCATTGCTGTAAGTATGATTTCACCAGCAACAACAAAAAACAGTAGGATAGCAGCTGAGAATAGAGTCGCAAAAAGAGCGACCTTACGCTTTGCCACTTCTTCATAGCTTTTTGTGGCTGCGATAAAAACGGGCACAGTACCTATGGGATCGATGACAGCAAAGAAAAAGATAAAAGTTGCCACAAAGTCAATCATGCTACTTTCTCCAGTACCAATTTAGCTTTAAGGATAGAAGATCAGCTTGAAGTAGCAGAGAAAATGTTTGACGCTAACATAGCGAGAGCTCATTCAGAAAAACAAAAATGGTGCGTTATTTACAATACAGAACTTACTTCTATCCTATCGATAACTATTAATATCTCAAAGGTAATGACTACCATACCTAACGGTAGTCGCCATCGCTTTAGACTTCTCAGAGAACATCAAAAAAACAAGTGAACGAGAAGAATATCGACGTCATAAGATAGTGAGGCTTTAGTGTTTATACCAGTGCTCTTTTGACTCCATTTGAGCTTTTACTTCTGCACTATATTCAGCAGTAGGTCGTGCCAATAACCTTGGAATGCCGATAGGTTCTCCGGACTCTAAACAATAGCCATACTCCCCTGTGCGCAAGCGAGCCAACGATTGTTGAATCTTAGGTAACAACTTTTGCTCTCTATCTATGATTCTTAATGCGATTGCAGATTGCTCCTCACTGGACGCCCTATCGCTTTCGTCACTGAATTCCATTGGCGCAATCATCTCTTCTTTCGCGCGTTCAATATGCGCTAACGTCGATTCATAACGCTCAAATAATCGGTTTTCAAAAAATGCGAGCTGAGCTTCATTCATATAATCCGCCTCGGGCGCTGCAAGAATTTCTTCTTCTGTCATGACATGCTTTTTCTCTTCGTTCATAGAACCTCCACACCGAGATAAGAGTTCGCTCTCTAAATTCCGTACATCTGAATCTGTATAACTTAACGACGAATGAATGCACCAACAAGGTGCAGTACTCGACACAGTCACAAACTGCTTGATGCCAGAGTTAAGATCACCGACTATATTAATTGTTATATTATAACATTACACTATAAAGAGCATGAGCATGAACACCCAGAAACTCCCTGTTACGGTTTTGTCCGGCTTTCTAGGCGCAGGAAAAACAACCGTTTTAAGTCATATTCTTAACAATAGACAAGGCAGAAAAGTCGCGGTCATCGTCAACGACATGAGCGAAGTCAACATCGATGCAGCGACCGTTCAGAATGAAGTTTCTCTCAACCACAGTGAAGAAAAGTTGGTTGAAATGAGTAACGGTTGCATCTGTTGTACCCTGCGTGAAGATCTGCTTGAAGAAGTCACTAAACTCGCGCAAGAAGGCAGATTCGATTACTTAGTTATCGAGTCCACTGGCATCGCCGAGCCACTTCCCGTTGCAGAGACTTTTACGTTTGCTGATGAAAACGGGCTATCACTTTCAGACGTTGCACGTTTAGACACCATGGTTACGGTGGTTGATGCGATTAACTTTCTGCGTGATTACGATGAAGCTAAGTTCTTAACAGAGACCGCCGAATCCTTAGGTGAAGACGATGAACGCAGCGTCGCCGACTTGCTCGTTGATCAAGTCGAGTTCGCTGACGTTATCTTGATAAGTAAAACCGACCTCGCTGAGAAATCAGAAATCGAAAGGCTTCTTGCGATTCTTAGAACTCTCAATACATCCGCCACCATCCTTCCGATCTCAAATGGTGAAGTAGACCTTGATGCGGTACTCGACACACAAAGCTTCAGTTTTGAAAAGGCACAACAAGCCCCAGGTTGGTTGAAGGAAATGCGAGGCGAACACATACCTGAAACCGAAGAATACGGCATTTCTAGCTTTGCTTATCATGCGAGACGCCCTTTCCATCCAGAGAAGTTTTATGACTTCCTCCACAATGCGAAAGATTACGGCAAACTGATTCGTTCCAAGGGTTACTTTTGGCTAGCGACCAGACCTGAGTTTGTCGGTCAATGGAGCCAAGCGGGAGGCATCGCACGTTATGGTGTTGCGGGTATGTTTTGGAAAGCGATTCCGAAGGAGGAGTGGCCGACGGATCAAGATTACCTAGATGCTATAAACGACATTTGGCAAGAACCATACGGCGATATGCGACAAGAATTGGTGTTTATTGGTCAGGGATTAGAGCAACAGAAATTGATTGCTCGTCTTAACGAATGCTTGTTAACAGAAGATGAGATGGAGCAAGGGCTCGACTATTGGTTATCTCTGGAAGACCCTTTCCCTGAATGGGAACAGTAAACGACTGAGATTCAAAAAAGCCTCCCACCATTCGGGAGGCTTTTTAGTTACACTGAGCCAATTTTGTTATATAGAACCAACGCAGCAAGTCCGTCTTGGAACAAGCTGAGATTCAAGCATGCAGCGAGGGAATCCTCACCAGCGCATTCAAACCGTCTTCTTCTGGCTCAACTTAGCTATTTTCTTTGGCCAAGGATCTTCAAATGTTGCCCCTTGTTGCCATTGCTCCAATTCCCCTTCCGTTAAAAAGCAGTTTTCCAGCGCATCAATAAACGCATCGACTTCGTTTTCCTGCCCAATCACCGTTAAGCGACAACGACGATCACCAAAGCGGCTTTCAACACTGTCTATCTTATCTTGCAGGATTTGACGATGTTCCTCAGTGAAGTTTTGCGATTCGTCATTGATTACCGAAGCGCGCCAAAAGCCTGTAATTTCAAGCCCCACATTGCCATTCGCTTGGCTCCAAAGCAGTGAAACATCGTCTCGAGTTGGAAACCAAAAGAACCCTTTACTGCGGAACACACCTTTAGTTAAATACTGGTGGCAGGTATTCCACAAACGCGCAGGATGAAAAGGTCGATCATCTTTGATCACTTTCGCGACAAGGCTTTGTTCGTCTTTATCAGAGAGATTCAACGGCTCATTCACCGTCTCACGAAGTTCTGCGATTAACTGCTCAACAAGGAAGAAATTGTAGTCTTGCTCACCTTTCAACATGCGGATATCCAAGTTTCCCCACGACGTTTTGATTATCTCGGTGTAAACGTTAAGCGGGTGAATCGCCTGCGCGATGTTGCGAACGGTATTGTCGTCCACTTTGTCCGTCTTGGTGAGCATGATACGGTTTGAGAACATGATTTGCTCTACCAACAAGTTTTCAACGCCGCGAACACCCTGCTGCACGTTCTCCTGCCACTTAGGGATTAAGGCAGAACCTTGTCGATAGTCATCTCGCAACCAAGTCGCATCCACCAACGTAATTACGTCTTTGAGTGCGAATTGTGCGTTACTTTTGAAGTACTCGACCAAAGGTAAAGGATGACTACTGCCCGACGTTTCAATCACAACCCATTCTGGCGATTTTTCTGCGCAGAGCTTTTTAAGGGCTTTATCGAGCTGCTTTACACCACTCAGGCTGCTGATGCTGTCTCCACTGATCGTAACAAAGTTGCCCTGCTCTTCACTCACCGCATCGGTATTTAAGATAAGCACGCCATCGACGTCTAACTCACTCATGTCATTAACAATAACGGACAGATCAATACCAGAAGAATCGGCTTGTTGAAGAATGTTGCGTAAAAACGTGGTTTTCCCGGACCCGAGAAACCCATGCAAAATGGTGACTGGAATTGATGGCATACTTTTGACCTACAAACTCTGGATGAACGCATGTTATAACATAACAACTTAGTGAGTTATAGAAGGAATCCAATTGCTGTCTTAGACGCAAAACTTAAGAATCGGTAAAGATCACAGGGGCTGATTTCTCAGAACTCTCCTTCGTTTCTCATCACGTTTCATCACCAGCAAAGGTCTGACTATTGATAAAAATAATAAGTGGTTACAAAACGACCATTGCTTTGTTTATAAAATTGGAGAAAGATGACAATACAGCGATTTATAGGAGGTGGTGTTATGACTTTAGTTCTTACCGTTCTTATTTTCCTAAGTTGTATTGCGATGCTCGCAATTGGTGTGATATTTTCACGTAGGCCGATCAAAGGCGGAGGTTGTTGCAAAGCGTCCGATGTTGCGGATGTGGACGCACGTAAAAGAAAAAATCGCAGTCATTATTCTTCTAGGAACACATATTGAGACTCACCTATTGCTCCAACCTCACAACACAAAATAGCATAACTGAGCCCTAACAAATTGTCGGGACTCAGTTTTTCGTTTCTACTAGATAATCAAACTCTGATACTCGCGCCAAAAATGAAGGTTTCTGGATGTTAGGAAGCGACTTCGCGATAGGTAAGTCGGCTTTCATTGCATCAACCGGACGATTACGAACTAAAACTTCAAAATGTAAATGTGGTCCGGTTGAACGACCAGTATTCCCAGAGAGGGCTATTTTTTGCCCACGCTTTATAACTTGACCTTTTTTAACCAAGATTTTATTCAAGTGTAGGTAACGAGTTTTGTACACACTGTTATGTTCAATCACTAAATAATTACCGGCATAAGGGTGCTTGCGGACCGCAATTACTTTTCCATCCCCAGTAGAATAAACTGGCGCACCGATTGGTGTCGCGAAATCCGTTCCGTTATGCGGGGTGACTCTTCCCGTCACTGGGTGTTTACGCTTAGGGTTAAACCCAGAGGTGATTCGGCGGTATGCCCTATCGACAGGATAACGGTTAAACGCTCGCTCCAAACTGTTACCAGCTCTATCATAGAACCGTCCATCCTCGGCTAGAAATGCAGCGACTTCGCCCTTCGCTAAGTTAAAAGAAATAGCCTTAATCTCACTATTGCCAGTTTTGTGTTCACCTAAATATTGCTGTTTCACTAATATATCGAAACGGTCACCGGCTCTAAGAGATCGCGCAAAATCAATCTTATCTTTCATCACCTGCGTAATATTTGCGACGTGGCCTGATGTCAATCCAACTCGATGTGCCGAGACTGAAAAACTCCCTTTGATTTCTCCCGAAAATAAGGTTTCACGCCATTCCCCTGAAATTTCCTGAAATTCGTAAGAGAAGGAGCCATCGTTTTCTCTAGTGTAGATAGCCTTCTCTACAAGGCTCATATGATAAATTAGTCGACTCAATTGCCCCATGTCATCCATCACTAATTCAAGCTCTTCTCCGGGCTTAATCATATCTAGCTGGAGGTGATCAAGATCAACTGAGAGAATTTGCTGCAAAATACCGTAAGGGAGACCCAATTGAGCGAAGATACCACTGAGCGTATCTCCCACTTTAACTATGTAGTGTATTTGTTTAGGTTTAGGTTTAGGTTTAGGCAACGGAGTCAAACTGCTATCTGAGGGAACCACTATCTTTGATGATGGAGGTGGTGACGAATCACTGCTTTGATTCAGTTGAGTGCTGTGACTATCTTGATTTGGCTCATCCTCTGTAGGTAGAAGCAAAGCGACCGAAAAACAAAACACAGCAACGATTAAAGCAATAAATTTAAACTGACTCATGAGAAACTAAGTATCAATAACAACGATTGTTATGTTATAACATATCTAGGATTATTTTTACTCAGTTTAGTAAACGTTTATTCAGTTCACTGGATTGGCTAAGAGAAGACCAGTCATTCAACCCATTCTCTTTGAGAAGGCTCAATAATGAACACATTCAATTCAGCACTTATCGTTGCAGGAACACACGGAAACGAACTTTCTAGTATTTATTTACATAAACTAATCAAAGAAAAACGTTACTCTGTCAATAGATCAACCTTTTCAGCCTGCTCGATCATCGCAAACTCCGAAGCAGTAAAACACAACGTCCGATACATCGATACAGACTTAAATCGCGAGTTCTCAGCAATGAATAGCAATCATTGTCCTGATTTGCATGAAAGCAAGATTGCACATCAATTTATCGAGAAATATGCAAACCAAGAAAAACTGTTGATTGTTGACCTGCACAATACAACAAGCAATATGGGAGCGACGTTGATTTTGCTTTCTAACGATGTGTTTTATCGGAAACTGGGCGCGTACGTCAAACAACGAATGCCATCAGCACATGTCCTTTTCGAAGAGCGAAAAGAATGGCAAGAGCAACCTTACCTTTGTACTGCTGGGCAATATGGAATAATGATTGAGGTCGGGGCGCAAGCACATGGTGCGCTAGAGTACAGTACGTTGGAGTTGATGAAACAGATGCTTACCGCAGTATTGGACTATGTTGAAAAGCACAACCTCAACCAAATAGGCTTACTGAGCGATTATGAGGCGTTTTTTTACACCGAAGAAATCAGGGTTCCACTTGATCAAGAGGGTATGCGGCAAGCACTAGTACACCCTACTATTTGTGGCAGAGATTTTGAGGCGGTCAAACCAGGAGCACCTTTATTAGCGACTTTCGCTGGTTATGATATCCATTGGAATGGCAAAGGGGAAATTTACCCGCACTTTATCAATGAGAGCGCCTACAGTACCGCAAATATAGCAATGGCCCTCGCTAAAAAAAGACGTGTTTCTTCCGTGTAACTTAAAGCAAGTAATTAGGCCACGTGTAACGTGGATACCTCACCCCATGAATAAAACTGTGCCTGAACCGCATAGGCAGAAAATACGGGTACTAACCCCACCCTAATACGGCAGCATAAGTGCCCTAAGCTCAGCTTTAAAAGAAACCCCACTAGAATTTTAAGGAGGTAAGACATTATGGTTAAAAGGAGAGTTTTCTCTTTTCTATCATGATGCCTTCTCCAAACATCGAAATAATCTATCTTCAAATTGGTCATCTAGACCGGAAGAGATCAGTTCTAGGCGGCTTTCTGAACACTCGTCTAGTTCAAATTCTGTGAGTCCATCTGATGTTAGATTGTAACCAAAAATACCGCTTCCCGTGATAAAAACCGCTTTCATTCGTTCGACCTTGAGGTCGAGCAGCAATAATCTCAGCTTTTGATGATCGAACACGTTTTCAGCGGATATACGCCAACCGATACTGTAGAAACCTTCCCCCTGATTGGTTGCTTTTAGAATGCCGCTCTCAGGCATAGGCAACTCAGGAACAAGTGACTTTTTCTCTCTTTCACGATAAAGAACAGAGGGCGTTTTTTGCACGTCAATACGAGTCGCTCCCTCACATTCATGAAAAGGGATAGCGCCATGTTCAGCGAAAATCACTTTTGTTTCCCGCAGACCGAGCTTTGCTATATAAGCCGTCAGCTTTTGCTCATCTTCATCTTGATAGAGATCGCGCTTATTACCTACCACTGTATCTGCGATAGTGATTTGCTGGTTAAACGTTTCATGCTCAGTGTACTTAGGATCCGATAGTTTACGTGCATCGACTAAAGTAATGTTTTTTTGCAAAGCGAGAATTTGACGATAATACTCGGTCGATAGCACTTGCAGTACTTCTTTAGGATGACCAAGGCCTGTAGGCTCAATCAACAATCGATCTGGCCTTGCTTCAGACAATAATTGATTTAAGGCGATTTGCATCGGAAGACCTGCTGCACAGCACATACATCCCCCGGAGACCTCTCGAATAAACACTTGGTCTTGTTGTTTTTTTTGGCCTTGTAACAAGCTGCCATCAATACCAACTTCGCCAAATTCATTGACCAATACAGCCCAACGTTCATGACTCGGTTTATGGGTCAATAAGTGCATTATTGCCGATGTTTTCCCCACCCCGAGAAAGCCAGTGATGATGTTAGTCGGCACTCGCGAAATCAGTGGCTTATTAAAGTTCATTGGCAATTCTCCGGTAGCCTTGGACTAGTTCATGGTTGGCAGAAACGACGGATTCGGAAAAAGCTGAATATTCTGGCGGCACTTTAGAGATACTCTCTAAATCAAAACCGACACCAATATTGGTCATCGGTGGTACATGGAAATAAGCGGGTAAATCGAGGCCATCGACGACACAGTTATGACGAATAACACACCTCTCACCGATGACGCTATTGAACACGACGGAGTTGAAGCCAATGAAAACATCATCACAAACCTGGCAAGGACCATGAATAATCGAACGATGAGCAATGGATGAGCGCTCACCAATGGTCACCGCAGCCCCTGCCTTAGAGTGAATTACGACACCATCTTGGATATTGGTGTCACGTTTGATGACGATAGCTTCCATGTCTCCATGGTTATTAACTTCGTCAGCTCGAATAACAGCATAGGGTCCAATAAAAACGTTATCCTCAATAATGACTTTGCCACAGATAATAGCGGTTGGATCGATAAAGGCTGTTGAGGACACCTGTGGCATATGGCCCGTTGGGTTTCTTCTTAACATAATGCTTCCAGTTTGTTTATGGCTCTTTCTTTGCGGTCAGCGACTTAACGATTGAAGGATAAACGCATCGCTCCAGCTGGTTTATCGATGACTTTGTTATTGGCATAAACTAGCGCGCCATTAACCCAAGTCTTTTGAATTTGAGCTGAAAATTCATGTCCAGCAAAAGGCGACCAACCACAGTGATATAAACTGTTTTCGTTGCTAACTCGTGTTGGGGTATGAGCATCAACCAACACCAAATCGGCGTAGTAACCTTCACGAATAAAACCTCGGCCTTGAATGCCATAGCGAATGGCCGGGTTGTGCGCAGTTTTTTCGACTACTTGAGTCAAACTCATATGACCTAAACGGACATGCTCGAAGAGAGTAAGTAACGCATGCTGAACTAACGGCAGTCCGGCTGGAGCCTGCTCGTAAGGCACTTGTTTTTCTTGCCAAGTGTGAGGAGCGTGATCTGTTGCAATGATATCTATTTGCCCCGTATTTAACGCTTTTAACAACGCATCGCGGTCACTAGGAAACTTGATTGAAGGATTACATTTGATCAAATTACCAAGAGCGCCATAATCTTTGTTGCTGAACCAAAGATGGTGAACACAAGCCTCCGCGGTGATTGATTTATCTCGAATGTCTCCCTCGTCAAAAAGTGCTAGCTCCTTCGCCGTTGTGATGTGCAGCACATGCAGTTGGCTGTGATACTTTTTGGCAAGTTCTACCGCATAAGAAGATGAAGCGTAACAGGCCTCTTCGTCACGCAAAATGGGATGGTCTTCGATAGTGAAACCTGGCTTCTTAAGCCTTTGCTTTTGCTGGTTTTGTTTAATAACAGTCCCACTTTCACAATGAGTAACAATGAGTACTGGAGAGTCACGAAAAATTGACTCCAACGCTTGCGGATCTTCGACTAACAAATTTCCTGTTGATGCCCCCATAAATACTTTCACACCACAATGTTGTTTGGGGTTAAGTTGTTTAATCTGTTCAAGATTGTCTTCGGTTGCACCGAGGTAGAAAGAATAATTCGCAAACGAGCTTTCTTTAGCGAGAGCGAACTTGCGCTCTAACGAGTCAATAGTCGTTGTAGCCGGACTAACATTGGGCATTTCCATGTAGCTTGTAATACCGCCGGCTACCGCTGCCCGCGACTCGCTTGCAATTGTGCCTTTATGTGTCAGCCCAGGTTCTCGGAAATGCACTTGATCGTCAATCATGCCTGGCAGTAAATAAGCCCCTTTAGCATCAATTACAATATCTCCGTGTTGTACGGATATATTAGTAGCAATCTTGTCAATTCTTAGATCAACAATACGTAAATCTGTTTCGGTAATGGCTCTTTCGTTGACCACCCGAGCGTTTTTAATCAATGTTGCTGACATAATTCATTCTTTTAGATAATTTGAAAAGGTGGCCAATACTCGGTCACCTTGTGAAGCTATAAGGGGAGATCGTGTGTCCGCCTCATAGGGGGCGCTTTGCGCATTCATCGCAAACACAGGAAATCTCAAATTGTGGGCTAAGAACGGTGAAGCCTTCTTGTATGGCTTTCGCACATACGCTAGAAATAACATTGGCTTCAACCGCTATTTCACTAACCTTTCCACACTGAGAGCAAATCAAAAACTGTGGAACGCCATGCTCCTGATCGCACGCGATTTGAGAACAAACGACGTATTTACTAGATGTATTGAGCTTATGGACAAAGTGCTCTGCTTCAAGGAAATCGAGTATTCGATAAACCGACATCGCTTGAATGTTTTGAGAAAAGTTGTGATTGCAGTAGTCAACTAGTTCGTAGGCAGAAAGCGGCTTCTCCGCATATAGCAGTGAAGTCAGTATCAATTTCCGTTTAGTAGTGAGTTGTTTACCTCGCAGCAGGCAGATTTTCTCTACCTGCTTCATGACGTCATCTACCGTTTTGAGCTTTCTCATATCTCTAGATGAAATCCAATGTGAGTAGTAAGCGACGTTCATTGTCTGCAACATGTGGAGAGCGATGTATAAGTCCAGTGGCTTCATTGCCTTCCCAACCACTTCCTTTGAGCAGGGCAACATCGCCAGGCTGCATTCGTCGTATTGCACTTTCAGAGTCGTATAATCCCGATAGGTGATCAGGTTGACCAAGACTACCGGCACCGAGTTTAGTGCGATCAATGGTATCGTTGGTTAACCATTCGGTCGCTCGGCCGGTATAAGTTATGACAAGTCTGCAAGGCACACGATCAAAGTGAAATTTCGGGCACATCGGGCTGTCTAGGCGAGTTAGCCTCAAACCTGCTTCTTTAACCTCAAACAAACAGCAGAACATATCGACGATTAAAGCAACATCTTCACTCAGCGCATCAGCACACGCATAGCCCTCTAACTTGCTTCGTACCCATTGTGCAGCATCATCTGGCGTGACACTTTGTACCAGTGCCAATCTAGGCTCCTGTGCCAGCATCAGATTAATGTCCTTCGTCAACTCTTTCGAGAGCGTTCGCTGCCATATGGCAATATTGTGCTCTGGTTTGTAGATGTCGCTAAGTATGTTCGCTGATGTCGATATCGCCAACGATGATGTTGTTTGGACACGAAGCGGGTTCTCAACTACATCAATGCTCATATATCTTCCTCCCAAGCGTTAAAAAGGTCAGGTAAAGGTTTTAATAACGTTGATTTTCTAGGGCTATGAGACCTAGTAATCGTTACGATTTCGCTCTAGTTCACGGACATATTGACACAGTCCCACCCCATGTAGAGTCAAGTCAGACAGCGCTTGTGAAGAAATCAACGTTTACTCTCTCTCAATAGGAGACTACTGGTTGTGAGATCAATTCTTTAAACAACAAATTGTAGAGCCCCAAAAAAGAAAATGTTATAACATAACAATTGATCTTTTCAATATTTACCTTTTTTGATTAAAGATAATTAGGGGAACATCATGAGCATGCAAGCACGGAAATTATATT